>NZ_JBFAYF010000019.1:114553-144432 GCF_040681165.1 Actinoplanes sp. NPDC051851 | reverse complement strand
TACTCACCCCCCCACCACCGACATCAACACGTCCCGCTAAACACTCTTCCCCACCCCGCCGATCTCCCGAACCCCGCGCCCCCCCCTTTACCGGGTGGGCGGCGCGCTGACCGGCCGCATCCGTGGTGCCGGTCAGCTCCCCGTTCGTGTAGGTCTCGCAGGTGTCGCCGGCGCTCATCGCGGAGCCGCCGCAGTCGTCGGAGCCGGACAACAGCCAGGCGGCACCGATCGTCGTCATGAAGAGCCCGGCGATCAGGATGAGCCAGGATTGCCGGTCGGCACGTCGCTTCGCCACGAAGAACCTCCCCGTTCCGTGAAAGCGGTTGATCCTACCGACCCACTCACCACGGCACCGAGTGGGAGAATGACCGATACGACGGATATGGGAGAACCATGCAGCCACGGAAGCGGGTCAGCTGCGGCCTTCAGGTCCTGCGTGACCCGGAGCAGGTTCTCGCCGTGGCCCGGTTCGCCTACGTCGCGATCAACGCCGCGGGCCGGGTGATCGCCTGGAACCCCGCCGCCGAACGCGTCTTCGGCTTCCCGGGCGACGAGGCGTGCGGCGAGGACCTCGCCGAGCTGGTGGTTCCGCTGAACCTGCGGGCCAGCCACCGGGCCGGGCTCGCCCGGCTCGCGGCGGGCGAGCCCAGCGCCATGCTCGGGCACCCGGTCCAGCTGGTCGCGGTGCACCGGGACGGCCACGAGTTCCCGGTCGAGCTGACCCTCACCGTCACCGAGGAGCCGGGTGGCACGGTCTTCCACGCGTTCGCGCAGGACGTCACCACGGCACAGCGGGTCAGCCGTTTCGCCGCCGCCGAGGCCGCCGTCTCGCGAGGGCTGGCCGAGGCGGCGTCCAGCGCCGAGGCAGCCGCCCGGGTGGTCGAGGCGCTCGGCGAGCGGATGGGGTGGCAGGTCAGCGAGCTGTGGCTGGCCGACGACGAGCGCGGGACGATCACCTGCGCGGCCCGGCACACCGTTCCCGGACTGCGCGGTCTGGAATCCTTCACGCTCGACGAGCTGGACCCCGGCGTCGGGCTGCCCGGGCGGGTCTACCAGCAGGCGGCCGCCGGGTGGATCCCCGACCTGGCCGCCGACACGCGCAGCTTCCGCAGCCGGGCCGCCGCGCACGCCGGACTGCACGTGGCGATCGGGGTACCGGTGATCAGTGCCGGTCACACGCTCGGCGCGCTCTGCGTGTACGGCGACCGCGTCGAGGACCCCGAGGAGACGGTCACCGCCCTGCTCGGCGGGATCGCGGCGCAGGTCGGCGTCTACCTGGAGCGACGCCGGGCCGAGGAGCTCACGGTGGAGCTGGCCCGTACCAAGGACGAGTTCCTGGCCCTGGTCACCCACGAGGTCCGCAACCCGCTCTCGGTGATCACCGGCGCGGCCGGTCTGCTCGTCGAGGACCTGGACACGCTCAGCCCCGACGAGCACCGGGAGCAGCTGCAGGTCATCCTGCGCAGCGCCCAGCGGCTCGGGGTGATCGCCGACGACCTGCTCGACCTGGCCCGCCTGGAGTCCGGCCACATCACGCTGCTGCCCACCGGCACCGACCTCGCCGTGATCATCCGGGAGGCGGCGTCGGCGCTCACCCCGGCCGCCCGGGAGAAGCAGCTGACCATCACGCTCCGGGTGCCGGAGAGCCTGCCGTTGCACGCCGACCCGGACCGGATCCGCCAGGTCGCCGACAACCTGCTCTCCAACGCGATCAAGTACACCCCGGCCGGCGGCGTGATCACGGTCGACGCGGAACGCTCGGCGGGCCGGATCGTCTGGACCGTCTCGGACACGGGCATCGGCATCCCGGCCGCCGAACGCCCGTACCTGTTCCGGCGCTTCTACCGCGCGTCGACCGCGGTGGACCGGCGCATCCCCGGCACCGGCCTGGGCCTGGTCATCATCCGTACGATCGTCGAACGCCACCACGGCACGATCGCCCTCACCGACACCACCGGCCCGGGCACCACGTTCACCATCCACCTGCCGACGACACCGCCGCCGTGATCGATCAGTTGAGGATCGCCCGTGGTGGGTCGATGAGCCCACCGAGGGTCTCGGTGATCATGCGGCGGCCGGCCGGTGGTTCCGGGATCTCCGCGGCGAGGTCCGGGTGGTGTGCGCCGAGCCATTCCCGGGCGATCCGGACGGCAGGCCCGGCGGCCTCCTCGGGAAGGTCGTCCCGGCACAGCAGCGCGTACAGGAGGAACACGGCCCGGCCTCGGCCGCCGAACGCGCTCAGCCAGCGCAGCCCGAGATCGGCGGCCTGCCCGAGTTCGGCGCCGGCCAGCTCCGGCCGGTGCAGCAGGGTGACCAGGGCCCGGCTCGCGTTCAGGTCGCTGCGGAACCGCCGGCACCAGTCCAGTGCCTCGGTGATCAGCGGTGCCGCCGAGGCGCCGAGGTCGGTACGGCAGAGGATCGCATGCCAGACGAAGGCCGCGGTGACCGCCGGCCGGGGCCAGCGCCGCAACCAGGCGGAGGCCGCGTCCAGGGTGGCCCGCAGATCCGCCGGGCCGAGGTCCTCCCAGCCGAGCAGCCCCTGGACCGCGGCGTTGGCCTCGAACGACGAGATCCGGGGCTCCGTCCCGAGCCACGTCAGGAGAAGGCCCGCGTACTCCGCGCGGAGCGCCGCCCCGACCCGTGCGCTGCTCAGCACCGCGCCGAGCAGCACCGGTACGTCCGGGTCGTCGGGGTTCGCGGCGAGCCAGGCCTCGATCGCGGCGAGCGCCCGCTGTCGTTCCTCCGCGGTGATGCCGGGATTCCCGGGAAGTGCCCGCAGCAGGGTCGACGCGGGCACTTCCGATCCGTGCCGCCGCAGCCAGCGGTACGCGTCCTCGACCCCGGGCCGCAGTTCCTCCGTGCTCAGGTCCTGACGGAGCAGCAGGGACCGCAGGACCTTCGGTGCGTGCTCGCTGTCGGGATACCGGGTGATCCAGCTCCGGGTGTGGGCGAGAGCCTCCGGTACCGAGGGCGAGTTCCGCGGCGCCTGCTGGAACAGGTCCTGGAGCACGATCGCGGTGTCCGCGTCGCCTCCGGCGTCGCGCAGCCAGGCCACCGCGAGCTTCTCGGCGAGACTCCGCTGTTCGGCGGTGAGCGACTTGGCGCGCAGGACGTTCCGCAACAGCCACTGCTCGGTGGGCTTGGCGCTGGGCGCGGCGCGCCGCCGCTGATTCGGGCGGGTGGGCCGGTGCCCGGGTCGCAGCCGCCGCTCCAGCCAGCTCAGCGCGTGTTCGACGGTACGGGCGACCTGCGCCTGTCGCAGGTTGCGCCGTCCGAGGATCTCGCGCAGGAGGTACCCGGCGCGGGGCGATGCCGGATGGGACTCCAGCCAGGCCAGGGCCTGGTCGACGACGGTCGCGGTCACATCGGTGTGCAGGTCGGGCCGGGCGATCAGCGGCTGAAGCACGAGGTTCGCCATCGGCGCCCGGTGGTGGAGGTCCAGCCAGCGCAGGGCCGCGCCGAGATGGGCGGGAGCGTCCGCCTCCGGCAGGTGCAGGCTCTTGAGCAACTGCTCGTGGACGAGGTAGGCGACCTCGTGCCGGTCGTACCGGAGCAGCCAGTCGTCGGCGTACTCGCGGGCCCGGTTCACGACCTCCGGACCGCATCGGTTGCGGAGCAGCTCGCTCAGCACGTAGGCGGCGTCGGCACGGCGTACGAAGATCGGCAGCCGGTCCAGGGCGAAGGCCCGGACCTCCGGGCCGATCGACAGCTTCCCGATCCGGCAGAGGATGAGCAGCTTCTGCAGCACCGACCCGAGGAGCTCCGGTTCGACCCAGAGCTGCTCCGGGCGGGCGCGCAGCCGATCCAGCACCGCGGCCGCGAACGCGGGAACCGACGCGGCGGGCAGGTCCTCGCGGAGCAGCAGCTGCTTGAAGGCGAACATGACCGCGCCGCCCTCCGGATGACGGGTCAGCCAGTCCGTGGTGAGGGTGAGCAGCGTCGCCACCTGCGGGCTGCGCGGCGGCAGGATCTGGGCCAGCACCTCGACGACCCGGATCGCGTGCACGGTGCCGCCGTGTCGTTCCAGCCAGGCGAACGCGTACCGCTCGTACTCCTCCGCGGTGCCGTCGAGCTGACCGGGCTTGATCGCGGAGAGGACACCGCCGGCGACGTGCTCGGTCCGGTACGCGGCCAACCACAGCAGGGTGCGCCGGAGGACCTCGCCACGAACCTGCGGCTCCAGCGGCGACCCGAGCAGGCCGGTGAGGACGTCGGCGGCGATCAGCCGGTCGGTATACCGGTCGATCCAGGCCAGGGCGATCTCCCGTACCTCCGCCCGCACCGGCGCGGGCAGTCGCAGGCCCGGCTCCAGCAGGGTACGCAGGACATGGCCGGTCGAGACCTCGGCGGGCTGGGCCCGCCCGAGCAGCTCCGCGACCACGGCCTCGGCGGACCCGCCGCCGGACCGGATCCGCTCCAGCTTCCCGAGCAGCACGTACCGTGCGGCGGGGTGGTCCGGGCGCAGGGCGAGCCAGGTATCCGCCCAGCCGAGGGCGAGCTCCGTGTCGGGCGCGGACAGATCGGACCGGACGAGGACCGCCTGGAGCACGTACCCGGCGGGCACCGTGCGGTGGAAACGCTCCAGCCACGCGATCGACCGCGCCACGACGGTGGCGGTGAGGTCCGCGCCGAGGTCGTGACGCGACAGCAGCGCGCGCAGCACCCGGTCCGAGTTCGCCCCCGCCGCATCGCCCGGCCTGCGGGCGGCCAGCCAGTCGAGGCCGGCGCCGGCCAGGTCACCGGCCTGCCCGGGGGTGAGCTCGCGGCGCTGCAGCGCGTCGATCAGCAGGTACATGGCCCGCGGCAGATAGCGGTGGAGCAGCACCCAGCGCACCGCGGCCGCCAGCACGGCCGCCACCTCCGGCCCGTCCGCCGGCTGCGCGGCGAGCCAGCGCTGCAGGATGAACGACGCCACCGACCGCTCGCCGTTGCCCTCGATCCAGACCGCGAGCCGCTGCCCGAGCACGGTCCGGTGCTGCTCGGGCAGTTCCCGCCGGTCGAGCAGCCGGGTGAAGAGCATGGTGACCGGGACCGTCCGGCTCGCCTGGCCGTCGTTCGCCGCCAGCCAGGCGAGCGCCTCGGCGACCGCGGCGTCACCATCGGCCGTGGACAGACCGGCCCGGCCGGCCAGCGCGTCCAGAAGGAAACCGGTCTGCGGCCACTTCCGGTTACGGCGCGCGTGGTCGAGGGCGGCGGCGACCGTGCGCGCGAGGGTGACGCCGTCCAGGTCGGAGCGGCGGATCAGCGCCTCCAGCACCGTGGTCCGCTCCCGGGGATGGATCCGGTCGCCGAGAACGGCCCGGGCGGCCACCGTCGCGCGCCCGGCCTCCGCCGGGGTGAGATCGGTGCGTTTCAGCAACGCCACCAGAACCTTGGCCCAGCCTCCGTCCCGCCGCTCCAGCAGCGTCAGCGCCGTGCCGATCACCGGGCCGGCGTACCCGGGAGCGGTCCCGCGCAGCAGCACCAGCAGCGGGTTACCGCCGCTCCGGAACCAGGCCCCGGTCAGGGTGGTCCACTGTTCCACGACGGCGTCGTGCCAGGGGCCGGTCTGCAGGAGCGTGATCAGTAGTCCCGCGGCGTGGTGCGTGGTCGTCAGCATGCCGCCGAGCGGTACGGCATTCGCCGCCAGCCAGCGCCGGGCCTCCTCGCCGATCTCCCGTCGCTGCTCCTCGTCGGCCGACTCGTAGAGGCGGTGCACATGCTGGACGCCGTGCTGGAGGCCGAGCGGCCCCGCGCCGGCCAGGTGCGCGTCGAGCAGACCGTGCAGCGCCGCCGAGTCGAGCGTGCCGTCTTCGCCGGGGAAGAGGCAGGCCTCGAGGATCTCGTCGACCACCGCGTCGTGGAACGCGACCAGCTCACCGTCGTCGCCGCGCAGCCAGCCGAGCCGGCGCAACCGGCGGATGATCGTCTCGGCGTTCTCGCCGGTGGCGTGCCGGACCGTGCCGGACAGGTCAGCGGTGGTCGCCGGGGTGGCGGTGAGCGCGGCCGCGATGCCGGGGAGGGCATCCTCGCCGGGGAGCAGCCGGTCCCGCTCCAACCGGGCGATCAGGAAGCCGCGCAGTGTCAGGCGGAGCCCCTCCGCGACGTCGACGGTTCTGTTCCGCTCGGCCAGTTCCTCGGCGTTCCGGGCCAGCAGCTGGGCCATCAGCGGATCTTCGCCACAGTACTCACGCAACCGCGCCCGCCCGTTGACCTGGACCGCGGTCGGCGCCACCGCGTCCAGCACCGCCTCGATCACCTGATCGTGCTGGCGCCGGTCCCGCCAGTCGAGCGTCACCTCCCGGGAGATCAACCGAGCGGCGTCCGCCCGGTGCAACTCGCGTACCGCCTGCGGCCTGCTGGTGAAGAGAAACCGGATCTGACCGCCGTCGTCGTCCGGGCCGGCCGACGCGCGGTCGTCGGCCCAGTACGCCAGCTCCTGGAGACGGGCCGAGGGCATCGCGGCCGCCTTGTCGAGCACCACCAGGATGCGGGCGCCCGGCGGGTCGTCGGCGAGGACCCGTTCGAGGTCGGCGATCTGGATGTCGCCATCGGTGCGGGCGTGCAGGACCAGCCAGTCCTGCCGGTCGGCCAGGTCGGCGACCTCGAGGCAGGTCCGGGTCTTGCCGGTGGCGGGGGCCCCGACCAGCAGCAGACCGCGGCAGTCAGGACGGCTCAACCGCTCCAGGATGGCACCGGGCGCCGCGGGTGACCCGGGCGCGGGTGGCACGTACCGCAGTCGCTCGCCGGTGAGCAGGCGGTCGGCATGCCGCATCCGGGCCGGATGGGTCACCACGGTCCCCGCTCCGCGGGGACGGGCCGGACGATCGGCGGCCGCCGCGACGGGCAGCGCGCCGATCCGCTCCGGAAGGCCGATCAGCTCGCGGAGGGCCGGAAGCCGCTCCGGGCCGGTGGCGTACCAACCCGGGACCGGGATGCCGTAGAGCCGGCCGGCGCCCTCGTCGCCGTAGTGCCGGGTGATCAGGCCGACGATCCGGCCGTCCGCGAAGACGGCCGCACCCGACATGCTCTCCCAGGGGTCGTCCGCGTTCCGCGTCGCCGCCGCCGGCGGCACGAAGCCGGTCACCTCGAAGCTGCCGCTGGCGGTATTGGCCGCGGTGTGGATCATCGCGGGGAAGGCCGCCATGTCCCGGAACGACCGCTCGCCCTCCGCCCGGAGCTTGAACCGCGGAAACCCCAGCACCTGGCACTCGACGGTGACCACGTCGGACGGCAGACGGGCGAACCCGGTGCGGTACGGCTCGCCGTCCGCCCGGGGAATCCGCAGCAGCGCGAGATCGACGTCCAGCCGGGGGTCGCTCCACACCTCCACCGCCGGGTGGGCCTCGCGGACGTGCGGACCCTGGTAGAACCGGACCTCGACCGAGCGGGCACCGGCGAGGTTGTGCGCCGCCGTGACGACGAGATCGTTGCTGATCCGGTAGCCCGACCCCCGTCTCTCGTCGCCATCACGGATGACCTTGATCTGCGCCACCAGCCTCCAGTCCGGATGGCGCGGCACACCGGGCACGGTCAGTCCTCGCCGTGGACGGCCGTACCGGAGACGAGGGGAGGCCCTTCCGATCCGGTCTGCCGGGGCTTCAGGGTGAGCTTGATCCGCTGGGTGGACGTCTGCGCGAGCTTGCCGTCCGCGCCGAGCTCCACCACATAGAACTTGACCTTCGCGGAGGCGCCGCCCTCCCGGACGAGCGCGACCGTCACCTCCAGCTCGATGGGGCCGAGCTCGAACCGGAGGCCCTCCTGCGGCGCCTCCGCCGACGCCTCCTGGAGTTCCGATCGCAACTCACGAATGACATCGGACAGCTCGATCATGTGCGCTCCCCCTCAGGCAACCGGCGCCACGGAATCTACGGACGTCCATGCCGGAGGGGACCCCCCGTGCGGAGGTTGTCCTCTCAACCATCGCGGCAGACATTGATCATCCGAGCCCCGTCGCAAGTAGACGATCGGCCCCTGTCACCGGGCTGGCCGGACCAGTCCCAGGTCGTACGCGACGATCGTGGCCTGCACCCGGTCGCGGGCGCCGAGCTTCGGCAGCAGCGCGTTGACGTGCACCTTCACCGTGCCGGTGGCGATGCCCAGCGCCTCGCCGATCTCCGCGTTCGAGCGCCCGCGAGCCACCTCGACCAGCACGTCCCGCTCGCGCGGCGTCAGCGTGGCCAGCCGCCGATCGGCCTCCGGCGGCGCGCTCAGCCGCCCGCTGGCGAACGCGTCGATCAGCCGCCGGGTCACCGCCGGGCTCAGCATCGCCTCGCCCGCCGCCACGGTGCGGATCGCCGCCACCAGCTCAGCGGGATCGGAGTCCTTCAGCAGGAACCCGGAGGCACCCGCCCGCAGCGCCTCGAAGACGTACTCGTCCTGATGGAAAGTGGTCAGCACCAGTACGCGCGGCGCGTCCGGCCCGGCGGTCAGCCGGGCGGTGGCGGTGAGCCCGTCGACACCCGGCATCCGGACGTCCATCAGCACCACGTCCGGCCGGACCCGCGCCGCGAGCTCCAGGCCCGCCGCGCCGTCCCCGGCCTCGCCGGCCACCTCCAGGCCGGGTTGTGCGCCCACGATCGCGGCCAGCCCCGCCCGTACCATGATCTGGTCATCCACGATGATCACCCGGACGATGACGACACCCCCTCGCTCTCCGGCCGCGCCACCGCGGACGCCGGCCCCGGCGGGCGCAGGCCGTCGAGCATGGCGCGCATCGCGGTCAGCGACTCCCGCGCCGCGCCGAGCACCCCCTCCAGATCGCCGCGCTCGGCCGCCGCCGGTACCTCGGCCGCGTGCCGCAGCACCGCCTGCCGCAGGTCGGCCGCCATCCGCGCCCGCTCACCCCGCGCCCGGGCCTCGGCCTGCGCGGTGGCCGACGCCACGCCGCCCTCCTCCCGGTCCCGGCGCGCGTCCCGCCGCCGCCGGCTCGCGTGCCCGGCCAGCCAGGCGAGCGTCGTCGGCACGCTCGCCAGCATCACGCCGAAGATCGCGTACACCGCCGTGAGCAGCACCTTCGAGGGCGGACCGGTCATTCCGGCGATCGGCTGCATCGCCGCCGGCACCGCGAAGGCCAGCACCGGCGAGAGCATCCCGAGCACCAGCGCGATCCAGGCCCGCTCCTGCCGCCGGCTCCACGCCGCGACCGCGTAGACCGCCGCCAGCTCCGCGCCGGTACCGAACAGGAACAGCCAGGAGAGCCCCACCGGAAGCACCGTCGCGACCAGCAGCGGACCCAGCCAGCCGGTCACCGCGACCGCCGCGAACGCCGGCCACGGACGGGTACGCCGCCACAGCAGCGGCAGCGCGTGGGCCACCAGCGCCAGCAGCACCAGCACCGACACCGCCGGTTCCAGCCCTTCGTCCGCCTCCGCCGCCAGCCCGGTCAACGGCACGATCAGCGTCGCTGCCGCCAGCACCGCGTCCACCACACCCTCACTGCGGGATCCGGCCCCTTTCCCGGGTACGTCCGGAGCCGCCGGGACTCGCGCACACACCCGCCAGCCGTCGCCCCGCGGCCCGGCCTCGAGCGTGCCGCCGAGCGCCGCCGCCCGCTCCCGCATCCCGGCGAGCCCGCGCCCACCCCCGAGCCCGGCCGCCCCGGCGGACTCCCCCGATCGCCCGTCATCCTCGATGATCAGTTCGGCGTACTCCCCGTCGAAGGCGCGCTCCCCGTCGTGCGTTCCGGCGTACTCCCCGCCGAAGGCGCGCTCCCCGCCGTACGTGAAGAGAAGCGTGACCGAACCGCCGGGCGCATAACGCAGGGTGTTGGTAAGCGCCTCACGCGCGATGCCGTGCATGGCGGTGGCGATCGCGGCCGGTGGCTCCCCGTCCGGCAGCCGGAGCGTGATCCGCTGCCCGAGCGCCCGGAACGACGCGGCCAGCTCGGTCAGCGTCGGCTCACTCTCCCCCGGGCCGCCCTCGGGCAGGATCTCGACCAGCCGGTGCAGCGCGCCGAGCGTCTCCCGTCCGGTCAGCGACGCGAACGCGAGCGCCTCCCCACGCAGGTCCGGCCGCTGCTCGGCGAGGAAGTCAGCGGCCTGCGCGTTCACCACGATCGAGGTCAGATGGTGTGCCGTGACGTCGTGCAGTTCCCGGGCGAGCCGGTTCCGCTCGGTCGTCTCCGCCTCCACCCGGGCCCTTTCCGCCATCGCGAGACGGCGCGCGGCGTCGGCCCGCGCCCGGTTCCAGCGCCGCCGGATCCGGCCGAGCGCCGCCACGAACGCGTACGTTACCGCGTCACCGAACACGTCGAGGAGCAGCTCGTCGCCACCCTGCGTGACGCTGACGACCATCTGGAACGTGACCACGCCCGCGCAGGCCCACAGCAGTGTCCGGCGCTCACACCGGACCGCGACACTGTAGAGCGCGATCATGTCCGCCAGCGCGATCACCACCGGGGCGTCCCCGGGGAGGAACCACTGCTGCTCCGCGGGGGCCACCCACCCGGCGAGCCCGATCCCCGCGCAGACGGCGACCAGGGCGGGTACCGGGCGGGTCCGGCGGAAGGCCAGCGCCACCCCGACGGCCAGGCAGACCGCGACGAAGGCGACCACCTGAACGGGCCGGGCGGGGGTGCGGCCGAGGGCCGGCCAGAGTACGAGTTGGGCCGGCACCAGCAGGGCCGGAAGTGACCAGGTGTGCGGGCGGGCCATGATGCGCCACAGACTACCGAGCACCCCATCGACGATCATTCCCGGTAGCGCCCCCGGACAAGGCCTGCGGGAGCGGCTGATCAGGCGGGCACTGGCGTCCGGCCGGAGGCGCGCCAGACGGTGCCGCGGCGCTCGTGCTGGAAGAGCTGCTCGACGGCGTGGGCGACGCGCGAGCCGAAGGCGCGGTCGACCAGGTGCAGGCCGAGGTCCAGGCCCGAGGTGACGCCCGCACCGCTGATCAGGTCGCCGTCGTCGACGACCCGGGCGTCGACCGCGATCGCTCCGGTGGCGGCCAGCGCGCCGAGTCCGCCATGGTGGGTGGTGACATGACGGCCGTCGAGGAGACCGGCCATGGCGAGCGCGAGCGACCCGCCGCAGACGGTGGCCACCGTGACGCCGGGGTCGGCGAGGGCCTTCGCGACCAGCCCGGGAAGCGGCGTCCCGCCGAGCCGCCCCAGCAGTACCGGGATGTCGTCCAGCGGGCCGGCGGCACCCGGGACGACGACGTACCCGGGCAGCTCCGGGTCGAGCGGGGCGACGGCGTCGAGGGCGATCCCGGGAACGCCACCGGCCACCCGGCGGGGCCCTTCGGCGGAGACGAACCGGACGTCGGCCGTGACCCCGGCGAGGGCCGCACCGGCGGTGAGGACTTCATAGGGCGCGATCACATCGAGCGGATCGAAGCCGTCGAAGAGGATGAATTGCGCGTACACCATGTTTCCCTTCGTTATCGGATCCTTACACGCTAGAAGCCACGGCTGGCGCCCGACAGTGGCAGGAATGCCACATACCAACGGGTTCCCGCCAAGGACCACGCGGAGGCCGGATGGGGCCGGGCCGGATAGGGCCGGGCCGGGCGACGTCAGGCCGGGCGGCGCGAGAGCAGGCGGCGCGAGAGCGGGACCGTGCAGCGCGGCGGGGCCCTGGAGCGCGCCGACCACCGCGAGGCACCGTGGCGTCGGCTGGCGCTCCGGGGTGCCTCAAGGGCCTTGAGGCACCCCGGACGACCAGCCACCGGCAGGCGGCTGGCGCACAGAGGTCCCTCGAGACGGCCGAGACACCCGTGACCATCAGCCACGAAGTGCGAACCGCGGGAGACCGGGGCGTGGGAGACCGGGGCGTGGGAGACCGGGGCGCGGGAGACCGGGGCGCGGGAGGTCAGGCGAGGGTGGTGAGCAGGTGGGTGAGGTGGCGTTCCAGGGCGGTGGTGAGGACGGCGTCGGTCAGGTCGGTGCGGCCCAGTGCGCGCCATGGGCCGGCGGCGTTGGCGGCGGACGGGGCGAAGGAGAGCGCGTCGAGCAGGCGCCAGTAGAGGTGGCTCGGGCGGTCCGGCGCCAGGCGGCCGCCGGACTCCCGGTACGCCTCGACGAAGAAGTCGGCCAGCGGGTCGCCGTGGAGCAGGGCCAGCATGGTGGCGCAGTGGGCGACGTCCAGGTCCGCCGGGCCCCGGGACGTCTCGGTCCAGTCGATGACGCCGGTGATCGCGCCGGAGTCGTCGAACAGGACGTTGCCGGGGTGGAAGTCACGGTGCAGGAAGAGGGGGTGGTACGGCGGCGGGGTTCGGGTGATCAGCGCCTCGGCCAGCCTCCACAGGTCCGGGCGGGTGGTGTTCACCGGATGGGTGATCTCGCCGGGCCAGGACCACGCGACGTACTCCGGGAACGGGGTCGGCGGCCGGAAGCGATGGATCTCGGCAAGCTGGCGGGCCAGGGCGGACGCCCGCCGGCGGGCCGGGGCGGACGCCCAGGCGCCGGCGGAGGAGTCGCCGGCGGAGGAGTCGGCGGCGGAGGAGTCGGCGGCGGAGGAGTCGGCGGCGATCACCACCCGGCCGGGTAGCCGGGTCATCAGCAGGGACGGCCACGCGCAGCACGCGGCGGACGGGTCGGTGCCGAGCACCCGGGGCGCCGGGATGCCGGTGGACTCCAGCATCCGGAGCGCCCGGGTCTCCCTGGTCAGCATCTCCGCGGCGCGGTCGGCGAGCTCCGGGCGGGTCATGCTGCGCAGCACGTAGTCACCCCGGCTGGTGTGCAGGGTGCGGATCAACGAGGACCAGCCGCCGCCCAATGCGCCGACGGTGTGGATCTCGGTGCCGGGCGGGAGCACGGAAAGCGCCCACCGTGCCGTACGGGAATCAAGGTCCATTGTGGAAGTCTAGGCGCAAGAATAGCGCTCCGATAAAGTGCAACTTGCAGATTTTCGCTGGCCAGAGGCCATGTATCACCCATGAATCGGATAGTCAATCTATCGATCATCGACGATTGTTATTTAGAGTTGTGGTTCCTCTTGAATCGCCGTTCGGTGAAGGGTGGAACCATCGTGACCATTGACCGGATGGACCTGGCGGCCAAGCTCTACCAGCCCGGGGTCTTTCCGGTGGTCGCCGGGGTCGCGAACGGGGAACGGTCGGCCGGCCCACTCGTGGTGGACCTCGATCCCACCACCTTTTGCGACCTGGCCTGTCCGGAATGCATCAGCGGCAAGCTACTCAACCAGGGCCGCTTCTCGCCCGAGCGGCTCGCCGCGCTCGCCGGGGAGCTGGTGGAACTCGGCGTCAAGGCGGTCATCCTGATCGGCGGCGGCGAGCCGCTCGCGCACCGCGGCACGAAGAGGGTGATCGCCACGCTCGGTGCGGCCGGCGTCGCGGTCGGGGTGGTCACCAACGGCACGATGATCGACCACAACCTCGACGAGCTGTCCGCGTACGCGTCCTGGGTCCGGGTCTCGGTCGACGCCGCCACGCCCGGGACGTTCCGGCTGGTCCGGCCCGATCGGCGGGGCGGCAGCGCGTTCGACCGGGTGATCGGCAACATGCGCAAGCTGGCCGAGGTGAAGACCGGCGCGCTCGGCTACTCGTTCCTGGTGATCGTGCGCGGCGGCCCGGACGGCACGGTCGAGGGGAACCACGGCGAGATCCTGGCCGCCGCCGAGCTGGCCCGGGACATCGGCTGCGACTTCTTCGAGGTGAAGGCGCTCTTCGACGACGCGCACCACCTGATCGCGCTGCGCCCGGAGATCCTGCGCGAGGTCTCCGGGCAGATCGAGGCGGCCCGGCTGCTGGCCCGGGACGGCTTCGAGGTGATCAATTCGTCCACAATGGACTCCATCCAGCGGCGGGACGGGCCGGTGCAGCCCAAGGAGTACCACCGGTGCGGCGTGACCGAACTGCGCACGCTGGTCACCCCGTCCGGCGTCTACGTCTGCCCCTACCACCGGGGCAATCCGGCGGCCCGGCTCGGCGACGCGGTGACCGAGCCACTGCCGGAGCTCTGGCGGCGCTCCGACCGGGGCATCGTCGACCCGTCCCGCGACTGCCGGTTCCACTGCGCGCGGCACACCTCCAACCTCGAGCTGCACGAGATCGCCGCCGGGCGCGGCCGGCCCGTACTCGAAAACGATCTTGACCTTTTCCTGTGAGAGGGACGCCATGCGAGTGAACTCGTGGAACGGCTGGGATCCGCTGCGGTACGTGCTGGTCGGGCGCGCGGACGGCACGATGGTGCAGGCGCCGGAGCCGGCCGTCCAGCGTGACTTCCCGGACGACGGTTTCCCGCTCGGGACCTACGGGCCGATGCCGGAGGAGATGACCGCCGCCGCGAACGAGCAGCTGGACGCGTTCGCCGCCATGCTCACCGCCCGCGGCATCGACGTCTGCCGGCCGACCCCGATCGACTTCTCCCGTACGGTCGCCACGCCGGACTGGGAGCATCCCACCGGGTTCGGCTGCATGCCGCCGCGGGACGTGCTGATCACCGTCGGCACCGAGATCCTCGAGGCCACCATGTGCTACCGCAGCCGCTGGTTCGAGTACCTCTGCTACCGCCCGGTGCTGCAGGAGCTCTTCGCGGCGGACCCGGAGATGCGCTGGGAGACCGCCCCGAAACCCCGGCTCACCGACGCCAGCTTCGTGCCGGGCTTCTGGGACGAGTACCGGACGGTGCCGAAGACCGAGCAGCTGGCCCGGGTCGCCGCGCACGAACTGGTGCTCACCGAGGAGGAGCCGCTCTTCGACGCCGCCGACATCGCCCGGTTCGGCCGGGACCTCTTCGTCCAGCTGTCGCTGGTCACCAACCGCAAGGGCGTGGACTGGCTGCGCCGGCACTTCCCGGAGCACCGCGTGCACCCGGTGACGTTCACCAACACCCATCCGCTGCACATCGACGCGACCTGGGTACCGCTCCGGCCCGGCCTGGTGCTGCACGCCGGCGAGCGCCTGGCCGACCCGGAGCTGGTGAAGTACTTCGAGGTCAACGACTGGCAGGTGGTCGAGGCGGTGCAGCCGGCCAGCTGGAAGCACTACCCCCGGTTGTCGTTCTGCAGCCCGTGGCTCGCGGTCAACATCCTCAACCTCGATCCCGGTACGGTCTGCGTCGAGGCCGAGGAGGTCAGGCTCGCCGACCAGCTGAACGGGCTCGGCATGGAGGTGGTGCCGGTCCCGTTCCGCGCGGTCGGACCGTTCGGCGGCGGCCTGCACTGCGCCACCGTGGACATCTGGCGCGAGGGCGTCATGGAGGACTACTTCCCGCGCCGCTGCGGACGGTTCTGATGCCTCACCCGCCGAACCGGTCCAGGACGTTGCGGGTCACCTGCTCGACCAGGGGTGCCGCGCCGCTCGCGACGACCACCGGCCAGTCCGTGGAGGCTGCGGTGAAGATCGTTCCCAACCCCTTCTCGTGTACGCCCATGGTCGCCGCCCGCGGTCCGTCCGTCTCCCGGTCCGGGCAGTTCCAGTGGCCCGCCCGCAGGTGGTGAAAGTCGTCATGGACCGGGGTCAGCTCCGCGATGCCGAGGATCGCGAAGTCCGCCGGTGTCCCGTCGGCCCCGCTCGGCCGGGCCACGCCGTGCCGGTCGCGGACGAAGGCGGCGCCATCGCACTCGTACCCGATCAGCGGGGTGCCCTCGCCGAGCCGGTCCCCGTCCCGCAGCCCGGTGCCCGCGAAGACCCAGTGATCGGCGTGCTGCACGGTGTACCCGGTCCGTGGCCGGTCACCGGGCCAGCCACCCGGCCACATCCCGCCGTTGCGGAAGCTGACCCCGGTCAGCGCGTTCTCCGGCGCGATCTCCCACCACAGGTCCGGCGCGGGCAGCCGAGGGTAGACGTCGCCGACCCGGTGATCGGTGTCGGACACGAACGCGGTCCCGCCGTCGACCACGCGAACCCGCCACCAGCAGGTGTTGCCGCTCAGGAACGCCACGTTGCCACCGTTGCGCACGAAGCCCTCCGTCGCCGCGCGCATCTCCGCGCTCCAGTACTCGTCGTGCCCGACGCTGAGCATCAGCCGGTACCCGTCCAGCAGTCCCGGGTCCTCGTGCAGGTCCAGGTCGGTGCAGAGGTCCACGCCGTACCCGTTCCGCTCCAGCCAGGCCAGGAACGGCGCGTCCCAGTACGCCAGGAAGTCGATCCCGCCGGCCCGCCGGAAGCTCACCTTGTGCCCCTGCCCCGGGAGGTACACCGGGTCGTCGTAGAGGCTGGCCCCGTTCGTGAAGCTCGCGCCGTCACCCCGGTTGTAGGCGTACCGGGTGAAGGTCGAGATCTTGTAGAGGATCCGGTTCGCCGGCCGTTCCGGTCGCACGACCAGGCTGTCCCGGCGGAACCCCTTCAGTGGCTTGAGCACGGGCGGCACGTCCTCGGTCTCGAAGAACGCCACGTACAGGCCGGGTTCACCCGGCGGGGTGAACGGGTACGCCGGCCAGCCCCAGTCCACCGAGGGATCCGCGCGACCGTCGGCCATCGGCCGGGGTTTGTGCTGTCCTGGCAGCCAGGGGGTACTGCCCGCGTACCGGGGCTCGGCGCCGAGCCGGAAGAGGTCCACCCGGAACCGCGGCGCGGTGGTCGAGACGTGCAGGCTCCCGCGGCCGAAGTAGCCCTCGATTTCATCGACACTCATAGATTAATTGATAGCCGAAGGAGTGCCGGAGATGCCGCACCGCGCCCGGATGCGTGAACTGATGATGGGGATCGAGGGCCTGGCCCTGCTGCGGACCGCGACCACCGCCGACGACGCGTTCCTGGACGCCCGCGTCGCCGAGCTGCGCCACCTCACCGACCCCACCTCCGAGGGACTGCCCGCCGGCAAGCCGCTCACCGAGCTCACCCCCGCCGACGGGTACGCGGTCTGGGCAGCCCGCTACGACACGCTGCCGAACTTCGTGATCGCCGCCGAGGAGCCCGCGGTCGCCGCGCTCCTCGCCGGCCTGCCGCCGGGCCGGGCGCTCGACGCGGCCTGCGGCACCGGCCGGCACGCGGCCCGGCTGCACGCGCTCGGCCACGACGTCGTCGGCGTCGACCAGTCGCCGCAGATGCTCGCCAAGGCGATCGAGAAGGTGCCCGGCGCCCACTTCGAGACGGGTTCGCTGGAGAAGCTGCCCCTGCCGGACGCCGCGGTCGACCTGGTCGTCTGCGGTCTGGCACTCGCGCACGTCGCCGAACTCGGCCCGGCCGTCGCCGAACTGCGCCGGGTCCTCGCCCCCGGCGGGCACCTGATCGTCACCGATCCGCACCCGTTCATGACGCTGCTGCAGGGCCCGGCGATGTTCGTCCGTCCCGGGGGCGGGCTCGGGTTCATGCCGTACCACGTGCACCTCGCCGGCGACTACCTCGCGGCCTTCGCCGAGCAGGACCTGGTCGTCCGCGCCTGCCGGGAGCCGCTCTTCGCCGGCCCGCTGCCGCCCGGCGGTTACGAGGAACGGATCGCCGACGCGTCCCTCGCGGCCTGGAAGGACGTTCCCGCCGCGATCGTCTGGGCGGTCCAGGCGCCATGACGCCGACGGTCAGCTGCCTGATGGTCACCCGGGACCGGCCCGCGCTCGCCGACCGCGCGATCCGCTGCTTCGCGGCCCAGCGCTACCCGGCCCGAGAGCTGATCATCGTCTCGCAGGGCGGCCCCGATTACACCGTTCAACTGCGAAGTTCCCTGCGGGCGTACGGCGTCCATCGCGCTCTCCTCGTCGAGGCTGACCCGGCGCTGCGACTCGGCGCGCTGCGCAACCTCTCCCTCGACGCGGCCCACGGCGACCTGGTCTGCGTCTGGGACGACGACGACCTGAGCCACCCCGACCGGCTCGCGGTGCAGATCGCCGCTCTTCGGGAGGCGGGCGCGCACAGCTCCTTCTTCACTGATCATTTTCAGCTCTTCGCCCCGCAACACGATCTGCACTGGATCGACTGGAATCGGCCGCCGGTCAGCGACTATCCCGTGTTGCCGACCACGATGCTGATGACCCGTGACGGCCGGTTCCGCTACCCGACGACGGGCCGGTACGAGCACCGCGGCGAGGACTGGCAGCTCCTGCTCGACCTGCACGCCGCGGTACCGGTCCAGCATCTCGCCGGCCGGGGACACCTGTACATGTACACGTACCACGGCCGGAACGTCTTCTCCGAGGCCCACCACGGCCACATGCGGATCCGGTCCCGCCCGCGCGCCGAGATCCTCGCCGACGCTGATCTGATCCGGTCCGCCCTGGCCGCCTATCCCCCGCTCGGCCCCCTCCGCGTGAGCGGCTGCGACGGGCCGGCCTTCACCGTGGAGCCCACCGCATGAACATGGTCAGTCACGCGTCCCGCCCCGAGGTCTGGGACCGGATCCCGTCTCTCTTCGACGGGATCCTCCCCGAGTACAACCTGCACGGCGACGTGATGGCCGGATACTGGAAACGCCTGTTCGCGGAGTTCGGCGCCTTCCAGCTCGCCCTGATCGAAGGCGACGACGTCCTCGCCGTCGCCCGTTCCCTCCCGATCCCGGCCTTCCCGGCTGTCTCCTTCCCGGCTGTCTCCCCTCCCGCCGCCTCCCCTCCGACCGATTCCCCTCCCACCGATTCATTCCCTTCCGTCTCCGCTTCCGGCGCCGGGCCCTCCGTCTCTCCCCTCATCTCCATCTCCGAGGCCGGGGCCTCCGTCTCCGTGGACGGCGGGGGCGACGCGCTGCCCGGTATCGACGACGCGATAGTCGCCGGGTTCTCCGGGGAGGCGCCCACCGTGCTCTGCGCGCTCGGCATCGAGGTCGCCCCCGCCCACCAGGGCCGCCGGTACGCCGTCACGATGCTCGACGCCCTCCGCGACCTGGCCGCCTCCGCCGGTTTCGGCCACCTCGTGGCACCGCTGCGTCCCACCTGGAAGGAGCGCTACCCACTGACCCCGATCTCCCGGTACGCCGCCTGGACCACCGAGACGGGCGAGCCGTTCGACCCGTGGCTCCGCAAACACGTCACCCTCGGAGGCACCCTCGGCACGCCCGCACACCGATCGTCGATGATCACGGGAACCGTCCACGAGTGGGAGACGTGGACCGGCATGGCCTTCCCGGAGTCCGGCTCGTACGTCTTCCCGCACGGCCTGGCCCCACTGCTCATCGACCGGACCGCCGACCGGGGCACCTACTGGGAGCCATGCGTCTGGGTCAGCCACCCCGCCGGCGAACCACGCCTCGGCCGGCCCGTCGAGGAGCGGTGATGCGGACGATCGCACTCGTCGGCTGTGGTGCCGTCACTGAGCTGTGCCACCTGCCGGCCCTGCTCAGCCCCGATCCGCCGTTTCGGGTAGCCGCGCTGGTCGACCGTGAACCGGCCCGGCTGCGCGCCGTCGCGGACCTGCTCGGCCATCCGGTGGAAGTCTACTCCCGCGTCGATGATCTCCCGGGGCGGGTGGACGCGGCACTGGTCGCCACCGGCCCCGGTACACAGACCGCGATCGCCGGTCGCCTGGCCGCCGCCGGAGTGCCGGTCCTGCTGGAGAAGCCGGTCGCCCTCGCCGTCGACGAACTCGCCCCGCTGCGGGCCGGCGGCGCGCTGGTGGTCCCGGCACACGTACGGCGGCTCTACCCGGCGACACCCTGGGTGGCCGGGCAGCTGGCCTCGGGACGGCTGGGCCGCCTGCGCCGGGTCCGGTGGCGGGAGGGCGCGGTGTACGCGTGGCCCGCCACCAGCCCGTTCACCTTCACGTCCGGCCCGGGCGGGGGCGTCCTCGCCGACCTCGGCCCGCACATCCTCGACCTGCTGGGGTACTGGCTCGACGGCCGCGGCGAGCTGCGCTCCTACGCGGACAACAGCGACGGCGGCGCGGCCTCCGAGGCCGAGGTACGCCTCACCTTCGGCGGCGTGCACGTGGAGGTGACCCTGAGCCGCCTGCGCGACCTGGAGAACCGGGTCGTCTTCGAGGGCACCGCCGGCACGCTGACCATCGGCACCGAGCGGGCCGCCCGGTACCGTATCGACGAACGTCCCCCCGAGCCGATCCCGGCCACGGATCCGGCCCTGCTGACCCGGGCGGGCCTCTTCCGCCGGCAGTTGGTCCTCTTCGAACGGGCGCTCCGGGGCGAACGGATCCCGCAACTGGCAACGCTCACCGACGCGGGCGCCACGGTGGACCTGATCGCCCGCTGCCGCCCCACGGCCCGCCTCGACCGCCCCTGGGAACCCGTCCCCGCGTCCACAGCCTCCCGGCCTGCGACGCAGGGCCCAGCCTCCCGGTCTCCGTCCTCGGGGCCGCGATCCCCGGCCACGCCGGGCCGCTCCTCTGATCCGGGCCGCTCCTCTGATCCGGGACACTTCTCTGAACCGGGACGGGCATCCCCGCCCGCGCCGAACCCTTCGCTCCCTCTCGTGGCGCACGTCGGCCTCGACCGGGCACGCGGCTCGGTTGGCGGCTCGACTCGCGGCTCGACTCGCGGCTCGGGATCCGCTCTGGACGGGCGGGTAGCAGTGACGGGGGCCAGCGGCTTCATCGGAGCGCACGTGGTCGAGCATCTGCTGGACGCGGGGGCGCATGAGATCGTGGCGGTGACGCGTACCCTGGAAGGCCGCGTCAGACTCGCCCACCGCGCGCCGGACCGCCTGCGGTTCGCCACCGCCGACGCCAGGGACGCCGCGGCTCTGGAGGAGGCCTTCCGGGGCTGCGACGTGGTGGTACACGCCGCCTACGGCAGCCGGGGCGAACCGGCGGACCGCTGGAGCGTGACGGTCGACGGCACCGCCGCGGCGATCGTTGCGGCCACCAAGGCCGGGGTACGGCGCGTCGTCCACGTGAGCAGCGCAGCCGTGTACCGACCCGGCGCCGAACCGGTGCTGACCGAGCAGTCGCCGCT
Organism: Actinoplanes sp. NPDC051851; assembly: GCF_040681165.1. Lineage (NCBI taxonomy): Bacteria > Bacillati > Actinomycetota > Actinomycetes > Micromonosporales > Micromonosporaceae > Actinoplanes > Actinoplanes sp. NPDC051851. The sequence continues at coordinate 123,719 of NZ_JBFAYF010000019.1, read as the reverse complement.
GCTGGACCCGGATCCCGGTGACCTGTCCTACGCCGCGCAGAAGGCCGCCGCCGAACGCCTGATCCTCGACCACGCGGGCGGCCCGGTCGAGGTGACCTGCCTGCAGCCGGTCGCGGCGTACGGCCCGTTCGGCCCGGTATGGACCGTGCGCCCGCTGCGGCGCCTGCGCGAGGACAACACCTGCCTGCCCGGCGGCGGTGGCGGCACCTGCGACGTGGTCCACGTCCACGACGTAGCCCGCGCGGTGGCCCACCTGCTCACCGCCCCGGCGGTGGACGGCCGCCGTCTCCTGCTCGCCGGCCCCGAGACGACGACGTGGGGCGACTACTACGACCGGTACCGCGACCTGCTCAACCTGCCACGACTCCACCTCCCCGACAGCGAGGCCTGGGCCCCACGCGACCGCGAACTCTTCGGCCGCCTCACCCGCGTCGACAGCACACGACTCTCGTCGACGGGCTTCCACCCCTCGATCCGCCTCGACGAGGGCATGTCCACGGTAGCCACCTGGTCCCGATGGGCCGGCCTCTCGTGACGTCGCCCGTGCCCTTCCCCGCGGCTCTCCCCACGTCCTCGCCCTCCCTTTCGCCTTCCCTGTCGCCCTCCCTGTCGCCCTCCCCTTCCCCGTCGTCCTCTCCCTCCTCCTCGACCCCCTCCTCCTCGACCCCCTCCTCTTCGACGGCTCCCCTCCCTTCTCCCGCGGCTTCCCTCGTGCGCGGGCCGTGGCGTCTCGACGGTTCGGTGCTGACCCATCCGGCGCGCGGCGACGCGGGTGCCCGGACCGCGGCGCAGGGGCCACCCGGCCTCCTACGGGTGGTCGCCGACCCGCAGCCGGACGGCCCGCCGACCGTGCTCCGGACGGCGATCGCCGCGTGGAGCACGGTGCCGCCGGAGAGCACCCATCACCTGGTGCTCCAGGACGACATGGTGCTGGCGTCCGGCGCCTGGGACCGCATCCTGGACGCCATCGCGGCCGCGCCCGACGCCGCGCTGGCCCTCTTCGCCATCTGGGACTCCCGGAACGGCGCGATGGTCCGGATCGGCGCCCTGACCGGGGCCAACTGGGTCCCGGCGGTCGGCGAGTACACACCATGCGCCGCGTTGGTGCTGCCCCGGGCGGTAGCACTCTCCTACGCCCGGATGGCCCACGAGCAGCAGGACTCGGGCTGGCCGGACGACATCCTGATGCAGCGGCACCTGCGCGCGGAGGGCGTGCGCTGCCTGATCGCCGCGCCCAACCTGGCCGAGCACATGGACGGCCCGAGCATCGCCGGCAACGCGTTCCGTGGCCCGCGCCGCTCGGCATGCTTTCTGCCGACCGCGCCCCAGGACCCGCCCCGGATCATGCGCGAACCGCCACCGCTGGTCCCGTTCCTGAAGAACGGGGTAGCGCAGTGCCTGACGCGCACACCAGGCGGCACATGGTTGCATGTGGAGACCGAGGCGCAATTGCGTCTGCTCGGCGCCTCCATAGTACGCCGTGACGACGTGTGGCTCACGGCGTTCGCCCTGGGCGTAGCGGCCCGCCATACCCGGCTCTCCCAGGCTCCGGGCCCGTCATCGCAGATCGCCCCGGCGTCGACCGATTCCGTACCGGACACGCCGGACCCGGTCATCCCCGAGCAGCCCGTCCCGGAGACCGATTCCGCACAGGACACGCCAGGAGCGGCCGTTCCCGGGGTACCCGTTCCCGTTCCCGTTCCCGTTCCCGTTCCCGTTCCCGTTACTGCGCCCGCGCCCACGCCCGTTACTGCGCCCGCGCCCACGCCCGTTACTGCGGCCACGGGGACGGTCGACGCGGCGTTGCGCACGATCGGGCCGGGCGGGGGCAGCCAGCGACCGGGGCAGGCGCTCGGCGAACACGCACTGCGGGAACTCGCCGAGTTGGCCGCTCTCGCCGTAGAAGCCGGTCGCGCCGCGGCACTGCACCCGCCGTCCGAGCCGCGGCGCACCGTCCCACTGCGGACCGGAGGTACGGCGATGATCGCGCATCTCGCCGCCTACCTCGCCGAACGCGGGATCGGGGTGACCATCGCGGAGGACGGGGTCGATCCTCGTGGGCTCAGTGGCGACCTCTACGGCCCCGGGTGCGGCCCGGACGGTGTGATCGGGGCGCTGGTGTGGCAGGCGCTGCGTTCACGACCGATCCTGATCACGGATGCCCTGCCCGCGCTGGTACGCCCTCTGCACGTACGTGAGGCGGCCGACGCGCTGGGGCGGGGAGTTCTGGTGGGGCGGCTCACGGCGTACCAGATAGGAGATTTCGCCCTTGCCGTCGCTGACGTGGTGCGCCCTGTGCCGGTGCGGGACCTCCGCGCCTCGCCATCGATCCCCGCCGCTCGGCGGTCACCGAACCCGCCGCCACTCATCACGTCACCGCCGAACCCGCCGCCACTGAGCCCACCGGCACCGAACCCGCCGCCACTCATTCAGCCGCCGCCGCTCATTCAGCCGCCGCCGAAATCGCCGCCGCTGAACCCGCCGCTGAACCCGCCGGTGCTGCCGCCTGAGCTGCGGTTTCGGCTGCATCAGTATGCGCAGTGGCTCGCCTATGAATGGGATGGCGGTGCGGCTGCGGTGATCAAGACGGCGGCGGCGGACGCGTCGACCCGGTAGGCGTCCCGGATGGCCTCGGCCGTCGACGCGGCGTCCACGGTGGGGCAGACGCCGACCAGCGCGCCGCCACCGCCCGCGCCGCTCAGCTTCATCGCCAGGCCGGTGGCGTCGCGGGCGAGCAGGCGGAGGCGCTCCAGCAGCGACGTGGACATGCGCTGGTGATCACGCATCGCCCGGTGCGCCTCGGTCATCGCCTCGGACAGTGCCGGCAGGTCACGACGGCCGATCGCCTGCCAGGCCGCCCTGGTGGCATCGTCGCAACGGCGGACGTAGGCGGCCAACTCGGGATCGTTCCGCGCCTGTTGCGCACGGACATTCCGGATGTGATCCGGTGTGGACTTCGGCGCCCGCGAATCGACGACGACCAGCGACCACTCCTCCGGGAACGGGGCGTGACCGGCCACTCCGGGCAGCCCGGTGGCACGCCCGTCGAAGCAGGTGACCCCGCCGAGATCGATGGCCAGCTGATCCATGCCTCCGCCGTTGCAGAACGCGAACTCGAACTCGTACGCCCACCGAACCCGCTCACGACGGGCCACCTGCGGCGCGTACACATCGAAGATCGCCATGATCAGCGCGGTCGAGCTGGACAGCCCGCTGGCGATCGGCGCCTGACTCGCGACGGCAACCGGCGTCCGCGCGTCACCCAGCCCCTCGACGCGCTCCCGTAGAAAACTCCACACCTCCTCAGCCCACGGCGCTTCCCCTACCTCGCCCGGCGACATCCCGCGGCCGGCAGGCATCCGCCCTTCGCCCCGCAGCCCGTCCCCGTCCCCGCAGCCGCCCTCGGCTCCGGCTCCGGCTCCGGCTCCGGCTCCGGCTCCGGCTCCGGCTCCGGCTCCGGCTCCGGCTCCGGCTAGCGTCACGGTCGTGTGCAGGTCCAAAGCCACGCAGAGCGAACGGCCGCCACCGAGCCAGTCCAGGTCCTCGCCCGAAAGGCAGGCGCGAACCGGTCGCGACGCCGCGGCCACCAGCATCGCAGCCGCCGGCCGGCGCCGTTCCTCCCCGGCATGCCGGGGATCGCCGCACCGGGCCTCACCGGCCTGGACGTCAGGACGCCGATCGTTCTCACGCCAGACGCCGGTCACGGGCACCACACTCGTTGTTCCAGGCTGCCGCGCAGGCGCCCGATCCGCCACGCGGCCTCGCACATCCAGAGCCCGGCACGGTCGGGATCGCGCAGGGCAGTCGCACCGACGATCAGGGCGAACCATTCGCGGACCGCTTCGCGGGTGGTGTTGACGGTCAGTCCATGGACGCGGAAATCGCGGAGGAGGCGGGCGTCGGCTCGACCATACCCGAACTGCTGGCGGGCGATCTGCCGGAGGCCCTCTCGTAGTCGATAGTGGACGACGGCGTTGCAGGCAAAGGCCACCGTATGCCCGGCCAGCTGCGCCCGCAAGCAGAATTCGACGTCGTCTCCGCCACCGCCCGTATAGGTCACGTCGAAGCCGCCGAGCTGCTCGAACACGTCGGCACGGATCGCCATGCAGGCGCCCGTCGCGTACGGCAGCCAGCCCATGATGAGCGGCAGCCGGTCGGGCGGATTGGCCGGTCGGGATCCCTGCATGCGGGCGCTGTTCAGCACGGTCGGGTCGAGGTAGCCCCCGGCGATGTCCGCGTTCGCACAGGCCGCGACGAGCTCGCCGAGCCAGGACGGCGTGGCCTCGTCGTCCGCGTCACAGAACGCCAGGATCCGGCCCCGGGCGGCGCGGGCACCGGCGTTCCGGGCGAAGTTCACGCCGGGCCGTTCCTCGCGGACCACCCGCAGGCCGGGCAGCACGCCTGTCCAGCGCAGTGCCGCGGTCCCGGTCCCGTCCGTCGAGCCGTTGTCCGCAACGACGACCTCCCAGGTGCCGTCGAACCGCTGGTCGGCCAGCGCGGCTAGCTGGGCGTCTATCCCGCCGGCCGCGTTACGAGCCGGGATGACCACGGTCGCATCACATCGACGACCATCCATGCTGGACACCATAGCCGCTCCGGCCGCCCCCTACCCCCGGTACCGGTCCGCCATATCCCAGGGTGGAGACAGGACCATCCCGTGGTCTGATTCGCAACCGGCGCCGCGCGAGAAGACTGGCCGCCATGACACACGCAACGCGATCGCAGACGAGGCAGCCGTGGGGCCTACACCTCCTGACGGCGGGCCTGCTTCGCGGCGTACATCGCGGTGTCAGCGTCGCGAAGCAGCGCCTCGGCGTCGTATCCGCTGGTCGCGGCCGTCCCGATGCCGACGCTGCCACCGGCCCGCAGCCGCAGTCCGCCGACCACGAACGGCTCGTCCATCACCCGGCGGATCCCGTCCGCCACCGCTACGGCGTCGCCCCGCTCCAGCAGCACCACGAACTCGTCGCCGCCGAGGCGCGCACAGGTGCCGGCCTCCCCGACCGCACCGGTCAGCCGCCGGGCCACCTCGATGAGCAGCAGGTCACCGGCCTCGTGCCCGTGGGTGTCGTTGACCGCCTTGAACCCGTCCAGGTCCATGAAGAGCACGGCCAGGTCCGACTCCTCGGCGCGACAACGCTCCATCGCGGCGGCGAGACGGCCCATGAACAGGGCACGGTTCGGCAGCCCGGTCAGCGCGTCGGTCTCGGCCTGGCGCCGGATGTGCTCGAAGAGCTGTGCCCGCTCGAGGGCCAGGCCACCCACCTCGGCGACGTGCTCCAGGAAGTCGTGGGCGAGGCTGCCCTGCGCCGGCGCCCCGGTCACCACCACGGTCCCGATACTGGAACCGTCCCCGCCGAGGCTCAGCGTGAGCTCGTCGCCGCCCGCCTCCCCGGCACTCCCGGCCACTCCGCCGCCCAGGTGGACCCCGGCGGACGCGACCGGAACGTGCTCCACCAGCGCCTCGGCCAGCCGCTGGGCGGCCGCGCCGACGTCCACGCTCCGGGCCAGGTCGGCGGTCACCTCGTGCAGCTGGCGGGACCGCTGCAGTTGTTCCTGCGTACGGCGGTACAACCGTCCGTTGTCCACCGCCAGGGCGATCCGGCTCGCCACCGCGGCCAGCTCGTGCACGTCCGCGTTCTCGAACGGGGTGTCCGCGCGCCGGACCAGCACGAGATAGCCCGGCGGCTCGTCGCGGACGCTGAAGAGACCCCACGTGATGTGCACCGGCCCGTAGGCCCGCAGCCACTCGGGCACGTCGAAGTCCGCGACCGGGCCGGCCACCACCGGCGATTCCCGGGTGGGGCGGCGGGTGCAGTCCAGCAGGGGGAGATCCCCCGAGAGCGCCGTGCCCAGACCCCACGACGCGGCCGGGCGGAAACCGTCCGCGGTCGGGGTGAAGAGCACCGCGATGTCCGCCCCGAACAGCTCGGTGACCTCGCAGACCGCCCGGTCGAACACCTCGGTCAGGTCGACGACCTGGCCGAGTGCGGTGATCAGTTGCGACAGCCGGGTGGCCCTCGCCAGCGCCCGTACCGACGCGACCCGCTCCTCGATCAGCTCGGCGCGCAGCCGCTGCACCTCATCGCCGACGCCGGCCTCGGTGCTGCTCAGAACCTGCATGTCGTGGACTCCCATAAGAGGTCAGAGGGCCAACGTGACCACGGTGGCGTTGTGGAACCCGGTCGAGCCGGTGACGCGCGCGAACTCGCCGTACGTGAAGAAGCCGCCGATGGGAGCGCCGCCCATCCCCTCGCCGACCGAGACGGCCTCGGCCTCGATCTCCTTCCCCAGCGGGCCGGCCCGCCCCGCGCAGCTGAAGACGATCGCCCCGCGCGGCGGCCCGTCCAGCTGCCCGGCCGCGTCCGCTCCCGACCGGCGCGAGGCCTCGAGGAGGTCCTGATGGTTGCCGGCCATCACCTGTACCACGGAGTGCTCGCTGACGTGGCCGAACATCACCAGCGCGCCGTCCGGAGTCCGGTCCAGGATGTGCCGCCCGTCGAACCGCCCGACGGTGTCGGCCAGCCCCAGCGGATGCCCGAGCGCCGCCCGCGCGAACGGCTCCTCCCACAGCCCGTCGCGGACCCGCGACGGCAGGTCGGTGCCGCGCTGCGCGAAGTACGCCTCGACCGCCGGACGCCCGTCCAGCTCGTGGATGACGTTCTTCTCGGCCCGCGTCACGATCATCGGCGACCCGATCGGATGCCACCCGTGCGCGACCCCGATCCCGAGCGGGCGGGGCGAGTTGATCCAGACCGCGATCATGCCGTTCGTGGTGACCTGACCGTTCGCGTACTGGTAGGTAGCGATCATGGAGATGTCCTCCGCGGCCGCCCCGCCGATCATCGGCACCGTCGCGCCGGTCACCGTGTAGCACCCGCGCACCACTGCCCGCTGGTCCCCGGCGAACCCGTCGCTGATCACCATCAGCACCGAATGTCCCGCGTCCCCGCCGGCGCGCTCGCGGGCCGCCGACGTCGCGTCCTTCGCCGCCCCGAAGACGTCCCGGTGGATGCCGTCCCGGATCGCGACCCCGAACCTCAGGTCCGCCGCGGGTACGTACAGGGCGACCGCCCCGCGCACGAGGTTCGCGTCCGACGTGAAGCTCCGATAGGCCGTACATCCGACCACCTGGGCGTTTCCGGCCGCCCGCTGCGCCGCCGCGAAGAAGAGGTGCGGATCGTAATGAATGGTGGGAAAAACCAGCACGAGGTCGTCCGCCGTGGGCTCCCGCCCGCCGAACGCCTGCCGCACACACTCCTCAGCAGCCGCGTACGCATCATCGTTCCGGCTGCTGCCGTGCCCGAGGACGTCCCTCTCCCCCATCGCCTGCTTCCGCCTCCCGGCTGCTCTTCGACCCGATCTCCTATCGGCCGTTTCTCCGCTCGCTCCACTCTTTTCCACTTTTCCGTGCGCCATCCGGCCCACAGCCACCCGTCGTGGCCCGATCCTCCAGGCCGTCCCGGACCCTTCGCGACCTCGGTACATCGCCTCAGCCTCGGCTGCATCCATCCATCGCGCGATCATCGAGCTGCCGCAGCGCGCCGTCAGATCGATGATCGCAGCCCCGATGGACAGCGATGACCCGGCCGCCGGAATGCTCGGCGATCGGCTCGGCACGTCGGCACCGCCGAGCGCCCCAGTCGCCGGTTCCTCACGGCGCCGACTGGACCTGGTGGTGATTCTGGAGGTCGGCACCCCTCGCTTCACGGGGAGAACGTGGGGGTGCCGATCACTTCTATGACCAGCGATGGGCGATGTCGACGACGATCCGGCTGTGTGTGCCAGGGCCGGTCAGGAGCAGGACGCGGAACGGCAGGCGGGCCCGCACGCCGACCGCGAATGTCGTGTAGCCCTCGAATGAGCCACCGAAGACCATGTCGCGGAGCGTGTCGTAGCGGAGCACGGTGACCACGTGGTCGCCGGTCGTGGTCTCGATGGTGGGGATCCCGCTCGGATCGTAGGCGGGCGCGCGCACCGTCACCCAGAGGAAGGCGCCGCCAGCGGTGTACGGGACGAGGTCGACGCCCTCACCGTCGGTGAGCACCTCAGCGCTGTAGCGAACGTTGTAGCCCTGAGCCGTACCGTTCATCTCGAAGACGATCCGGTCCCAGCAATCATGCCGCCCGGTGGAGACCGAGACCAGCGGGGCGGTGCTGACGTCACCGGCGGCCTTATCGGTGCTGCCCCAGGTGATGCCACAGTAAGGGGTGGCCGTCGCGGCGGGAGCTGCTGCCATCGTAGCCGGGGCGCCGCAGGCGGTGAGAGTGATGCAGAGGACAGTTGCGATGACCGACATGCGCATGATGACCTCCTCGGGTCGAAGAAGCCGGTCACCTCCGACGCTATGGCGGTTCCGCAACCTATTGTTCGTCCGTGAACAAAGTGGCATTGGTGACGGGCTCCGCCTCCGGGATCGGCGCGGCGACGGCCCGGCGGCTCGCGGCCGACGGCTTCACGGTCGCGGTCCACTCCCGATCGAGTACGGCCGCCGGAACCGCACTGGCGTCCTCGATCGGCGGGAGCTATCACCAGGCCGACCTCGCCGACGACACTGCCGCATCCGCCCTGGTCCCGGCGGTGCTGGAACGCCACGGACGCCTCGACGTCCTGATCAACAACGCGGGCATCAGCTGGCCGGTCCCGCACGCCGACCTCGACGGCCTGACCGCTACTGATTGGCGCCGCCTGCTCGACGTCAACCTGATCGCGCCCTGGCTGCTCTGCCAGGCCGCCGCGCCGTCACTCCGCGAGAGCGGGGGCTGCATCATCAACATCACCAGCCATGCCGGGGTAAGACCAAAGGGCAGTTCCATCGCGTACGCCACCAGCAAGGCGGCCCTGAACCACGTCACGAAGCTGCTGGCCGCCGCCCTCGGCCCGGCGATCCGGGTCAACGCGGTGGCACCGGGCCTGGTCGACACTCCACTCACCGCCGACTGGACCGACGCCCAGCGGTTGTGGAAGGAGTCCAGCCCCATGCGCCGCGCCGCTGCGCCCGCCGACGTGGCCGACCTCATCACCGCCCTGATCAGCAACGACTACGTGACCGGCGAGGTCGTCCTCCTGGACGGCGGTCTGAACCTCCGCTGACCCCGGAGGACCTGACCGGCGCGAAGCTCATCGCGGAACCCCAGCCGCCCCGACGATCCGCGCGGTCCGGACA
>NZ_JBFAYF010000019.1:0-114456 GCF_040681165.1 Actinoplanes sp. NPDC051851 | reverse complement strand
ACAACCCAGCGGTCCGGACAACCCAGCGGTCCGGACAACCCAGCGGTCCGGACAACCCAGCGGTCCGGACAACCCAGCGGTCCGGACAACCCAGCGGTCCGGACAACCCAGCGGTTCAGGAAACCCCAACAATCCGGGCAACCCGCTGCGGGAGGGGTAACCCCCTGTGGTCCGAGCGGTCCAGGCTGCCGTGCCTCGCCTCGTCATCTGTCCGATCGGTCCTCCAGCGCCCGGCGGAGACCCCTCTTCACCTGGTTGAAGACCTGCGTGTCGCGGCTGTGATAGATCAGCACCTCGAGCCCGTAATACGTGGCCCGCATCTCCCACCGCCGCCGGGGCCGCAGGATCCGCAGCATGGTGTAACCGAGCAGCATCACCAGCACCCCGGCGATCGCCCAGACCTGAACCCGCCCGATCCACACCGCGCCCGCGACCACCAGCACGCACGGCACGATCACGAGCGCCGCCACCCGATGCTGGTACGTCGAGACCTCCTCGGGCGCCAGCACCACTCGCACGTCCCGCAGCTCCCGAATCGTGAAGCTAACCGCCGGCCGCTCCACCCTGATGAACTGCTCCCCGGTCACAAGCGCATCCGGTCCCCGGTAGTACGTCCGCACCGCGCCACCCGCTCCCGCCGAGGAGTCCCTCATGGATCCATCAGCGTATGTCCCTTCCGCACCTCCTTTCTCCACCCCGCACTGAGGCCTCCCTCACTTGCCGCGACCCGTCGCCGCCACGACGCCGCCACGACCCGGGACCGCCACGACCCGGGACCGCCGTGACCCTGGGCTGTCGACACCTCCCGGAACCCTCACGAACTCCGGCACCGCCGTGCAGTCCAAACCGGAGGTGGACTCGACATTAGGCATGGAACCAGGGCTACGCATCATCCCGTGGTAGGGCCTTTCGGGGCCTCGTTCATACCGCGGTACTGGTTCCCGGGACTGATGCACGACGCCGGATCCGCGGCGAGACTGGGCCCATGTTCAAACGACCAGCGACTCGTGCACCGGCACGACCGCTACGCAGCAGGTGCCCCACGCCCCTCCGTGGGCTTCATCGTCGCCAAGGCCTTCGCGAAGAACGTGAGGGAGTCCTCCACTCCGTCCGGATGGTCGGCGGGGCGGTTCAGGTGTCCGTGTGTGGTGCCCGCGGCCAGCATGGTCTCCACCGGGACGCCGACCTCACGCAGCTGCCGCTCCAGCAGTTCGCCGGACGGCCTCAGGTAATCATCCTCGGACAGCACCACCGTCACCGGCGGCAGACCGTCGAGCCGCGCCATCCCGGGCAGCGCGTCCGGCGGCACGTCGCTGATCCGGCCCACGTAGTTCCGCACCATGTCCTCGACGTCCTCGATGTCCGCGCGGTCCCCGGCTCCGGGCGACGGATAGTGGACGAACGGATAGGCCAACACCAGCAGGTCAGCCGTCCTCTCTCCCGCGTCCCGAGCACGCATCGCCGTGGCCAGCGCCAGCGCCGCGCCCGCGCTCGCCCCTCCGATGGCAACACGGCCCGGCAGCCCATCACCCAACCCGGCGGACAGGGCACGGCCCCGCTGCTCGTCACCCGGCACGGCGGACACGGCACGGCACGGCAGCCCATCAGCCGGCACGGCGGACACGGCACGGTCCCGCTGCTCGTCACCCGGCCCACTGCTCGTGACGGTGCCCGGCTGGCCGCCACCGGTGCAGACCCATCCCCACACCGCGTGCACGTCGTCGATGGGGACCGGATAGCGCACGGTGCCGGTCGCGAGGCGGTACCCGACGGACACCACGATCACCCCGGCCCGCCGGGCCAACTCGGCCGCGACCATATGTGCCTCGGGCATCTCCAGATCGCCGTGGCGGAAGCCGCCGCCGTGCGCCCAGACCAGCACATCTCCGCCGGGGCACCCCTCACCGTAGATTCGCACCGGCACCGGTCCGTGTGGCCCCGCGATCTCCAGTTCTCTCACATAACCTTCAATACGCCCCATAGGTCACCCTCGCAAGAGGCCGCCGGAAGGGACCCGGACCGTGGACCTCACCGCATTCAAGACCGTCAGCTTCGATTGCTACGGCACGCTCATCGACTGGGAGACCGGCATCGCGGCCGTGCTGACCCCGTGGGCCGAGGAGCAGAAGATCAAGGTCAACACCGAGGAACTGCTGCTCGCGTACGCCGAGAGCGAGGCTGCCGTCGAGCGGGAGCATCCGACGACGTTGTATCCGGACGTCATCGCCGAGGCGTTCCGTCGTACCGGCAGGAGGTTCGCCGTACCGGTCAGCGAGAGCTGGGCCCGGACGCTGGGCGAGTCGGTGCCCGGCTGGCCCGCCTTTCCCGACTCCGCGGAAGCTCTGGATCGGCTGGCCCGGCACTACCGGTTGATCATCCTGTCCAACGTGCACCGGGCCGGGTTCGCCGGCAGCAACGAACGGCTCCGGGGCGACTTCGCGGCGATCATCACGGCCGAGGACGTCGGCGGATACAAGCCGAGCGAGAATCACTTTCGGACACTCGACGCGACGCTGCCCCGGCTGGGTGTGCGACGCACCGAGTTGCTTCACGCGGCACAGAGCCTGTTCCACGATCACGTCCCGGCCAAGCGCGAGGGCCTGCCATCGGTATGGATCAACCGGCGCCACGATCGGCCCGGCTGGGGCGCGACCCCGCCGCCGAGCGAGAACTGGAGCTACGCCCTGGAGTTTCCCTCGATGTCCGCTTTCGCCGACGCCGTCGACCACGCGTTCACCCCACGATCGCCCTGACCGAGCCATCGGCCTTCGGATGTCCGCGATCCCCTCCCTCAGGGCCTCGCCATCGGGTTCCGCGCGACGGGACCGGGGGCGAACAGCACGGCGGCATCGGGATTCGGATGTCCGCGATCGGTCGTCGGATTGGTCGGGCGGTCGGCGGGCGACCTACCGTCGCCAGCGTTCATCTCGATCAGGGAGTACCCGATGCAGAACTCGATCAATTGGCCGGAGCGGTATCTTCCCGGGACCGGGGACAACTTCGTGTCGAATGAGGTGATTGTCCGGGGTGTCAGCGCTGCCCGGGTCTGGCGGTATCTGGTCGACACCTCGACCTGGGAGTCGTACTACGACAACGTGGCCGACATCGGCTTCCCCAACGGTGATGGGCCCCGGCTCTCGGACGACGTGAGCTTCCGGTTCGGGACGTTCGGGTTCCCGCCGCTCGACGCGCACGTGGTCGAGTTCAGCGAACCGGGCGACGGCACACCCGGTCGCCTCTCCTGGACCGCGCGCCAGGAGGGAGCGCCGGCCGACCGGCTCGACGTGCTGCATGCCTGGCTCGTCGAGGACCTGTCCGGGGGGCGTGTGCGGATCCTCACGCAGGAGACACAGATCGGGGAACCGGCCGCCGCGCTCGCTGCCGAGCGACCGAACCCGATGCTCAACGGGCATCAGGCATGGCTCGACGGACTACTGCGCGCGGCCACCCCGAGCTGAGCCGCGAACGCTGCGAGCGGCCACCAGAGCTGGAGCGCGGACGCGGCGGGCGATCTCGGAGAGCTGGGGCACGGGCCTGGCGGACGAACTCGGAGAGCTGGGGCACGGGCCTGGCGGACGAACTCGGAGAGCTGGGGCACGGGCTCGGAGCGCTGGCGGGCGGGCTCGGAGCGCTGAAAGGCGACTTAATCGCAGATCTTGACCGCGTCGATGGACAGGAGTTGGGTGTCTTCTACAGCCAGATAGAGCTAGGGAGACATTTGGATGTTGATCCCCTCGACTCTGCGGGCCCGGATCACGGCCGTCGTCGCCATCGGCGCAGCGACCGTGTCGGTCCTCGGAGCGTCCCCGGCACAAGCGGCCCGAACCAGCCGGCACACCCTCTCGGGGAGCAAGCCGCGCTGGATCGGTCGCGCCAAGGACGCCGGTACCCCGGCGTCCGCCAGCACCGTCCGGTTCGGCCTGCTGCTCGCCATGCGCGACCAGGCCGGGGCGGAGTCGCAGCTCGCCGCCCTGTCCGACCCGGACAGCGCGAGCTACGGCGAGTACCTCACCAGTGCGCAGTTCACCGCGGCGTACGCTCCGGCGAGCGCCGACGTGAAGGCGGTTACCTCCTGGCTCACGGACCAGGGGTTGCAGGTCCGCGGCACGCTCGCGGGTGGCCTCTACGTGGAGGTGGCCGGCACGGTCGCCCAGGTGGACAAGACCTTCGGCACCACGGTGCGCGACTACACGTACGACGGTAGGACGGTCCACGCGAACAGCACGGACCTGTCGCTGCCCGAGGGCGCGCCCGCCGCGGTGAAGAGCGTCGTCGGCATCGACCAGGGCTCCGCGCTCAAGGAGCCGGCCGACACGCTGCCGCCTCCGGGCGACGGCTTCCGGGCGGCCACCCCGTGCTCGTCGTACTACGGTCAGAAGACCGCGTCCGACCTGCCCAAGGGACCGGACGGCAAGAAGGAGACCTACGTCAGCTGCGGGTACACGCCGAAGCAGTACCAGAACGCGTACGGCGCGACCGCTCAGATCAAGAAGGGGCTGGACGGCAGCGGAGTCACGGTCGCCGTCACCGACGCGTACGCGTCGCCGACGATCGTGCAGGACGTGACCACGTACAATAAGAAGTACGGTCTTCCGGCCTTCAAACGCGGTCAGTTCTCCCAGATCACCCCGCCGGCCGACGGCTACGACTACGTCGACGAGTGCGACGCGTCGGGCTGGTACGGCGAGGAGACCCTGGACATCGAGGCCGTGCACGCCATGGCCCCGGGCGCGAAGATCGTGTACGTCGGCGGCAGTGACTGCGTCGGCGGGCTCGACGAGGCGTGGGCCGAGACGATCGACAACCACGTGGCCGACATCGTCACGAACTCGTGGGGTTCCGGCACCGACGACATCGACCTGCTCGGCGAGGAGATGGTCGAGTTCTACTCGTACTTCTCCCTCGAGGCGGCGCTCACCGGCATCACCGTGGACTTCTCCAGCGGCGACGACGGCGACGGCACCTCCGGCGGCACCGACGTCGCGTCGAAGACGGTCAGCTTCCCGTCCGACCTGCCGTACGTGACCAGCGTCGGCGGCACCTCCGTCGGCATCGACAGGAACAGCAACCGGGTCTGGGAGTACGGCTGGCAGAACGCGTACCAGAGCCTCGCGGACAACCTCTGGGGGCCCTCGGCCTTCAGCTCCGGCGGTGGCGGCGGTACCAGCGTCCTGTTCACCCAGCCCTCGTACCAGAAGGGCAGGGTGCCCTCGTCGATCTCGAAGTACTGGGGATCGACCCCGATGCGGACCACCCCGGACATCGCCATGCCGGGTGACCCGAACACCGGCTTCCGCGTCGGCCAGACCCAGACCTTCCCGGACGGCGTCTACTACGACGAGTACCGTATCGGCGGGACGAGCCTCGCCTCGCCGCTGATGGCCGGGCTCCAGGCGATCGCCAACCAGAAGGCGCACCACGCGCTGGGCTTCGTGAACCCGCTGTACTACGGCGAGCTCGGCAGCTCCGCATTGCACGACATCGTCGCACCGAAGAAGGCGCTCTACGAGGCACGGGCGAACTACGTGAACTCGATCGACCCGTCCGACGGGCGGGCATACCTGCTGCGCCAGGTCGACGTGCAGACCAGCACGATCCACAGCACTCCGGGGTACGACGCCGAGACCGGCGTCGGCGTCCCGGGCGAGAAGTTCTTCTCCGCCGTCCCGAGCCGCTGGTAGCCCGGCGGCCGCTGTCACGGGCCACCGGTGAACCGACACCGCTGGTCGGGGCCACCGGTGAACCGGTGACCGCTGGTCCGGGCCACCGGTCACCGGCGGCCGCTGTCACGGGCCGTCGGTGACCCGACGGCCGATCTGCCGGGCGGGGGCTTTCCGCTCCCGCCCGGCTCCTTTTCGCCGTACGCGGAAAGCGGTCTTGACTTTGTCGTGCGCGGCGGACGCATCCCATTGACTCGGCTCCATCGATCGGACACGTTGATGTCGTCCATGTCGGGTGGGCGGGCTCCGGGAGGTGACGGTGATGGCACCGGGAGAGGCCGGGCGGACCACGGTGGCGATCGTCTCGTGTGACATCGTCAGCCACTCCGCCGAGTCGGACATCGACGTTCAGACACAGCGGGTGACCGCCATCAACCGGATCGTCACCGCGGCGATCGCCGGCGCCGGTGCGGGCCACGCCGTCTGGGCCTCGGGCGGGGACGGCGGCCACGTCATCTTCCGCGGCGACGGCTGGCCGGCCCACGCGCTCGCCCTGGTAGCCGCACTTCGTGGCTGGTCGGCGTCCGAAAAGGTTCCCCTACGGGTGACCGCACACGTCGGCCGGGTCCGCTTCCTCGCCGGCGCGGACGGCCGCGCCCAGGCGGTGGGTGACGGCATCAACGCCGCCGGATGGCTGCTCAGCCGCGGACCGGCCGCCGGGGTACTGGTCTCCCGCGCGTTCCGGGAGGCGATCGAGGAGTCGGGCGCGGGCGTCCCGGTGCTCTTCGACGGCGACCGCAGCCTGCGTGACAAGACCGGCCGGGCCCAGCAGCTCCAGCTGATGTCCGTCGGCGCCGACCGCTCCACCTGGGACTCCCCCACCGAGGAGGACCGCCGGCGGCTGCACAGCGCCGAACGGGCCGGCGCGGGCTGGGAGACGATCTACTGGGCGAAACGCATCCTGCAGATCAACCGGCGCGACGCCGAGGCGGAGGACGCGATCGGGCGACTGCAACGCCGGCAGCTCGGCTATCTGCGCGAGGAGGTGCGCGGCGAGTCGAACCCCTTCTTCGAGTTGCTGACCCAGAACGATCTGCGCGAGGTCATCCTCGCCGGTCACCTGGTGGAACGCGACTACAACGAGTACATCTGCCGTACCGGCGACGAGGGCGAGACCATGTTCGTCATCCTGCGGGGCCAGGTCGGGGTCTACCTCCCCGGCACGCAGGCCGAGAGCGACGGGGTCGCGCAGCCGGACTTCACCCACGAGGAGGGGGAGATCGTCGGCGAGCTGGCGTTCGCGATGTCCCGGCGCCGCACGGCCGACCTCGTCGCGCTCACCGACACCACCCTGCTCACCTTCGACATCCGGGAGATGGAGCGCCGGCTTCCGCGGAACGCGTGGAAGAACGTGGGCGCGTTCATCCGGGCGCGTACCCTGGAACACGTCAGTCAGCGGGTGCCGTATCTCGTCGGCGCCAACCAGTCCGGGCCGCTGACCGGCGCCGACCGCCCCTGGGAGCGCATCCTCGCGGAGATCGAGGACCACTGCGACCTGCTGCCGCTGCAACGGACCGGGTCCACCCGCCTCACCTTCGACCGGGTACGCAACCTCGACGACGCCAACGGCCACGGCATCTGGCTGCTGGTCGGCGGGCGGCTGCGCGGTCTGACCGAATCGGAACCGCCGGGCGCGCGGGTGCCGGGATCGTCGCTGGCCGGCGAGGACTACCCGCTGCTCTGGGTGGACCTGCCGGGCACCGTGGTGCTGCCGAAGTGGGAGTTCCACATCGAGAAGGAGCCGGTGACCATCCTCCACCTGCGGGAGAGCGGTCTGGTACGCCTCGACGCGCCGCAGCGAGACGCGTTCTACCGCGACCTCCGGCTCGCCGCCGCGAACTGCTTCGAGTACGACGCGTTCCTCTCCTACAACTCGGGCGACACGGAGACCGCCGACCGGTGGCAGCGGGCGCTGACCGAGGCGGGGCTCCACGTGTTCCGCGACGTTCCGACGCACGGCGAGGAGTTCCCGTCCCGGCTGCTGGCCGCCATCCGCCAGTCCCGGGCCCTCGTGGCGTTCGTGTCGCCGCACGTCATGGTCCGGTCGCCGGCCGAGAACTGGGTGATGCGGGAGATCAACGCGCACCGGTACTACTTCGACGAGAGCCGCGTCTTCCCGGTCATCCTGCCCGGCGGGAGCCATCGGGACATCGTGCGCGGGTTCACGCCGATCAAGGTCGACCGGGATGAGGCCGGCGCGATGGCCCGGCTCGTCAGTGAGCTCAAGGCCCTGCGTGACGGCGTACGCGAACCGCCGTACGGATACGCCGAGAAGCCGGACGTGCCCGGCGGGTTCGTCAGCGCCACCTGACCCGGCGCGTCAGGCGGGATCGAGGATCCATTCGACCGTGACGGTCGCGGTGAGCTCCTGGCGGCCCGGTTCGATGGGCAGCGGCGCGGTCAGGGCGTACATCGAGGCGCTCACGGCACGGTCCTGTTCGCTGTTCGCCAGGAGACCGGGGCTCGCCTCGGTGACCTTGACGACCCGGCCCAGCGGGCGGCCCGCCTCCCGGGCGTAGAGTTGGGCCTTCGCCCTGGCGTCCGCGAACGCCTCCTTCCGGGCCTCGGCGAGCAGCGCCGAGTCATCCTCGATCGCGAACGACACCCCGTTGATCCGGGCCGCGTCGCCGCCCGCCGCGATCGCCGACGACATGAGTGCCCCGGCGCCCGGCAGATCGTGCATCTCCGCGGTCAGCCCCTGGGTCACGGTGTACCCGGTGATCTTCCCGTTGTCGTTGCGCGACGAACTCACGTCGACGTTCGACGTCTGCAGGTCGTCGGCGCTGACGCCCCCGTTGACCAGGATGTCCCGTACCCGGGTGGCCGCCGCCGTGGTCCGTGCGAGCGCCACGTCGACGGTGGACGCGGTCGTCTCGACGGCGAAGGTCGCGGTCAGCACGTCCGGTTCGCCGAACACCTCGCCCTGGCCGGTGACCGCCACGCTCTCCCAGGGATCGGCGGCGGCCGAGGCCGTCATCGCCGCGCCGTTGCCGGTGGCCAGGGCCGGGCTCCCGGCCGCCACCAGCGACGAGAGCACTCCACAGCTCGCCAGCGCCACCACCGACGTCACCACACGTGTCTTGTTCACCTGTCCCACTCCCGTAGCCGTATTCCCCCTCTCTACGGCATCAGTGGCTGGTCTCACCCGGTAATCCAGATTTGTGAGCCGTCACGGTGACGGCAGCCCCCGCGCCATCAGGACGACGAGTAACAGGAGCGCGGCTCCGGCGGCGAGGGCCGCGATCATCGCGGCCGCGAAGGCCCGGACGAGCGGGCCGATCGGGGTGAGCGCGCGGCGGGCACAGAGCAGCGCCACGACGAGACAGAACACCGCGGCCGAGAGGACCGGTCCAGCGGCCTGCGGTGCGGGAGTGCCGGCTGCGCCGAGATCGAACATGCGAGCCTCCGGGTGAATGCGAAGGGGTTCCGTGAATCTCACGCTGCGCCTCACCCGAACGCGCCGCAAGCGCATATGCATCTGACGCGAATAGCAGACATATCACTGCTAAAGTGCCAGGTAGCGGGCAGGAATATTACTGATCGCAACCATCTGACCTATTGCGGACAGGGAGCTTCCTCACGGCGAAGGAATATTTGTATCCCGCGCCTTCATGGGCGCACACTCGACGAAGAACGGCGGTGTCAATAAAGTGATCACTAATGACGGCGAGGCAGACGCTTCGGCACTCGAACTGCTGGCCACCACCTGTTCCAGCGGGACATGCCCGACGATCTTCCGGACCGACCGGGGCACGATCCTCGTCCAGGGTTATGTGGCCGACGCGCAACAAGCCGGAGTGGCCCTCGCCCCGAACGAGATGCTGGTGGAGATCCCGGCTGAGCTCCTGACGGCCGCCCACTCCGCTTCCGCTTGATCCTCAGGTTCGACGGTGCCGATGACCACACCGGACAGGGAGGCGCAGGTGAGCACGGAGCCCAACGCCGACCACGATTCGCCGGACCTGCCCGGCGTGGCCATCGCCCGGATGCGCCGCGAGGCACGCCTCACCGGCCAGCAGCTCGGCCAGATGGTACGGATGAGCCAGGCCAAGATATCTCGCATCGAAACCGGACAGACCACCGCGTCACCGGGAGACGTCGGCCGGCTCGCCCGCGCGCTCGGGGCCTCCCGCGAGATCACCGATCGCCTGGTGGCCCAGGCCACCAGCACGCACAACCGCATGACCGACTGGCGACAGACGACCGGATCCGTGGGCGGCATTCAATCCGAGGTCGCTCACATAGAGCACAAGACACACGAATTCCGGCTCTTCCAGCCCAACGTCATCGTGGGCCTGGCCCAGACGAGTGAGTACGCCCGGGCGGTGATCTCCTCCATCGACGTCGTTTACGGGCGCAGAGAAGAGGCCGGCCGCGTGGTCAGTGTGGCCGAATCGGTGTCCGCTCGCGTGCGCCGACAGGAGGTCCTCGCCGAGCCGACCCGGCGATTCCACTTCCTGATGGCCGAGTCCGCCCTGAGCAGCCGGGTCGCGGAGCCCGTTCACATGCTCGCCCAGATCGACCGCCTCCGCCAACTGTCGAAACAGGAGAACATCTCCCTGCGGATCATTCCGGCGGACGCGGATCTCCCCTTCCCCCTCATTCACGGATTCGAACTTCTCGACGATGCGTGTGTCGTCGTCGACACCTTCAACACGGTGATGATGAGTCGCGGACACGACGACATCGTGGCCTTTCGAAAGGTGTTCGACACGCTGGAAGGGGTGGCCGCCGCCGAGGTCGCTCCACTGCTCGAGAGGTATCGCCGGCAGTATCGGGATCTGGTGAATTAGGGGACGTCAGCGCGGATCGCCGGCCCGCAGCGGTGACATCACGCGGGCACGGCGGCTCCCTCCAGGATGAGTCCATGATGGACATGGTGCTCGGCGACGCCGCCGTACGGATCCCGCCGCTGACCCTGCGGGGATACTGGGTCAACCGGCCGCCGGTCGCGGAGCCGCAGCGGGGGTCGTTCCAGCTGATCCACCAGGCGGGCGGGCGCTGGCTGCTGGAGGAGCCGGTCGGCCACCCGCTGATGGCCGGCGACGCCACGGCGGTCACCCGCACCGGCGACGGCCCGGTCGACGAGAGCCTGGGCTGGGTGCAGAATCCGGCCGGGCTGATCGTCGCGCCGTCCGCCTGGTTCGATCCGGTCGAGGCCTCGTCGGCCGAGCTCCCGGGCACCGATGCCGTGGCGGGACGTTCCTGCGTACGCGTCGCGGTGAGCTACTCCCGGCACACCACCCGCCGCATGATCCTCTGGCTCGACCGGGAGTGGCCGCTCGTACTCGCCGCCCGCTCCGACGATACGGAGCCCCGCGACCACCCCCGGTTCGAGCTGCGCGTCACCGACGTACGGTGAAAGAACGCATGCTCGTGGATCTCGTCCTGGCGCTCCGGCCGGCGACCGGGGCGCGTATCGTCCCGGAGTGCGTACGGGAGAGCTTGCCGGTGCCGTTGTTCGTCTTCGGCCGGTGACCGAGAGCGATGCGCCGGCGCTGGCGGCGATCCGGGCGACGCCCGAGGTGTACGAGCGCTGGGGCGACGGGGACGACTCCGGCTCGCCGCGACTCGCCGTCGTTCATGACGGGCGTGTCGTCGGGGCGGTCCAGTGGCACGAGGAGGACGATCCCGGGTATCGGCACGCCGGGATCGACATCTACCTCGACCCGGCGGTGCACGGGCGGGGGCTCGGCACCGACGCGGTGCGGACGCTCGCCCGGTACCTGATCCACGATCTCGGGCACCACCGGCTGGTGATCGATCCGGCGGCGGACAACCACGCGGCGATCAGGTGCTACACCAAGGTCGGGTTCCGGCCCGTCGGGATCATGCGCCGATATGAGCGCGCGCCCGACGGGACCTGGCACGACGGGCTGCTGATGGACCTACTCGCCGAGGAGCTGAGCTTCGGCGTAGGTGTCGATCTCGGTCAGCAGCGTGGCCAGCGGGTGTTCCCTTCGACGGTAACAGCTGTCCGATAGCCGCCAGACACGAGCGGCGCGCGGCTGAGATGATCTTGAAGTGCGTATCGCCGTGATCCCGACCGCCCTGCTGGTCCTGCCCCTGTTCAGCTGCACCGCCGAGCCCGCCGCCGAGACGGCCGCGCCGACCGCGAGCACCGCGGCGCCCGCGGCGAGCCCGTCCGGCGCGCCGGCCGAGCTCATGCCGCCGTCGGCCGTGCCGGGCGAGCTCGCCCGCTACGAGTTCGACGGCACGCTCAGCAACAGCATCCACTCCACGACGAAGCCGAAGGCCGACACCGAATACGTGCTGAAGGCCGTCTGCGCCGGCACCGGCACGGCCTTCTTCACCATGAGCGAGGGCGGCAAGGACATGATCGCCCGGCTCGAGGTCAACTGCACCGGCGCGCCCGCCTACGCCGGCGTCGGCGTCGGCACGGATCTGCCCGGCCCGCCGATCCAGGTCGACATGACGCTGACCGAGGACATCACCAGCGCCTGGGCGGTTCTGGCTCCGGACGCGAGCCTCGGCTGACCATCAGGCCGGCGCGTCCAGGACCGGCCGCCCGGCCTCCCACGCCGCCCACAGCCCGGCATAGACGCCACCGGCGGCGACGAGTTCGTCATGTGTTCCGGTTTCGATGATCCGGCCGTGCTCCATCACCACGACGCGGTCACAGGCCGCTGCCTGGGAGAGCCGGTGCGCGATCACCAGCCCGGTCCGCCCGTGCAGGGCCGCCTCCGCGGCGCGGTCCAGGAGGCCCGCCTGCGCCGAGCCGGCTTCCGCGGTGGCCTCGTCGAGGATCGCCAGCGCCGGATCGGCCAGTATCAGGCGGGCGAGCGCGATCTGCTGTGCCTGGGCGTCGGTGAGCACCTGTCCGCCACCCCCCACGGGGGTGTCCAGCCCGTCGGGCAGGACGTCGAGGATCGCGGCGGCCCCGGTGGCCTCCAGCGCCGCGCGGATGTCCTGGTCGGTCGCCTCGGGTGCGGCGAGGGTGAGGTTGTCGCGCAGGGTCTCCGCGAAGACGTGCATCTCCTGGGTGATCAGCGCCGGCCGGCCGGGGCGGGCCACGGTCCCGGTCCCGGGTGGGTGGATGCCGGCGATCACCGCCGCGAGAGTGCTCTTGCCCGCGCCGGAGGCACCGACGACGGCCACATGGTCCCCGCCGGCGATGGTGAGGGTGACGTCGTCGAGCACGCGCGGGCCGCCGCCGTAGCGGAAAGTGACCTCGCGGAGCCGGACCGCGGTGTCCCCCGTCGTCGCCGGTTCACGGGCGCCGGGGTCGGGGATGATGGTGATCCCGATGACGCGGCCCAGGGACGCGGCGGCGGACTGGATGGTGTCGACGACGAGCAGCAGCTGGTTGATCGGGTCCAGCAGCCGGAGGACGAGCAGCATCGCGGTGGTGGCCGCCCCGACGGTGGAGAGGCCGTGGCCGATGAGGAGGAAGCCGGTCACCAGGACGGTGACCAGGGACAGGCATTCGGCGACGTTGAGGCGCCCGCTGAACATGCTCTGCACCGTCCGCGCTCGCATCGCCTGCACGACCACCGCCCAGGAGGCCCGCATCACGCTCTGGTGACGCTGCTCGCCGAGCCCGAAGCCGAGCACGGTGGCGTGACCCCGTTGCGATTCGATGATCTGCTGGGCCCGTGCGCTCATCGCCGTCCGTTCGGCGCGATACACCTCGGGTCCGGTACGCAGATACCAGCGCATCGCGACCGTGTACACGGGTAGCACGACGATGAACGCGGCCGCGTACGGCCATTCCAGGGCGAGCAGGCCGGTCAGCGACACGACGATGGTGAACACGGTGGTCGTGAGGAGGCCGACGACCGCGGGGGCCGCGTCGGCCACGGCGGTGACGTCGTCGCTGGTGCGGGAGATCAGATCGCCGGTGCCGGCACGTTCCACGAGGTGCTGTGGGAGTGCCAGGGCCCGGCCCACGAGCCGTTCGCGGAGTCCGGCGAGGACGGTCTGGTAGAGCCGGGTGGCCAGCACGGTCGTGACCGCGGTGCCGACGGCCCCGAGGGCCGCCGCGACGCTGATGACCGCGGTGACGGCGAGCACGGTGCCGAGATCGGCGGTCCCGGCCCGCACCCTGTCGATGAACATGCCGATCACCACCGGCGGGATCAGGTTGACGGCGGTGCCGGCGATCCCCGTCACCACCACCGCGGTGAGCCTGGCACGGTGGCCGCGGCTGAGCCGCCAGACCTCGTGACCGGTCTGCCGGCCGGACGCGACCGGAAACCGGTACCCCTGCGATGATGTCGTGGTCACCGGGTCGCCGTCCGGTCGGGGGCGGGTATGTCGATGACCCTGTCGCAGCGGCCGAGCAGTGCCGGGGACGAGGCGATCAGCACCGTCGAACGGTTCTCGCGAAGAGGGCGTAGCCGGTCGGCGATGGCCTGCTCGGTGACCGGGTCCACGGCGGTGGTCGGGTCGTGCAGCACGAGTACGGGTGCGTCGGTGGCCAGTGCCCGGGCGAGCGCTATCCGCTGGCGCTGGCCGCCGGAGAGCCGGTTGCCGTTCTCGCCGACCGGGGTGTCCAGGTCGGTGGCGAAGTCGTCGCACGCCGCCGCCTCGACCGCGGCGGTCAGCCGGTCGGGCGCACTGGCCGGGGTGGTGAGGTTGTCGCGGATCGTTCCGGTGAACAGCGTGGTGCGGTGCGGTGCGACGGTGACCCGGGCGCGGTACTCCGCGGGGGTCAGCGCGGCGGCCGGGTGGCCGCCGAGCCGGATGTCGACCTCACCGGTCTCCCCGTTCAGCAGGGCGTCGGTGATGCGGGCCGCGGTCCGGTCATCGGTACGTATCCCGACGAGCTCGCCGGATCCCACCGTGACGGCCGTGCCGGACACGCGGATCTCCAGGCGGCAGGCGTCCGGCGGTTCCGGGCGGCCCGGTCGTGCCGGCTCACCGGACCGGGGCTCCGCGGTGCGGGTGCCGCCGAGGGTGTCGAGGATGCGGGCCGCCGAGGCGTGGGCGTTGGCGAAGTTGGGAATGGACAGGCTCGCGATCCCCTGGATCTGGGGCAGCAGTGCCTGGACGAGTCCGGCCATGGCGATCAGTTCGCCGATGCTGACCCGGCCGTCGACCGCGAACCAGCCCGCCACTCCCGTCACGGCGCCGACGAACACACCGTTGACGATGCCGGAGATCGCCTGGAACCGGCCCAGCAGTACGGCGTTGCGCCGTGCGCCGTCGAGGGTCTCCCGGCTCGCCCGTTCGTACCGGCGTACGGCCTCGGTCTCGGCGCGGATTCCCTTGATCACCCGGTAGCCGGCGACCAGGTCGGTGGCCCGCCCGACGGTGGCGGCCAGCAGCTCCTGATAGACACGGGTGCTGCGGGAGAGCCGCCTGCTGAGGATTCCCATCAGCCACACCACCAGTGGCGCGCCGACGAGCACCAGGACGCCGAGGAGTTGATGGAGGACCAGGAGGGAGGCGGCGATGAACCCGATGGCCGCGACTCGGGAGATCGGAATGGTGGTGAGCAGGACGGCGTTGGCCAGGCGGACGACGTCGTTGGTCATGGTCGACACGACGCCGCCGTCCGGAGCCCGCCCCGGATCGCCACGACCGTGGACGGGGTGGAGCACCCGGAGGGAGAGGGTGGCCCGGAGCCGGTGTTGCAGCGTCTGCACCGCGTGGACGTTCAGCCGGTTGCTGAGCCTCGCGGCCACCGTCAACGCGACGTAGAGGGCCACCAGCCGTCCGATCCAGAGCATCAGCTGGCCGGTGTTCCCGGTGGCCAGTGCGCGGTCGATGGCGAGTCCCATCACCACCGGCACCGCGGACTCGCCGACCTGCCACACGATCGCCGACACCATGGCGGGGACCGTGATCCGCGGGACCGAGAAGATCACCCGCGCGAGGAACCGGCCGGGCGTGTCCGCCGGGCCGGCCGGGTACGGCCGCACCGGTGGCGGGTCCGGCACCGGTCGTCCCAGCACCGGCAGCCACCGGGTCAGCGGCCCACGGCCCAGCCCTGCGGGGTCGGCCCGTCTCATCCGTGCTCCGGCACGCCGGGTTCCGCCGTGAGCGGGAAGCACCACTGCAGGGCCTCGGCGAAGAGCCCCCGCCACCATGCGTAGTCGTGTCCGCCGGCGAACTCCCGGTAGCGGGTGTCGTAGCCCTTCCCGGTGAGCACCCGGTCCAGCCAGCGGCTGTGGGTGATCGAGCTCTCCAGCTCGCCGACATCGTGGAAGATCCGGATCGGTGCCGGCTCCGCGGCCAGGAAGTCGGCGATCAGCGTCGGGACGGGGACGCGGCGCAGCAGGTCACCCGTCCCGGCGCCCCACCTGAGGTCGGGGTGGTATCCGCACGACGGGGACTGGATGATGGCGTTGCCGAACGCCGCCGGGTGGTGCAGGGCCGTCCATCCGGCACACAGGCCGCCGAAACTCTCACCGGCGAGCGCCACGTCGCGGGGGTCACGCGACAGGGGATACCGGTCGTGGAGCCACGGCAGCAGTTCGTCGGCGAGCATCCGGGAGAACCTCGGATCACAGGTCAGCTCCGTGTAGCGCTGCGATCCGAGCTGATCGACGAGGACCACCGCACAGGGCCGGATCAGTCCCGCACGGACGAGGGCGTCACGGACGCTCGGCGCGCTGTGCTCCGGCGTCCCGTCCAGGTGGACCACGAACGGGAGCGGGCCCTCGTCCGGGCGTTCTCCCGGGGGCATCGAGACCCAGACGCGGCGTTCGTTCCCCAGAAACCCGCTTTCCAGTACGGCGGACTCCAGCGCCGGGGGTGGCGCTGCCGCGGCCTGATCGAGCCACCGCGTCGGCGCGGCGTCGGGCAGCACGGCGACCGACGCCCCGGAGAACCTCGGCACCGAGCACTCGGCGAACCTCGGCGGCGGGTTGAACGGATCCGCGACCCGGTCCACCTTCTCCGCCGGTCCTCGGCGCGTGAACACGTACGCGAAACGCAGGTCGGAACGCATCCGCAGGGTGAGAAAGCGAAACGGGGTCCCCACCACCGGGGTGAAATCCGTGTCGATCGGGTTGTAGCCGATGATCGGGCCGATCGCGACCGCGAGGGTGACCGTCGTGTCGTCGCCGGGCTCGTCGACGAACGTCACCTCCACCTCGCCGGAGCCGGCCCGTTCGACGAGTGGGGCACCCGTCCGGGCGAGGTGCCGCCGGAACCTCTCCGGACTCCACTCACCGGTCGACAGCTTCTCGACGTACGTACTCATGCCTTCTCGCCTTCCGGGAGAGCGGTTCGCCGGCCTCGGGGCGCCAGGTCGATGGGGATGGTCACAGCCGTCTCCTCGCTTCGATGAACAGCAGCCAGCCGAGGTAGCCGCCGCCCAGCATCACGGTGATGATCCCGACCGGTAACGGGGCCGGGGCGACGTGCTGGGCGATGTAGTCCGCCGCCAGGCACAGCAGGGCGCCGGCCAACGCCGCCGGGGCGAGCGGGATCCCCGCGGTGCGGACCAGCCGGCGGGCGATCTGCGGCGCGACCAGGGAGATGAACGCGATCGGCCCGGACGCGGCCGTGACCGTCGCGGTCAGTGCCGCCCCGACCACGATCAGGCCGAGCCGGGTGGGCGAGACCCGTACCCCGTGGGCGGCCGCCGCGTCGTCGCCCAGCTCCATCTGGCGCATCGGCCGGCTCAGCATCCCCGCCGGCACCAGCAGTACCACGATGGCGGCACCGCCGATGACCACCTGGTTCCAGGACACGCCGTTGAGGGAACCGGCGCTCCACGCGGCCGCGGACATCGCCTGATTCAGGTCGGCCTTCAGGATCATCCAGGTGTTCAGCGATTCCAGGATCGCGGAGACGCCGATACCGACGACGATCAGCCGGAACCCCTGCACGCCGCGTCTCCTGGCGAGCAGGTACACCGCGAGGGCGATGGCCATCCCGCCCAGCAGCGCCCCACCGACGAGCTGCAGATAGCTGCCGTCGATGACCAGGATCACGATCAGAGCCCCGGTGTACGAACCCTGGGAGAAGCCGATGATGCCGGGATCCGCGAGCGGGTTGCGCAGCATCGACTGGAAGAGCGCGCCGCTGACCCCCAGCGCGGCGCCGAAGATCAGCGCCGCGGCCACCCGTGGCAGCCGCCACTCGACCACGAGGGTGTGCACCATCCCCGGCTCCCCGCCGGCCAGCGCGGCGACCACCTGCCCGGGGTCGAGTGGGTACGAGCCGGTCATCAGCGCGAGTACGGCCAGGCCGGCGGCGGCGAGCGCGAGCACCGCGCAGACGACGATGGAGCGCCCTTCGAGGCGTACCGCGACCCGCCCGCGCCGTACCGTCAGCGCCCGCCGCCCGAAGTCCACCGTCATAGCCCGCTCGCCTTCTTCCGCCGCGCCAGCACGATGAGGACGGGGGCGCCGACGAAGGCGGTGACGACACCCACCGGGACCTCACCGGGCCGGAGCACGACCCGGCCGAGGATGTCGGAGAGCAGCAGCAGGCTCGGGGCGAGCAGGATGCTGTAGGCGAAGATCCATCGCTGGTGCGGGCCGACGATCCAGCGGGCCACGTGCGGGACCATCAGACCGACGAATCCGATCGGTCCGGCGATGGCCGTCGCGCCCCCGGCGAGCACGGTGATCGCGATGATCGCGAGGATGCGGGTGCGCGCCAGGCGGACACCCTGGGCGACCGCCAGTTCGCTGCCCAGGGCCATCGCATTGAGCGGGCCGGCCACCACGAGGGCCAGCACGACCGCCACCGCCAGGAACGGCAGGATCGGCGACACCACCTCCAGGGGGCGGCCCGCGGTCGAACCGGCGTTCCACGACCGCAGCGCGTCGAAGGCGTCCGGGTCGGTCAGCTGGAGCGCCTCCCGGGCGCCGCCGAGCACCGCGCTGACGCAGACCCCGGCGAGCACCATGACCACCGGCGAGGAGCCCTGCCACGTCGACCCGAGTGCGAGCACCATCAGCGTGACGGCCAGTGCCCCCGCGAACGCGAACCACAGGTAGTCCTGGACGTCACGGATGCCGAGCACGCCCACCGCGACCGTCACCGCGAAGGACGCTCCGGCGTGGACGCCGAGAACGCCCGGATCGGCCAGGGGATTGCGGGTGAGGGCCTGGATCAGCGCGCCGGAGAGGCCGAGCGCGACGCCGACGACGAGACCCACGATCGTACGGGGGATCCGGTAGTCGCGGATCGCGAACTGGTCGATGTCGGCCGAGGCGTGCAAGAGCGCGTCCCACACCGCCGACGGCGGGATCCGGGTCGACCCGATCATGACGCTCAGCACCAGCAGGACGGCCAGCGTCACCAGCGCGACGGCCAGGCCGAGGAGACGACGGCGGCGCGGCCGGGGCACCGTCGCGGTGCCCCGGCCGTCGTGCCGTGGGGCGAGGGATGTCACTGCTGGGCGGGGAGTTTCGCCAGGGCGCTGTCGAGCGAGTCCAGGTACCGGATGACCTGCCCGTAGGAGTTGTTGCCGGGGCAGAAGAGCCCGAGCGCGCGACCGGAGGTCACCGCGGGCAGCGCCTTCCAGGTCGAGGTCTCGATCACCGGCTCGAAGTCCGGCATCGGCCGGCCCTGGGCGTCGACGGGGTAGGTGATGACGTCGTACTCGGTCAACTGGCTGATCTGCTCGAACGGCAGGGAGGTGTAGGCGAGGGGGTCCTTGCCGGCGTCGGCCTGCGGGAGGGTCAGCCCGACGTCGTCCCTGCCGATCTCGGAGCAGCCGATGTCCGCGATGTAGAACGTTCCGGGATCGTTGAACTGCCCGCGGGAGACGTCGACGAACGAGGTGTCCTCGATGATCGTGCGGTAGGTCTCCTTGATCTTCGTGACCTTGGCCGCGAACTCCGCCTTCTGCTGGCTGAGCGCGGGATCCGTGTTCGCGGCCGCCGCGATCGCGTCGGCGAAGGCCTTCCACTCGGTGTCGAGGCTCCAGGAGACCGTCGGGGCGATCGACGTCAGCTGCTTCTCGATCTCCTTGAACCCGGCGTCGTCGATCTGGACCAGGATGAGGTCCGGCTTCAGGCCGGCGAGCTTCTCCAGGTCGATGTCCTGATCACCGATGTTCGTGGCCGCCTTGTAGGTCGCCTGCTGGTCGTCGGGGAGCAGCTCGAGGGTCGAGTCCCGCACCGTCGTGACGGCGACCGGCTTACCGCCGAGGTCGATGAACGGCTGCGTGGTGTTGCCGATCGTGGCGACCCGTTGCGGTGCGGCGGGTACCTCGATCGTGCCGTTGTCGGCCGTGACGCTGTGGGTCGTGGCGGTGGTGGCGGTGGCGTCGCCGGTCGTGTCGTCGTCGCTGCCGCAGGCGGTGAGGGCGAGCGCCGCGCTCAACGCGGCGGCCAGGGCCGCGCCGCGCCGGCTCAGGGATGTTATGGCCATGTGTATCGCTACTCTCTGTCGATGAGGTGGTTCGCGGGAGTGAGTTCGTGGATGGTGGTGCCCCAGCCGACGGTGTACGTCCGGGTGCGGGCGAGTCCGGCCCGGGCGATGACGGCGTCGAGTTCGGCGGCGGTGCGCAGACCGGAGCCGTGCACGGTGAGGGCGAGCAGGTCGGCCTCACCGTCGTGCTCGTCCAGCTCGTCGAGGCCGAAGGTCTCCTCGATCAGCAGCACCCGGCCTCCGGGCAGGAGGTTCTCGGCCGCGCGGCGCAGCGCGTGGGCGGCGTCGGCGTCGGGGAGGGCCTTGAGGGCGCGGATGACGAACACGGCGTCCGCGGCGGGGCCGGGTTCGAAGACCGACTGCTCGATCACGGTGATCCGGGCGCGCTGCCGGTCGTCGGGGACGGCGTCCGGCAGGTCGCGGCGAAGCCAGTCGGCCTGGGCGGGCAGGGCGCAGATCGTCACGCGCAGGTCGTCACGGGCGGCGACGAACTCCTGCGCCTGCGTGCCGGCGCCGCCGGAGTGGATCACCAGATGCCCGACGCCGTCGAGGACGCCGGAGGTGGCGATCGACTCGGCCAGCGCCGATTGGAACCTCGCCAGTCGTTCCAGGTAGCGGTCCTCGTACTCCTGTTCGGCCCGTACCTCGGCGAAGGTCCGGCCCGTGACGGAGGCGTAGGCGGACCGGCCGGTGCGGACCGACTCTGTCAGGCCGAGGATGCCGAGCATCTCGCGCCCGCCCACCCCGGCGGGGTGCAGGGCCTCGGCCATGAACTCGACGGTCAGCACCTCGCCCACCGGCGTCAGGCCGTAGTGGCCCGGTTCCGGCTCGGTCAGGACGTCCAGGGCGTGCAGGTAGCGCAGCAGCTTGCCCAGCGCCCGCTCGTCGGCGCGCGCCGTGACGGCCAGGTCCTCGACGCCGGTCACACCGCGGGAGATCAGTTCGGGTACGCCCAGCTCGACGGCGGTACGGATCGCGATCGGCGCGACCAGCTCGGTCAGGTCGTGGAGCCGCTCGAACGGGGTCCTCGTCTTCTCCGGATCGGGCACCGCGCCGTCGGACTCCAGCGCGACGACCTCGCCGCGGCGCCAGTACCCGACGAACTCGACGTCCTCCTTGGGCACTCCGCGTTCCTCGACCAGGTGGCGGCGCAGGTCACGCACGGCGGTCCGCTCCCCCGCGACCCACGCGAACACCCGGCCCTCCCACCAGCCGGCGTTCCTGACCGCGTCCACCAGCAGGCCCGCCCCGGCACCGCCGCGCACCAGCCAGGTCACCTCGACGTGCGGCAGGGTTCGCAGTCGCAGCCGGTGAGCGTCCTCGGTGATCTCGATGAACACCTGCGCCCGCGCGTCGCCGGGCAGTTCGTCGAGCAGGCGGGCGATCGCGGGGATCGTCGTGTCGTCACCGGCGACGAGCAGCCAGTCCGCGTCCGCGGGGAGCGCCTTCGAGCTGCTGGGCCCGGTGACGTGGACGCGGTCGCCGGGCCGGGCGCGGTACGCCCACGTGGTGCCGACGCCGATACCGTGCTTGACGACGTCGACGTCGAGTTCGCCGGCCTCGGGGCGCCAGCCGCGGACGGTGTACTCCCTCGCCAGCGGTCGCGGGTTCCGCGGCGTGCTCAGGCCCTTCTCCCGCTGAACCGGCAGCACCGGCTCGGTCTGTCCCGGGTAGCAGAACAGCAGGCTGATGTCGTCGTCGAAGCCGGTGGAGGCGAACGCCGGCTGCGGGAAGCCGTCCGGCGAGGTGAACGCGCGCAGCTGTGCACCGGCCAGCGTTATCCGGCGCATCCCCGGCGTCAGGTCCGTCACCCGAACGACCTCGACCTGCCGCAGGGTCAGTGGGCGCACGGTGAGCCGGCGTGAGGTCTTCGGCATGCTGGGGCAGCCCTTCCGATCGGCGAGAGGCAACGTAAGGTTAGGCAACCCTTACTTCATATGGTGTGCGCAGACTGCCATATTGTTTAGGGTGTGACGTTCCCGATTCCCGGCGGCGCGGGCGACCCGCCGCCGATTCCGGCAGCCCGGTCGGACTCGACGGGGCATCCCCGCCGTCCGCTGCTGATCTGGGTCCGCACCGGCACGGCGCACCTGCACATCGACGGCGACACGGCTTTCCGCCTCGACGCCGGGCAGGGCGCGTGGATTCCCGCCGACGGGTGGGACCACCGCGCGATCATCACCGAGCCGGGCACCGTCGCCTTCCCCCTGTTCCTCCATCCCGGCACCGGGCCGCTGCCGGAACCGACGCGATTCGCGGTTCCGGCCGGCTGGCAGGACTGGCTGATCCAGCACTTCAACCTGCAGGTCACCCCGCTCAGCGGTCGAGGGTCCTTCCAGGACGCGATCACCGGCCTCCTCCGCCGTCCCGGCGCGGAACCGCCGCCGGCCCTGCCGGAGATGCCGGGCACCACCGCTGCCCGTGGGGTGGCCGAAGAGTTGATCCGCGACCCCGCGCTCGACCTCACCGTCGAGCAGTGGGCGGTCAGGGCGCTCTCCAGCCCGCGGACCCTGCGCCGCGACTTCCTCGCCGATACCGGCCTCACCTTCGAGCAGTGGCGACTGCGCAACCGGCTGATCGCGGCCGTCGAACTCCTGGCCGCCGGGTACGGCGTCGACCAGGTGGCCGCGCGGGTCGGCTTCGCCAGCCGCAACGGCTTCACCCGCGCCTTCAAACTGCGGTACGGACTGACGCCGTACGAGTTGAGCCGGAACGTCTCGGCGAGCTCCGCCGACGTCGACCTGACGCAGCGCGCCACGGTGGCACGGCAGACCGACGACCTGGTACGCATGGTGCGGGGAGACAGCGCCTTCGCGACCGCGCCCGATCCGCTGCCTCCCGCCCGCACACCCCCGCACGCCAACGACGTGCACGTGCTCAGCTGGATGTATCGCGGCAGCGGCTACCTCGACATCGACGACCACCGGTACGAGCGGCGGCGCGGCGTCGCGACCTGGATCCCCGCCGGGGTGGACCACGTCACCGGTCTCCGCGAGAACTCGATCTCACTGCCGATCGGCAAGGCCGGCACCGCCGACCTCCCCCTGACCGAGCCGATCCACGTGCGGTTCCCGCCCGCCTGGGACGACTACCTGATGTTCTGCTCCATCAGCGCCCGGTCCGGACTGCACCCCGACGACTACGGTCCCCGGCACGTCCTCGACCTGTTCGCGGATCAGCTCGCCGCCCAGCGAGCACTGTCGGTGCCGATGCCCACCGATCCGCGGGCGCGTACGGCGGCGATGGACTACCTGCGCCGCATCGGCACCTCCGGCGCATCCGACGACGTCCCCGCCGACATCCGCCGGGCCTTCCGCGAGCAGACCGGCATGACCTTCGCCCACTGGCGCTACGCCGCCCGCATGCGCGTCGCCCGCGACCTGCTCCTCGGCGGCGCCAGACCCAGCGCCGTCGCCCGCCACGTCGGCTACGCGCACCTGCCCACCTTCAGCGCCGCCTTCTCCCGATTCCACGGCCTCTCGCCACGCGAATACCGGGACCGCGAGACCGCGGCTACCTGATCACCGGCCGAGCCGATCACCGGCGCACCTCCCCGGACAGCCCTTCTACCCGCCGGCCGCGACGGCGTACAGGAAGAGGCCTTGATCCGTCAGTTGACCGTGCCCGGATAGAGGCGGGCCAGGGCGTGCACGCGGGCGGTCATCTCGGTGACCAGGGCCGGTGGGGTGAGGACCTGGGCCTCGGCGCCGAGGCGGAGCAGCATGGTGGCCGTGTGCGGCACGCTCTCCACCGGGATCGACGCCCGCCGCCAACCGTCCGGATCCGGTGGTTCGAGGGTGCCGAGCGCCGTGCGCGCGGCCTTCGGGCCGAAGACACCGGGTAGCGCCGCGACACCGTCCGGGCTCAGGCGGACGGCGGCGGTCTCGCCGGTGCCGGCCCGCTCGTACCGGTCGACGTGCTCCCGCCAGAAGGCGGCCAGGTCGAAGCCGTCCGGGCGGGTGACCCGGTCGGGCAGCGCGCGCAGGCGCACGATGGAGGAGACGCGGTAGGTGCGGGGGCCGCCGCGGCCGGCCGCGACCAGGTACCAGACGCCGGCCTTGAGGACCAGGCCCAGCGGGTCCAGGCGCCGGGTGACCTCGCCGGGCTCGGGTGACCAGCGGCGGTACCGGATCTCGACGACCCGGTCCTGCCACAGCGCCTCGGCGACGGCGAGCAGGTGGGGTACGTCGTCCGGTTCGCGGTACCAGCCCGGCGCGTCGAGGTGGAAGCGCTGCCGGATCCGGGTCGACGCGTCCCGGTACGCGAGGGGCAGCGCGGCGGTGAGTTTGAGCTCGGCGGCGGCCAGCTGGGCGCCGAGACCGAGTTCGGCGGCGGGCTGCGGGAGCCCGGTCAGGAAGAGCGACTCGGCCTCGTCCGGGGTGAGGCCGGTCAGCCGGGTGCGGTAGCCGTCGAGCAGCCGGTAGCCGCCGGCGGGGCCGGGCTCGGCGTAGACCGGCACTCCGGCGGCGGCGAGCGCCTCGACGTCCCGGTAGATCGTGCGTACCGAAACGGTCAGCTCCTTCGCCAGCTGGGGAGCGCTCATCAGGCCCCGGTTCTGCAGGAGCAGGAGCAGCGAGAGCAGTCGGCTGGCACGCACCCGCCGAGTCTGCCGGAACCCCCTGACAGAAGATGTCAGGGGTGGCCGACCAGGATCCTCGCCATGACCGACATGGATCTCCGCGCATGACCGATCGACTGGACGGGATCGGTGACGTCGTCGGCGACGGCTACCGGCACGTCGACAAGCACGCGTCGCCGGATGCGCCGCTCGTGCTGCCGGACGCGTACCTGAAGTGGTATCGGCTGTGCCGTGCGGACCAGGTGGTCGAACCCGGGATCGCCGAGGAGGCACGGGGCTTCGTCGGTGCGGAGGCCGCCGCCGGCCGGCTGCCGATCTCGGGTGACCTCGGGTTCGTCATCCACCACCTCTCCGGCGAGCACGTCCACCTGCTGCTGGTCTGCACGTGGCGCGGTGACAACGAGATGTGGGAGACGGTCTACGTCCGGGACGCCCGGCGGCCGGGGACGTTCGCGCTGATGCCGCAGACCACCCACCGCGGCGTGATGTGCGTCTGGGAGGTGGGTGTCGTGGCGTACGAGCACCGGGCGTGGACGCGATACCTGCGCTCGGCCCGCGACCCGGCGGCCAAGCGGCGCTACGCCGAGACGGTGTTCACCGGGCAGGTCTGAGCGACCTCGACGGCCGGCGCGTGAACCGATTCGCGTCGCCAGGGCGGCGAGCGCGATGACACGGCTCGCTCATTCAAGGGTGTAGCCGGCGATGCTGAAGCAGGATTCGTCATCGATCGCGCCGGCGTCGGGATCGATGTCGATCCTGGTGGGGTGACCGTCGGCCGGGTCGGTGGTGACCTCGGCGATGGCCGCGCCCTGCTGCCGGGCCCGGTCCACCCGGTCGAGGAGTTGCCCCAGCGTCGGCACCGGTTCGCTGCGGGCGTCCGCCACGAACCATCGCCCGGATTCGTCGAGGCCCTCGGCCGCGGTGACCTCGTCCTGCTCGACGGTGATCCGGAAACGACCGATGAGGGCACGCTCCCCGCAGGAGGATTCGAGTTCGTAGGTGTACCTGGCGGGCTCCTGCCAGGCCACGGCTGCCGTCGGCTCCGGATTCCCGCCGCAACCGGAGAGCGCGGCGGTGACCGCGGCCAGGGTGACCCACCGGGTCGTCACAGACGTCATCCCGCTTCGACGTGATCAGGTACTTCCTGGTTCCCGCCGGGTTGCTCAGCCGCCGGGTGGGGTGCGGGCGGTCATTACGATCATCGGATGCACGAGCCCTGGACTCCCCCGGTTCTGCCCGAGTCCGCGAAGGACTACGTGCCGCCGCGGCGGCCGAGCGATGCGCCGGTCGAGCCGCCGGGGACGCCCGTCGACGTGATCGGCGTCGCCGGGCGGGCGGGGGCCGGGCTCGTCACGATCGTCGCCGGGGTCGCCGTGGCGGCGTACGTGGGGAAGCCGGGTTTGATCTGGCTCCGCGCTGCTGAGCTGGGCGCCGGGCTGGTTCTTCCTGTCCTGGATCCTGATCAGCGGGAGCGAGGCGTACGCGCTGCCGCTGATCCCGGACGGTGCCGTCCCGGTCCTGGCCGTCGGGGTGGCGCTCGCCGTCCCCTCGATCGTCGCCGTCCTCGTCCGGCGCTGGTTCCTCGCGGGTCTGCTCTGGGATCACGTCTCGCCCCGGCTGCTGGCGCTCGGTGCTCCCGTCGTCCTGCTCGTGGCGGTGGCCGTGGCGCAGCTGGCCCGTCTCCTGCCCGCCACCGGGGTGGTGTTCGGCTCGCTCCTTTTGATCCCGCTGGGCTACGTACGGATCCTGCGCCGCCTGCACACTCCCCCTACTCGACGATGACGCCGCCGACGGCCATCCGGCCCGGCCGCTGACCGGCGAACTCGATCGCCACGCCGGGCCGGACGTGCTCGCCGACCGTCCCGGCGATCGCGTCGGTGATCCCGGTGACGAGCCGGGCCACGACCTCCGCGCCGTCCGGGCGGGCGAACACCGCCTCCCGGATGCCGAACGTGACGCTCGGCGCCGGAGACGCCGCCGGGACGCCGCCCACGCCCCAGCGGTGCGGCGGCAGGCCGATCAGGCGTACGTCGACGTGCCCGCGCACCCACTCCCCGTAGACCGCGACGACCGCCTCGGTCAGCCCGGTGATCAGCGCGGGTTCACGGCCGGTCAGGTCGCTCTCCAGAATGTGCACGGTCAGGTGCGGCACTGCGGGACTCCCCCGGTTTGCCTGTGTGGAAACACAGGGCTAACAGTCGATCCGAAGCGGACACACGCATTGATGGGTCACCACGTGGATCCCTATGGTCCTACGGTCCTACGGTCCTAGATCCACGGGGGAGACACACGTGAAGATCCGTAACATCGTACCGGCCGCCGTCCTGATGACCGCCGGGCTCGCCGCGCTGCCCGGTGCCGCGTTCGCCGCCGAGGGCGTGGTGTTCAGCGCCCAGACCGGCGCGAGCGTCCCGGTCCACCCTGGCGAGACCGTCCCGGTGCCGCTCGGCGTCGCTAACGTCGGCGACCAGGACGCCGCAGGCATCGTGATCAACATCCGGGTGGTGAACGACGTCGAGCTGCCGACGACGTTCAGCAACTGCCGCTACTACATCGACAGCAACGTCGAGGGTGCGTACTGCCGCTTCGACACCACCATCACGCCGGAGAAGGTCTACCGGGTCGACGGCTTCCGGGTCTCGACCACGGCCGCCGCCACCACGGTCACGCCGGTCATCTTCCAGCTGCTGACCCTGGAGACCGCGGAGAAGCTGGGCGGGATCGACGCACTCGCCGCCGACGCCGCCGGCCAGGGCAACCCGGTCGTCACCGGCACCGGCGCGGCGACCACCCTGGCCGTCTCCGACCTGACGCTCCAGCGGGAGAACGCGACCGTCGGCTTCGCGAGCCTGACCCTGATCCTTCCGTCCGCCCCGGCCTCCGCATCGTCACCGGCGACCGCGTCGGCTTCGGCTTCGGCTTCGGCTAGCACGACGGCAACCGCCGCGACCACGTCCGGCGAGGACGGCGGCGGCCTGCCCGTCACCGGTAGCGACACCACCACGATCGTCGGCGCCGGCACGGGCATCCTGGCGCTCGGTCTGATCGGCATCGTCCTGGCCCGCCGTCGCCGCACCCGCTTCGTCGCCTGACCGTCCGGGGCCCCGGCTCTCCGCACAGAGAGCCGGGGCCCCGGTCTGTTCAGCCGGATACCCCGTGGGACCCCGGCCGTTTACGGCCGGGAGGAAACGGATCGCCGGCGAAACAGGACAGGGAAAGCCTTTCGCCGACGAGGCGAGCAGGCGTCGATCGCCGGGTGACAGCTGGGAGGAACTCCGTTCACTCGGCAGGACATTTCTGGTTTTCGATGTACTCCTTGATGACCGCCAGTGGTGCGCCGCCGCAGGATCCGGCGAAGTACGACGGGGACCACAGGTGGTCACCCCACAGGTAGCGGCGCAGGTGTGTGCCGTGTTCTTGTCGCAGGTAGCGCGACGAGACGCCTTTGAGGCTGTTGACCAGCTTTGACACCGCGACGCTCGGTGGGTGGTGTACGAGCAGGTGGACATGGTCGTCCTCGCCGTTGAAATCGCGTAACTCGACACCGAAGTCGACGCACACGTTCCGCATGATCTCTTCGCAGCGGGTGAGGATCACATCGGTGAGCGCTCCGCGCCTGTACTTCGTGGTGAAGACCAGATGGACGTGCATGTTGTAGACGACGCTGCGGCCTCTGCGTACGTCCGGGTCCGGGGTCCATCTTGGTGACATAGACCAGTTGCTATCCTGGCGGCGTGAAGCTGGTGGTCCAGGTGAAGCTGCTGCCGACTCCTGAACAGGCGTCGGCTTTGGAAGCAACCCTGCGGGCCTGCAACACCGCCGCCAACGAGGTTGCTGCGACGGCCCGCACCGCGCGGGTGTATCGCAATTACGCGTTGCGCAAGCATGTCTACGCGGGCATTAAAACGGATCACGGGTTGGGTGCGCAGGCTGCTCAGCACGTGATCAAGAAGGTCTGTGACGCGTACAAGACTCTCGCGTCGAACCTGGAGGCCGGGAACTACGGAGCGCCGGAGTCGAAACGCTACCGGCGGGTGGCGTCCGAGCCGGTCAGGTTCCGCTGGCAAGCCGCCCAGCCGTACGACGCACGGATGCTGACGTGGCAGCATGACGCTGGCACCGTGTCGATCTGGACCGTGACCGGCCGGATGAAGAACGTGGCGTACACAGGCTCCCCGGACCAGCTCGAAGCCATCGCCGAGCTGCCCGTAGGCGAGTCCGACCTGATCCACCGCGACGGCATGTGGTTCCTCTACGCGACCGTCGACGTCGCCGAGGCCAGGCTGGTCGAACCGCAGGGATTCCTTGGTGTCGATATGGGCATCGTGCAGATCGCCACCGACTCCGACGGGCGACCGTATGCCGGTGAGCAGCTCAACCGGTACCGGCGCCGGCAGATCCGGCTGCGCGCGAAGTTGCAGGCCAAGAAGACCGAGTCCGCCCGCCGCCTGCTCACCAAACGATCCCGGCGGGAGTCACGGCACGCCGCGAACGTCAACCATGTCATATCGAAAAGCATTGTGGCCGAGGCTGAACGCACCTCGCGCGGAATCGCCGTCGAAGAATTGACGGGTATCCGCACCGGGGTCCGGCTCCGCAAGCCCCAACGGGCCACACTGCACTCGTGGAGCTTCGCCCAACTGGGCGAGTTCCTGACCTACAAGGCCCGCCGGGCCGGTGTCCCCCTGGTCCAGGTCGACCCCCGATACACGTCGCAGACGTGCTCGAAATGCGGTCACCGGGACAAGAGGAACCGGCCCGACCAAGCCACGTTCATCTGCCGTTCGTGTGGAGTCGTTGCCCACGCGGACGTCAACGCTGCCGTCAACATCGCCGTACGTGGTGCTGCCGGTTGGGGCGCAGTCAACCGTCCGTACGTGGCCTGACCTCGCAGCCAGCGGGAGCAGAGATCCACAAGCGCGCCCATTCATAGGCGGGTAGTTGACCGGCGTTTAAGGACGAAGACACCCCATCCCAGGTACGGCCGGTGGTACCGGACGTAGCGCGACGGGGCGGTGTCGAGCTCGGCGCGGAAGTCCGCGGCGAGCTCGTCGTCCGGGTTGTCGTCCAGCCAGGCCCGCACGGTGAACCACTGCGCGGCCACGTAGCGGTCCCAGCTGTCCTCGTCGGCCAGCACCATCTCCACCACGTCCCAGCCGAGCGCGCCGACGAGCGCGAACAGCCCGGGCAGATCGTGCCAGTGCTCCCCGGTCTTCGCCTCCTCCGGCGGGTCGGCCCGCCAGAACGGCTCGCCGACGAGCAGCAGCCCGCCCGGCTTGAGGCTGCGTTCCAGCAGCTCAAGGGTGCCCGGCAGACCGTCCCCGATCCAGGTCGCGCCGATGCAGGCCGCGATGTCGACCGGTGTCTCCGCGACGTACGCACCGGCGTCGCCGTGCACGAACGTCAGGTCCCCGGCCACACCCAGTTCGACGGCACGAGCCCGCGCACCGTCGAGGAAGGGCGTGCTGATGTCGACGCCGGTGCCGGTGACGCCGTGGTCCCGGCTCCACGTGCAGAGCATCTCGCCGCTGCCGCAGGCCAGGTCCAGGATGCTCAGTCCCGGCCGCAGCCGGACGGCCTCCCCGAGCGTGGCGAGCTTCGCCGCGGAGAACGGGTTGTGAATACGATGGTCACGCTCACGAATGACGTGATGGCGCGCAAGTTCCATGTCTGAGGTTCCTCACATCGGGAGTACGGGTTTCCAGACCAGCCATCCGAAGAGTCCCGACGCGAACCGGCATCTTTGCCACCCCCAAGAGACGTGAAGACCCGCAGCGTAGACCCGGTAGCCGAGCCACGCACACCATTTCCACCGGTGCGCCTCACGCCGTGAGCGCGATCAGGGTGGCCTGTATGAGCCAGAGGTGGGAGTCGCGGACCGCGCCACCCACCTCCAGGGCGATCTGCCCACGCGGGATCGTGAGGTCGGAGGTGAACTCGAAGTACCGTTGGCAGGCGGCCGGCGTCAGGCGGATCTCCCTGGCGAGCGGTGCCCGATACGGCGGGCTGTCGTCCCGGACGGCCACCCCGATCGTCATCGGGTAATCGGAGAAGAGTTCGAGGATCAGCAGATAGCTGCGACCTCGGACGAGCGGCAGGCCGTCCCAGGTGATCACCCGGCCCCAGAGCCCACCGGTGCCGCCCTTGACGACGGCATCCATCGTCGGTCCGTTGGGGGTCAGGACGACGCCGTCGGAGCCGCCACGCCACCCGCCGGTCACCGACCGGCCGGTCGAGTCCAGGATCACCTCTCCCTCCGGCAGCGGGGTACCCATCGGCACGCAGGCCTGCGCCGGCGAGGTCACCACCGGTGATGCCGGATCGGTGCCCGAGAAGGCTGTGGACCCGGCACGCGTCGACGGAGGGCGGGCCACGAGCACGACGCCGGCCAGCACGATGAAGACGACGAGCACGCCCACCGGCAGCCGACGGGAGCGCCACCCGGGGCGGGTCGACGGCCCGGCGGCCCGCGGGAACCGGGCCGGCAGCAGAGACGGGGCCCGCCGGTCCGCTTCACGGGCGGCCGCCACCGCGGCGGTCACCCGCGCGCATGCCACCGCCAGGCGCCGGGCGTCGGCCTCGCCGAAGGGCGTACCGGAGATCAGGTGTGCCGCCCGGGCCACCGCGACGACCAGCCGCCGGTCGGCGATCTGCGGAAGGCGGCCGGCGAGCACCGCGCCGACCGCGTCCTTGTCGACGGAGATGCCCGGGGCCAGCCGGTGAGCCCGGATCACCTCGGCGAGATGCCGCAGCGAGGCCGCCTTACGCCGCCGTCGCGGTTCCGGCGTGCCGGCCGGCGGCGCATAACTCCCGTTCCGGGCTGCCCGGAAGACGGCCTCGTTCAGCGTGGAGGCGAGTAGCTCCGTCGCCGCGCCGACCTCGCGCCACCAGGGGGACAACGGCTCCATCAATCACCTCCGACCATCGTCGAATTTCAATGTATAGGACGCGGCAAAGCTGCCCCTATCTGTCGGGCGGGACGGATAGGCGCAGGTCAGGGACAGATCGGCGTTGCCCGGGGAGAGCGGGCACGGCCACGCTCGACACGGTTCGCCGGAAGGTGTCCGGTGGACGACGAACGGTGAAGGAGATCGGGATGACGCGTTCGCGGACCGTACTCGCACGGCTGTCGGCGGGTGTCGCGGCCATCGCCTGCGCCCTCGCCCTCGGTGGGACGCCCGCGCAGGCCAACT
The DNA here is from genome assembly GCF_040681165.1 of Actinoplanes sp. NPDC051851. Classification (NCBI taxonomy): domain Bacteria; kingdom Bacillati; phylum Actinomycetota; class Actinomycetes; order Micromonosporales; family Micromonosporaceae; genus Actinoplanes; species Actinoplanes sp. NPDC051851. The sequence continues at coordinate 82,660 of NZ_JBFAYF010000019.1, read as the reverse complement.
CCGCCGGCACCAACTACATCCTCAACGGGGGCGGCATCGGCGTCGGTGTGATGCACCTCTGGGACGGTTCATACACCCAGGGGTCGTACGACGTCGTGCTGTCGGCCGGCGGGTACAGCAGTTCCGCCTTCGGCTGGTCGTACACCGAGGGGTTCTACATCGGCAGCGGGTACTGCTCGCAGGTCTGGTACCGGTACACCACCTCGGACTCGTGGGCGCGATACGGCTCCGACGTCGGGTCCGGGCAGCATTACACCAGCCGGTACTACTACTGGAAGGTCGTCCCGTACGCCTGCTGAGGTGAGCGGCGTGGCCCCGGCCGGCGAGGATCCGGCCGGGGTCGCGCGCACCGGATCAGGAGGTTTCGAAGGCGCCCAGGTCCGGGGCCGATCCGCTGTAGGAGAGGCCGACGTTGGTGCCCTTGTCGATCAGGGTGCTGCCGGACGCGAGATGCAGGGACGTCAATACCGGCAGGCTGCCGTCGGATTGCCGGGAGACGTTCCAGCCGTCGGTCGAGACGCTCTGGAACTGCGCGTCGGACATGGTCACGCTGAGGTTCCAGGAATTGAACGAGGCGCTGGTGCCGCTCATGTCCGCGGTGAGGGTGCCGCCGTACGCGATGTTGTTCTTCAGCGTGCCGAGGCCGACGGCCGCGCCGCTGGAGTTGATGCCCAGCATGTCGTAGTCGACGCCGTTGCTGTAGCTGGTGTTGTTGAAGTAGTCGTTGGCGACCGTGTGGTGATTGGCGTAGAAGCCCTGCGAACGATTCAGGAAGGCCACCGATTGGCGTACGGTGTGCTTGACCCCGCCGGAGACGTAGACGCCGCCGTACCCGCCCATCTTGAAGCCCGCGCCGTTGCCCGCCGCGGTCGTGGTCTGCGGGAGGTACCCGTTGCGCCAGGACCACGAGTTCTCGATGGTGACCGAGGAATACGCGTTGATCAGGTCGAATCCGTCGTCGGAGTTCCACCACGCCCGGCAGCCGCGGAACACGTTGCCGGAGTATCCGGCGGCGATGTGCGCGCCGAATCCGTCGCCGTTCTCGCCCGCGCCGTTCGAGCTGTACGGGTCGTAGTTGTCGTGCGAGTCCGAGTTCAGGACGAGGTTGTTCCCGCCCTTCGCGATAAACACGCCGGGACCCATGTTGTTGTGCGTGTTCAGCTTCTCGAACGTGTTGTTGCTCCCGGAGATCCAGACACCCCAGGACTCGTGGTTGTCGCTGTTGTTCTGGCGTACCCCGGAGATCTCGAAACCACGCAGGTAGAGGTAGCTGCCGGTGACGTCGAATCCCTTGATACGGCAGTTCACGCCGGTCATCCCGGAGAAGTCGAAGAGCACCTTCTCGCCGGGATAGTTGACGTAACTGATCGGGCTGCCCGATGAACCGCTCTTACTCAGCGTGATCGCGTCGACCACCGAGGTCGTCGCGGAGCAGCTGGTCGTCGCGGTGGTGTAGCTGTACGTGCCGGCCCGGAAGTAGACCGTGTCGCCGGCCACCGCCACGGTCTGTGCCTTGGCGATCGTCTTGAACGGGGCGCTCGACGAGCCGGCCGCACTGTCGCTGCCGCTCGGTGAGACGTAGTAGGAGGTGGCGGCGTGGCTCGCGGTGGGGATGCCGACGACCACGCCCGCGGTGACCAGTGCCGCCGCTAGCAGCACTCGCGGAGTTCGCATTCCTGACTCCTTGGGGATGGGGGAATCACCTTGTGCCCAGCACCTCGGTCTGGGGGGACCGATGCGTGCCGGAGATCCTGACATATCGCGCTAAAGCAGTAAATTCCCGCCTTTCCTGTACGTCGTTCGCCACGGTGATCCAGTGGCAACCGTCGAGCGAAACGTCAACCTTCTTCGCGACCTCGACGGTGAGGCCGGTCAGCTCGCGCAGGCGACCCAGGTCGACCTGCCACGCGCCCTTGCCCGCCGCGCGCCAGGCCCGGCCCTGCGACAGGTCGGCGGGGACCTCCTCGGCGGTGTACCGGCTGTAGTCGTAGAGCCGTTTGGCCTGCGGCAGCGGGCGGCCGGTGACCTTGGCGGACAGGTCGCAGGGGCCGTTCGCGTAGAGGTACGCGCGGTCGCCCATCACGTAGTCGACCACCTCGCCGCGGTCGTCCCCGCAGACGTCGCCGCGCATCATCCGGCCGTCGACCGGGAACGTCGCGACCCGGTTGCCGTAGCCGTCCCAGATCCCGGCCACCTCACCGCATCCGCGGTTCCAGGACAGGAGCAGGTCGCCGTACGTGCCGTCCCAGTTGTGCAGCGGCTCCAGGACGGTCCCCCAGCAGCCCAGCGTGGACCGGTCCTCCTTCCAGAGCGTCGCGCCGGAGGAGGAGACCAGGTAGAGCGCGTCCTTGCCGGTGGTGCTGGTCCGGTCCACCCGGTCCAGGCCGGCCACCTCCAGTCCGGGCAGGTCGGGCCGGAAGTCACCGAGGCCCACCTGCTGCGCCTCGACCGCGTCGGTGTTCTGCCAGAGCAGGCTGCCGTCCGCCCGGTACGCCTTCGTGCTGTCCCCGCCGAGCCCGGCGCCGCCGTAGACGATCTCCTCCGCGCCGTCGCCGTCGATGTCACCCACGCCGATCGAGTCCGGGTGGTCGGCCATGTCGGCGGTCCACACCAGCCGGCCGTCCGCGGTGACGAAGTCGTACCCCGCAATGAGCTCTTGATCTCCGTCGTCGTCGAAGTCGTGCGGGTAGGGCCGGTGCCCGGTGGTCCCGGTGTGCGTCCAGAGCAGATTCCCCTGGTCGTCGGTGACCCAGACCTGGCTGTACCGGTTCTTGAAGACGAGGTCGCGGGGCCGGTCCAGCCCGCGGAAGTTCCCGATGACGAACGTGTCCCAGGCCTCCGGGCCGGGCAGGGCGAATTCCCGGACCAGGCTTCCGGTACGCCCGTCGAGCACCCGGAACATGCCGTCCATGATGGCCAGCACCTCGTTGTCGCCGTCCCCGTCCAGGTCGTAGATCTCGGCGGGGATGTCCGTCCCGTTGCTGGTGACCCGCGGATCCGGGGTGCCGACCTGCCAGAGCTGCCCACCGGTGCCGACGTCGTACGCGGTCAGCGCCTGCACCTGATGCCCGACGTAGACGTCACTCTCCCGGTAGTCCGGCTGCATGGTGACCAGGTCGAGCCGCCCGTCCCCGGTGACGTCACCGAGCAGGAGGCGCGCTCCGGTCCCCCCGGCACTGGTGTCCACGCTGGTGATCAGCCGCGGTTCCAGGGAGACGGCGGCCTCCGCCCGGGCCGGGGTTCCGGTGGCCGCTACCAGCAGGAGGGCGAGCGCGGGGATCAGGTGCCGGATCATCACACGGTGCTCCCAACGAAACGTTTCAAGACCCGTGAAAACGTATTCCGGAGTCTGCCCGCGCGCCGCGGCCCCGGTCAATAGTTTCCCGTCGATGTCTTGGATGTTGCGCGAACGGGTCCGGTCCCCGGCGGAGGGACATCCCCGGAAAGCGCGTCCGGGCCACGATCCGCCGTGTCTACCGTGATCTCCCGCGAACCGTCGATTCAGGGAGACCCATCGTGACCAGGTACCACCGCCGCGCGGCCGCCATCGCCTGCGCGGCGTCCGCCCTGCTCGGAGCGGCGCCCGCGCGGGCCGCCGCACCCCTGCCGACCGCGATCACGCTGCCCCCGGTCAACGCGGGGTTCGACTACCAGATCGGTGCGGCGTACCCGCCGCCCGCGGGCGTCACCGTGGTGAGCCGGGACCGCACGGCCGCACCGGCGGCCGGGATCTACAACATCTGCTACGTCAACGCCTTCCAGGCACAGCCGGACGAGGCGTCCTGGTGGAAGCAGAACCACGACGACCTGCTGCTCAAGAACAGCAAGGGCAAGTACGTGGTGGACAGCGGCTGGAACGAGATCCTGCTGGACACCTCCACCGCCGCCAAGCGTACGGCGCTCGCCGGCATCGTCGGCGGCTGGATGGACGGCTGCGCGACCGCGGGGTTCAACGCCGTCGAGCCCGACAACATCGACTCGTACGAACGGTCGCAGTCGCTGCTCACCAAGGCGAACGCGATCGCGTACCTGCAGCTGCTCGCGCCCCGCGCGCACGCGGCGAACCTCGCGATCGGCCAGAAGAACACCACCGAGCTGGGCACCGCGGGCAAGGCGGCCGGACTGGACTTCGCCATCGCGGAGCAGTGCGGCCGGTACAAGGAGTGCGGGGACTACACCAGCGTCTACGGCACCAACCTGATCGACATCGAGTACACCGACGGCGGGTTCACCAAGGCCTGCACCGCCGTCGGGGCGACCGTCTCCGTGGTACGCCGCGACGAGGACGTCACCGCTCCCGGGAGTTCCACCTACGTCTACAACGCCTGCTGACACCACGCCCGCCGGCCCTCGGGAACGGCGAACCCGGCCGGTCGTGGGGACCGGCCGGGTTCATCGGTGCTCGGCCCGGATCAGACCAGGTCGAAGCGGTCCAGCTCCATGACCTTGGTCCACGCCGCGACGAAGTCGTTGACGAACTTCTCCTTGGCGTCCGTGCTCGCGTAGACCTCGGCGAGCGCCCGCAGCTGCGAGTTCGACCCGAAGATCAGGTCGACCGCGGTGGCCGTCCACTTCAGCTCGTCGGTCGCCACGTCGCGGATCTCGTAGACGTGCTCGCCCGACTCGGCCGCCTTCCACTTCGCGCCGGGCGCGAGCAGGTTGGCGAAGAAGTCGTTGGTGAGCACGCCCGGCTTGTCGGTGAGCACGCCGTGCTCGCCACCGGCGAGCGCGCGCAGGCCGCCGACCAGCACGGTCATCTCCGGCGCGGTCAGGTTCAGCATGTACGCCCGGTCGACGAGCAGCACCTCGGGCTGGGTCTTCTCGCCCGCCCGCAGGTAGTTGCGGAAACCGTCGGCCCGCGGCTCCAGCACCCGGAACGACTCGACGTCGGTCTGCTCCTGGGTCGCGTCGGTACGGCCCGCGTGGAACGGCACGGTCACCGGCACGCCGGCCTCCGTGGCCGCCTTCTCCACCGCGGCCGAACCCGCCAGCACGATCAGGTCGGCGAGGGAGATCGTGGCGCCACCGGCGGCGTTGAACTCCTCCTGGATCTTCTCCAGCGCGTCGACCGTCGCGGCGACCGGCTGGTTGACCTCCCAGCTGCGCTGCGGCTCGAGGCGGATGCGGGCACCGTTGGCGCCACCGCGCTTGTCGGTGGAGCGGAAGCTCGCCGCCGACGCCCACGCGGCCTGGACCAGCTGCGCGGTGCTCAGGCCCGAGTCGAGGACCTTCGCCTTGAGCGCGGCGACGTCCGCGTCACCCACGAGCGCGTGGTCGACGGCGGGCACCGGGTCCTGCCAGAGCTGCGCCTCGGGCACCCACGGGCCGAGGAACCGGCTGACCGGGCCCATGTCGCGGTGCAGCAGCTTGTACCAGGCCTTGGCGAAGGCGAGCGCGAACTCGTCCGGGTTCGCCAGGAAACGGCGGGAGATCTTCTCGTACGCCGGGTCGACGCGCAGGGACAGGTCCGTGGTGAGCATCGTCGGCTTGTGCTTCTTCGACGGGTCGTGCGCGTCCGGGATGATCGCCTCGGCGTCCTTGGCGACCCACTGCTTCGCCCCGCCGGGGCTGGTGGACAGCTCCCACTCGTACTGGAAGAGGATCTCGAAGAAGCGGTTGCTCCACTGGGTGGGCTTGTCGGTCCAGGTCACCTCGAGACCGGAGGTGATCGTGTCACCGCCCTTGCCGCTGCCGTGCGTGCTCAGCCAGCCCAGGCCCTGCGCCTCGAGCGGAGCGCCCTCGGGCTCGGCACCGACGTGGTCGTCCGCGACGCCCGCGCCGTGCGTCTTGCCGAAGGTGTGACCGCCGGCGATCAGCGCCACGGTCTCCTCGTCGTTCATCGCCATCCGGCCGAACGTCTCCCGGATGAACCAGGCGGCGGCGAGCGGGTCGGCGCTGCCCTTCGGGCCCTCGGGGTTGACGTAGATCAGGCCCATCTCGGTGGCGCCGACGTCGGAGAGCATCGCCTTGTCGCCGAGGTAGCGCGAGTCGGCCAGCCAGGTGTCCTCGGGACCCCAGATGATCTCCTCCGGCTCCCAGACGTCCTGGCGGCCGAAGCCGAAGCCGAAGGTGGTGAAGCCCATCGACTCCAGGGCCACGTTGCCGGCGAGCACCAGCAGGTCGGCCCAGGAGATCTTCTGGCCGTACTTCTGCTTGACCGGCCAGAGCAGGCGGCGCGCCTTGTCCAGGTTCGCGTTGTCCGGCCAGCTGTTCAGCGGGGCGAAGCGCTGGCCACCGTCACCGGCGCCGCCACGGCCGTCGTGGATCCGGTACGTGCCGGCGGCGTGCCAGCTCATCCGGATCATCAGGCCGCCGTAGTGGCCGAAGTCGGCCGGCCACCAGTCCTGCGAGGTGGTGAGGACCTCGGTGATGTCGGCCTTGAGCGCCGCGACGTCGAGCTTCTCGAACTCCTTGGCGTAGTCGAAGTCCGGCAGCGGGTTGCCCTTGGTGGAGTGCGCGTGCAGCACGGAGAGCTCGAGCTGGTTCGGCCACCAGTCGCGGTTGCCGCGCGGCTTGCCGGGGGCCTTCGGGGTCGGCGACGCGATCGCCGGGTTCTCGCTCTCGCTGCCGTGCGAGGTCGCGGAGTCGTGCGCGACCGGACAGCCGCCGGTCGCCTGGGTGTCGCTCATGTGCTTCCTTCTTCCGAACTGGCGGATGAGTCGGGAATGTGTTTCGTCGCGCAGACGGGGCAGACGCCCCAGAAGACGACTTCCGCCTCGTCGACCACATATCCGTGGTCGTCCGAGGCGGTGAGGCAGGGGGCTTCGCCGGTGACACACGCGACGTCGGCGATGGAGCCGCAGGAGCGGCAGACGACGTGGTGGTGGTTGTCCCCCACCCGGGTCTCGTAGCGTGCGGTCGCACCCGCGGGCTGGATGCGCCGCACCAGACCGGCATCGGTGAGCGCACGCAGCACATCGTAGATCGCCTGGTGGGAGACGGTCGGATGATCGGCGCGCACCAGCGCGATCACGGTGTCGGTGTCGACGTGCGGGTGGCCGCTGAGCGCGGCGAGCACGGCGAGCCGCGGCCTCGTCACCCGCAACGAGACCGCCCGCAGCTGTGCCTCGTAGCCGGACGTCACGCGACCGACCATAGACCCCTTTTCTGGATCAGTTCAAGTTTTTGCGGGGTCGGCGCGCCGATTCACAGCCTCCGGCGACTCCTGCGGCCCACGGCGCTCCCCCGCCCCGGGCTACTCCCCCGCCCCGGGCCACTCCCCCGCCTCGAGACGGACGACCGCGGTCCAGGCCTGGGACTCGCCGTAGTGCCAGGCCGCGACGACCGGGGCGGGACGCAGCAGTCCCGGGTCCTCGGCGCCGAGGTAGAAGGCACCGCTGCTCCGGACGGAGTTCTCGTCCCGGCAGAAAACGCTCAGGTGGTCACGGAGTTCGGCGGGAAGGGCCGCGAGCGCGCGCTCCCACTCCGGTTCGACACCCGGCACCGGCCCCGTGTGGCCGATCGTGCCCATCGTTCCGGTGGCGGCCCGCATCGCGCCGACGAGCGTCCCGTCGGTGTGCACGCGAAATTCGATCTCCGGGTACGCCCGGCGCAGCCGCTTCGGCCTCCAGCCCCGTTCGGCGAGTACCCGGCCGATCTCCGCACCGGTCATCCCGGTGTCGAGCTCGGGCAGCCCGATCTCCGCGCCGTCACCGGGGTCCCCGGCCCGGACGAACGAGCGCCCCAGGTCGATGCTCCAGAGCGGCGGATCCGGCGCCCAGCCGACGAGCAGATCACCGAGGACCGGAAAGCTCGGGTACGGCGGGTGCACGATCTCCCCGCGCGCCAGCACCCCGACGTCGAACGATCGGCGGAACAGCTCGTCCGCCGCATCGTCGCCGGAGTGGACGACCGCGTACGTCGCGTCCTGCTCGAAGTCCTCGAGGGGCCGCCCCAGCAGAATCGCGAACCCCTCCGCCAGCGGCCCGTCGTGATCACGCGTCATGCCGCGCAGGATAGGGCGTGCTCTCAGGCGAGCTGGGCGGTGAGGCCGGCCCGGTCGATCTGCATCCAGTACCTGGTGATGCGGCCGTTCTCGACCTGGTAGACCACCGAGTTGATCTGGCGGACCGTGCGGCCGGTCGGGGCGTGGTGGCCGGTCTGCACCAGGCGCACGTGCGCCTTCGCGCCGTCGACCAGCAGCTCCTGGATGTCGAGTGTGTAGTCGCCCCAGGTGTCGCGCATCTCGCGGACGTGGTCGGCGTAGTTCTGCGGGGTGCGCTCGACCGTCACCTCGTTCTCCGCCTGCACCTGGTGGGCGAGGACCACCGGCGCCATGAGCGCGGTGGCCCGCCCCGGATCCCGCCCGGATCTGACCTGGGTGAGGAACTCCGTCACGACCCGCCGGGTCGCGTTCGCATCGATCATGCGCGAGACTCTCGCACCACTCCCGCCCCAGCGCAGCGACCGCGACCACACCGGCCCCCGATCGGTGGTGGTGACCGCATCGGACGGTATAACCAGATCACTGCGGAACACCACCACCACGACGAGAGCGGCTGATGACGGCAGAACCGCGACAGGTCGAACAGCGGGCAGCGGCGGCCGGCTTCGTGGCTGGCGAGTTCGTCCGCCCGGAGGATGTCCCCACGCCGATGGCGGTGTGGAAGCCGATCATCCGGATCGGTGCCGAGCCCTCGGTTCGCATTCCCGACAGCGCGGACGACCGGATCGGCACGACCTGGCTGCGGCTTGCCCGGGGCAACGGGACGATCGGAGCGGACGGTGCCCTGCTGCTCTCCGTCGGAGGTGCCGGAGAGCTGCCGTGGCTGTGGGTGACGATCGGCGCGGAGGATCCGGACGTGGGAAGGCTCAGCCTCGACGGGTTCGAACCCGAGTTCGTGGCGATCGCGGTGGACGGGCGGGCCCACTGTGCGGTGACGAGCGAGGAGTACGAGACCTGGATCTTCGCGAGCCCGGCGGTGGATGCCGGCTGAGGGACGCGAGCATCGAGGCTCATACTGGTCATATGTCCACGCCGACCCCCCGTGGCCCGCGCGGGCCCTATCGTGTCGGCATCCGGCGGCGGGAGCAGATCCTCGAGGCCGCGACCGAGGTATTCGCCAAGCACGGGTACGCCGGTGGGTCGCTGCGGCGGATCGCCGAGGAGATCGGGGTGACGCCGGCGGCGCTCGTGCGGCATTTCGGGAGCAAGGAGGCGCTCTTCGCCGCCGTACTGGAAAGGTCTGATCTGCGGAATGCGGCGGATCGGCTGACCGGTGTGGACGGGCTCGCGTTCCTGCGGACCTGGGGTGACGTGATCGAGGCGAACACCCGGAACCGGGGCATGGTCGAGCTGCTGCTCACCGTGGCGGGCGAGGCGACCGATCCCGATCACCCCGCCCGGCCGTTCATGACGCGCCGGTACACGACGGTGGTCTCGGTGATCGCCCGCGCCGTCGATCAGGCGATCGCCGCCGGGGAGATCGCGCCGATGACCCCCGAGCGGGTGCACGCCGAGGCCCGGGGTTTCATCGCGCTGATGGACGGGCTGGAACTGCAGTGGCTGCTGGATCCGTCCGTCGATCTGCCGGGCGTCTACCGGCAGTTGCTGGACGCGACTATCGCCCGGTGGCAGCAGAAGCCGTAGCAGCGGAAGCCGTAGCGGAAGAAGCCGTAGCAGCGGAAGCCGTGACGGCAGCGCCGATCTTGCGGGCCAGCGCGATGCCCCGCGGGTCGCCCCCGCCCGGCCACGGGCCGCGCCGCACGGTCCATCCGAAGGCCACACCGGTGTCCGGGTCGACGCAGGCCACCGCGCCCGCCGCGCCGTCGTGACCGAAACTGCGCGGGCCGCCCCAGGCGAGTTGCTTCGACGGCTTCTGGAAGACGATGGCGTGCGCGCGGTCCTGCTGGTCGAGCACCTCGTCGTAGCCGCGGACCTGCTGCTGGCCGATCTGCGCGACGGTGTCCGCGGAGAGCAGCGGCGCCCCACCGTCGACGCCGGTCACCGCGTGGGCGAGCACCCCGGCGATCCCGCGCGCGGAGATGACCGCCGAACCGGCGGCGTGGCCGAAGCGCCAGGAGCGCTCGCTGCCGGCCAGGTCGACCTGCTCACCGGGGCGCGGACCGAAGACGGTCGCCATCAGCGGGTGGTCGGGCATCGGCGGGCGCTCGCCGAGCGGCGGCGCCATCGGCAGCAGCGGGACCAGGCTGTGGTCGAGCGACGACGGCAGGCCGAGGTAGGCGTCGGCGTCGACCGGCTTGCGGATCTGGCTCTCGTAGAACTCGTGCAGGGTCTGGCCGGTGACCCGGAAGACCAGCTCGTCGCCGAGGTTGCCGATGGTGATGCCGTGGTAGCCGAAGGCCGAGCCGGGATGCCAGAGCGGCCGGGTCGCGGCGAGGCGCTCGGCAGCGCGGTGATGGTCGAGCAGTTCGTCCCAGCTCAGTACGGGTGAGGCGTCCGGGAGGCCGGCCTGGTGGGACAGGAGCTGCCGGACCGTCACCCGGGCCTTGCCCGCGGCGGCGAACTCGGGCCACACGTCCGCCACCGGGGCGTCGAGATCCAGGAGTCCGCGTTCGATCAGGAGACCGACGCTCACGCCGATGATGTTCTTGGAGACGGAGTACGGGACGAGCAGCGCGTCCTCGCCGAGGCCGCTGCGGACGTCGAGGATGAGCTCGCCGTCCGCGTAGGCCGCCGCCTGGAACGCCAGGAGGGGATCGCGGGCGGCGTAGCCGGAGAGCTCGGTGACGATCGCGCCGAGCCAGGGTGCGGCGGAGCCGTGGACAGGACCGGTGAGTTCCTCGAGCGCCATGGCCGGGACCGTAACGCCGCCGACCTCGAAAAGTAAACACCTAGATACAATTGACTAAAAGTAAATGCCTGCTAACTTTTCACCGCATGGGCATGCTGGATCACACCACCACGTTCGCCGACGCCGTCGCGCACGACGGCGCCCGCGCCGTACTCGACCGCTACCTGCCGGGCTTCGCCGGCACCCCGCAGGCCGGTCAGCTGGGGCCGTTCCCGCTGGGCGTGATCGCCCGCACCGTGCCGGCGCTGCGCGACGACGCCGAGCGCGCCGCCGCGTTCTGGGCCGAGCTGTCCGATCTCGACTTCGAGGCCGCGCCGCGCGTGCACGGCCCGGCCATCACCCCCGACCCGCGCTACGAGGACGACTCGGTCACCCGCGGATCCGCCGCCTGCGTGGTGCCGGCCGAGGTGCCGCGGTGGGGCGTCGCCGAGATCGAGCTGCGCGGGCCGTCGCACGGCAACCCCTTCGTCGACGTGGACGTCTGGGCGACCTTCACCGACGGCGACCGGGAGATCCGCTGTGGCGGCTTCTACGACGGCGACGGCGTCTACCGGATCCGGATGCTCGCCGGGCAGGAGGGCGTTTGGCGTTTCGTCACCGGCTCCACCGCCCGGTCCCTGGACGGGATCGAGGGCGAATTCCGGGTGGGTGCCGCTCAGGCCGGCCGGCACGGTCCGGTCCGGGTCGAGGGAATGCATTTCCGGTACGCCGACGGCACCCGGTACCGCCCGTGGGGGACGACCGCCTACGCGTGGACGCACCAGTCCCCGGAGCTGCAACGGCAGACCCTGGACACGCTCGCCGCGTCCCCGTTCAACAAGATCCGCATGTGCGTGAACCCGAAATCGTTCCTCTACAACACCGAGGAGCCCGATCGCCTGCCGTTCACGCGTACCGGAGAAGGGTTTGACGTCACCCGATTCGACGTCGAGTCGTTCCGCAATCTGGAGCGGCGGGTGGCCGACCTCGCCGACCGGGGTATCGAGGCCGACCTGATCCTCTTCCACCCGTACGATCGCTGGGGCCTGGCCGATCTCGGACCCGCCGTCGACGAGCGCCTGGTCACCTACACGGTCCGGCGGCTCGCCGCGCACGCCAACGTCTGGTGGTCGCTCTCCAACGAGTACGACCTGGTGATGGCGAAGACGGTCGGCGACTGGGAGCGGATCGCCGAGGTCGTGGTCCGCGAGGACCCGCACGACCACCTGCGCTCGATCCACCAGTGCTTCGGCTTCTACGACAACTCCCGCCCCTGGATCACGCACAGCTCACTGCAGCGCGTCGACGTCTACCGGACCGCGGAGAACACCGACCAGTGGCGCGACCAGTGGGCGAAACCGGTCGTGATCGACGAGTGCGGGTACGAGGGCGACGTCGAGTACGGCTGGGGCAACCTGACCGGCGAGGAGATGGTCCGCCGGATCTGGGAGGGCGCGGTCCGCGGTGGTTACGTCGGGCACGGGGAGACGTACATCAATGAGCGCGAGGAGCTGTGGTGGTCGAAGGGCGGTGCGCTGACCGGCGGCAGCCCGGCGCGGTACGCCTTCCTGGAGACGATCGTCGCCGAGTCCCCGACCGGCGTACTGGACCCCCTCCCGTCCGATTGGGATCTGCCGTGGGGCGGCGTTCCCGGCCGGTACCTGGTGGGTTACGTGGGCTTCAGCCGTCCCCGCCACCGCAACGTGTTCCTGCCCGAGGGCCGGTTCCGGGTGGACGTCGTCGACACCTGGAACATGACGGTGGAATCCCTTCCGGGCACCTACGAGAGCGCGGTGCTGGTCCCGCTCCCGGCCCGGCAGTTCATGGCGATCCGCCTGGTCCGCGTCGACTGACCCCGGCTGCTCCCGTCCGACAACCGGCCATTCCTATCTGACAAATAGGTCGGGTAGATTTTGGGTGAGAGGCCCCACCGATCACCCGGAGAGTCGATGCGCCTGGAACAGATCGAGTATCTCGTCGCGGTCAGCAGGCACGGGTCGCTGCGCCGCGCGAGCGAGCACCTGCACGTCTCGCAGCCGGCACTGAGCGAGGCGATCGCCAAGCTGGAGCGGGAGCTCGGCGTGACGCTGCTCGACCGGCGGCGCTCCGGGGCGCGGATCAGCCCGGCCGGGCGGGACCTGCTGCCGCCGATGGGTGAGGTGCTCGACGCGGTCGCCCGGGTACGCGCCGCCGCCGGCGACCAGCTCGCCTCGCGGCGGCTGCTGCGCGTCGGGACGGTCAACGCCGGGACAGTGAACCTGCTGCTCCCGGCGTTGCGCGCGTTCCAGGCGCGGCATCCCAGCTCGACCGTCGAGGTGTGCAACCTGCAGCAGAATGGGCAAGATAATGGTCGCCCAGGGAATAGGGATAACACTTCTCCCCGATTACAGCGTGACCGGCGACCCCCTGGAGAAGTCCGGCCTCATCGTCGCGCGCCCGATCGCAGGGGACCGCACGGCCGTCACCATGGTCGCGATCCGGCGCCGCCAGCCACGGACACCCACCATGGTCCAGGACATGATCCGCTACCTGCAAAACCCATCGGGGTGATAGGTTTTTCCGATCACCGGGTAGGCAAACGGTATTGGACGCCCCGCCGCAGCGTCGCCCATTCTGGGGTTCTTCAACGGGAGGGTCAATGGGAGTAGTGCTGCACTGGTTTCTGCCCACCAACGGGGATTCCAGCACCGATCTCAGCCTCGGCAACGCGGTCGGATCGGCGGGCAGCCGGGTGACCGCGAGCGGCGGCGCCGAACGGGCGCCCTCGATCGGCTACATCGGCCAGATCGCCCGCTCCGCCGAGCAGCTCGGCTTCACCGGGGCGCTGACGCCGACCAGCTCGTGGTGCGAGGACGCCTGGGTGATCACCGCCGGGCTGACCCAGGTCACCTCGACGTTCCGGTTCCTGGTCGCCGCCCGCCCCGGGCTGATGTCGCCCACCGTCGCCGCGCACATGGCCGCGACCTACCAGCGGATCTCCGGCGGGCGGCTGCTGCTCAACATCGTGACCGGTGGCGACGACGCCGAGCAGCGCCGCTTCGGCGACCACCTGAGCAAGGCCGGACGGTACGCCCGGGCCGGCGAGTTCCTGCACGTCTTCCGCGAGCTGTGGGAGGGCGGGAGCGTCGACTTCACCGGTGAGCACTACGACATCCGGGACGCCCGGATCATCCCGGCGCCGGTCCGGCCGGAGATCTACCTCGGCGGCTCCTCCCCCGCCGCCCTGGACGTGGCCGCCGCGTACGCCGACGTCTACCTGACCTGGGGTGAGCCACCCGCCGCGGTCGCCGAGAAGATCGAGCAGGTCCGGCGGCGGGCCAAGGAGACCGGCCGGGAGCTGCGGTTCGGCATCCGGCTGCACGTGATCGCCCGGGACACCGCCGCGGAGGCGTGGGCACAGGCCGACCGGCTGCTCGACGGGCTGGACGAGGCGGCGATCGCACGCGCCCAGGAGATCCAGCGGGCGTCCGGGTCCGAGGGACAGCGCCGGATGACCGCGCTGCACGGCGGGCGTACCGACGCGCTGGAGGTCTCCCCCAACCTGTGGGCCGGGGTCGGCCTGGTCCGCGGCGGCGCCGGCACCGCGCTGGTCGGCAGCCACGAGGAGGTCGCCGACCGGATCGCCGAATACCACGACCTCGGCATCGACGAGTTCATCCTCTCCGGATACCCGCACCTGGAAGAGGCCTACCGCGTCGGCGAGGGGGTGATCCCCGTCCTGCGTACCCGGGGGCTGCTCGACTCGCCCCGTTCCTTGGAGGTTTGAGCTTGACCACCGATCCCCTCCGGTTCGCGCACTGGGTGCCCAACGTCAGCGGCGGGCTCGTCACCAGCACCATCGAACAGCGCACCGACTGGTCCTACGAGTACAACCTCACGCTCGCCCGGCTCGCCGAACAGGCCGGCTTCGAGTAGGCGCTCTGCCGGCCCGCGCACCCAGCCGTGAGCAGGGTGAGTGCCCCCGCGAGCAGGAACACCACGCCGCCGAGGGGAGGCCTCGAGTTGATCATCGGCGCCGGCATGGGGATCAGGCGCAGAGGACACGGGCCGCGCCGGGGTGGCGGCTCTCCGACGGGGCGCAGAGGCCCATCGTGCACCACTGTCGCATGCCGCTCGGGTCCAGGTACAACCAGCCGCAGTCGGCCGCGGGACAGCGGCGGACGGTGAACCGCCGTGGGTCGGCGAGCAGGTCGGCGGCGGCGCGGGCGGCCGCGTACAGCGGAAGGCGCAGGCCCGCCGAGCCGGCGACCGACCAGCGGCCCAGGCCCACGTCGTCGCGGCCGAAACGGGAGTGCCGGGCGGCGGCCTCGGCGTACCCGGCGACGATCCCGAACGAGACCGGCGCGTCCGGGGTGGTGAGGCAGGCGTACAGGTGAGTGCGCAGGTTCCGGGCCTCGGCGAGGACCTCCCCGGCAGCCGCGGTCTCCGCCCTGCCGCGTTCGACGAGCCGGTGCACGGTCGTCTGGTCGACGAGGTCGACGTACCCGGACCAGACGGCGAACGTGGCGTAGGCGCGCAGCCATTCTCCGCGGGGTGAGCGGGGCGCGTTCCATCCGGCGTACGTGTTGCAGAACTCCAGCGCCGGGTGCCCGCTGGATCTCCAGGGCAGCCACTGGTCGTGGACCCGGACCGCGTACGCCGGCATCGGGGGACGCTCGAGGCCGGGGTCGTTGCGCAGGATCCGTCCGTGCAGCGCCCGCAGCTCGGCACCGGGCTCGACCCCGAGCGACGTGGCGAGCAGTTCCCGGGTGACCCGGTAGAGCTCGATAGCCTCGGCCTGCCGGTGCGCCCGGTAGAGCGCGGTCATCAGCAGCGCGACCAGCCGCTCGCGGGTGGGGTGCTCGGCGGCGGGCCCGCGCAGGCCGGCGATCGCCCGGTCGTGGTGGCCCATCCGCAGCCGCAGCTCGGCCAGCAGTTCGCAGGTCGCCAGCCGCAGCTCGATCAGCTCGGCGCCGAGCCGGTGGCGGGCCTCGTCGTCGGCGACGCCGGCGAGCAGCGGTCCCCGCCACATCGCCAGGGCCGCCTCCAGCAGGCGCACCCGTTCACCCTGGTCGAGCTCGGCCGCGGCCGCGCGGGCCCGCTCGGCGAACTGGTGCGCGTCGACCGTGTGCCCGCCGGGTTCGACCAGGTAACCCCCGCCCCGGGTGGTGATGACGACGTCGTGTGGGCCGAGAGCCCGGCGGAGCCGTCCGACGTACGTGTGGAGGGTCCCCCGCGCCGACCGGGGCGGATCGTCATGCCAGAGCAGGCGGGCCAGCCGGTCGACGGGGACCGCGTGACCGGCGTCGAGCAGCAGGGCCGCCAGCAGCAGGCGCTCCTGACGCCGGAGACCGGCGGCCGGCTCGAACGTACCGAGCAGATGGAAGTCCATCACTCCCCGCACTGTAGTGGTCAGGTTCTGGTGAGGGGTGCCGCCCACGATCGGCGCATGCACAGACTCCCTGTCATCGCACTGACCGCCGTCACCGCGGTCGTCACCGTCTCCGTCACCGCGGCCGTCCCGGCGAACGCCTCGTCGCCGTGGGAGCCGTTGCCGTCCCCGACGCTCGACCTGGCCGCCGGGGAGACCTGCGACTTCGCGGTGCACGGCGACCCGATCGTCGACGAGGTGGTGGTCAAGACGGTGGCCACCTACCCGGACGGCTCGCCGAAGGTGCAGCTCGCCAAGGGCCCGCTGGTCTTCCGTCTGACCAACCTCGCCACCGGCACGACGACCGACGCCGACGCGGGCGGCAGCGCCGTCTTCGAGCTCCACCCGGACGGCTCCCGCGTCTGGCACGTCATCGGCCCGGTGCTCGCCCCACTGCGCGAGGGCACCTCCAACATCCCGCGCGGCATCTGGACCATCCACGGCGTCTACGACATCGACTTCAGCCCCACCAACTTCAAGACCATCACCCTCCGGTACGGCCGTCTGCACGACGTCTGCGCGGACCTCGTCTAGTGGGCCGGAAGTGTGATGGACATCGGCGCAGTCCGCCAGCGACGATGACAGCATGACGATGCATCGTTACTTATCGATCTCAAAATCGCGCTGGTGGCCGTCGACCACCTGAGCAAACGAGCCCAGGGTTACGACGGCTGACTCCGCGTCCATGGGGTACCGCCGCGGCTCGTAGACCGAGAGGGCCGTCGCGGTCCACAAGGGTGAGGTCGTAGGCGACGATCCGCCAACCGCCGCGGCTATCTGTCCCGGGGCACGGATCGCCACAGAACCGGGACAGATAGCTATGGCTGTCGCACCCGACGCCCTGCACGATCGGTGCCACGGCAGCCGTACGCGGAGGGGACATGGCTTACCGGCAACGGGGTGGCATCGGGTGCTTCGGCACGCTGGTATTGATCGGAATAGCGGCCTGGGGTCTCTGGCAGGGCGCGCTCTGGGTGTGGGACGCCGTCGCGCCCGACCACGGCAGTCACGACGCGCTCGTCGCGGAGGAGCAGCTCAGCGAGGTCTGCCACAAGACCTACTATCCGGACGGACACGAACGAACCGCGCTACCGCCGCATCCGCTGCTGCTCTTCTGGGTGGACGGATCCGGCTCGCCGCTGACCCTGTGGCTGACGGCGGCAGACGAGATCTCGGAGGACCAGGCCCGGCGCGCATGGTCGCCCGACCCGGTCAACGTCGAGCTGGTCGGGTGCATGGAGCGTTCGGACGACAGCACCAAGATCTCCAGCTGCTCGTACGAAGGCGGCGGGAGCGTCCCGGTGAAGGCCGGCGTCTACGAGATCGTCATCCGTGAGATCCGGACCCGCGCCGAGATGGCCACGGTCCAGGTCACCGGCAGCGAATACGACTGTCCCACCTTCCGGAGCGGCCACGGCGGCACCCTCTACGCCCTCCCCGCCGCCGACGACGTCTACGCAGCCCTCCGGCCGTACGTCGAGAACTGATTCATCGCGGTACCGCACGGAACCACTCCTCCCGGTCGCCGGGGTCGGGGCCGCGGCGGGGCATCTCGGGCGGCGTGGCCGTGGTGACCGGGGCGTAGTGGTCGAACCGGGCGGTCAGCACCGCCTCGCCGCCGGTCAGGTCGGGCAGGGCGGCCACCACCGGTGGGATCCGGGCGGACGGCAGCGCGCCGGTCAGCTCCAGATAGCCCGACGCCGCCGTGGTGTCGTGGACCACCGCGCCCAGGCGGCCGAGCAGCGCGGTCACCGTGTCGACCTGGTGCTGGGGCAGGTTCAGGTCGAAGCGCTCGATCGGCTCGCACACCCGGGTACCGGCCCGGCGCAGGGCGGCGGTCACCACCACCTGTGCCAGGTGACGGAAGTCGGCGGCCACACTGGAGATCGACTTGTCGAACTTCTGGTGCGGGCGGCTCTGCCGGGGACAGTACTGCGACGACGTCATGGTGACCGTGCAGTCGGTGACCGGCCAGCCGTTCAGTCCCTGGCGGAGGGCGGCGCGCACGCCCTGCTCGGTGGCGGCGACGAAGGCCGGGGGCAGCCGGCCCGGCTCGATGCCCGGATCGAAGCGGAAGCCGTCGCCCGGCTCGATCCGCAGACCGATTCCGGCCAGGTACGGGTTGCCGCGCTCCCGGATCCGGTCCACCGCCTCGCCGCTGCCGGCGACCCGCTCGATGCAGGCGGTCAGGGTGCCGGAGAAGCGGACCTTCACGTCGTACCGCTCCTCCAGCAACGCCGCGATCACCTCCTTCTGCACCTCGCCGTGCAGCCGGATCGCGGCCTGTGCCTGCTGCTCGTCGAGGTGCAGGTCGACGAGCGGGTCCTCGTCGGCCAGCTCGGAGAGTCCGGCGAACATGGCCAGCCGCCGGGCCGGGTCGACCGGTTCGACGAGGACCTGACGGGTCGGCGGCGGGAAGCGGTACAGGTGCCGGCGGGGCGGGTCGCCGACGTGCTGGCCGATCCGGGCGGAGAGGCCCCGGACGGCGGCGATCTGGCCGGGCCCGGCGGACGGGCGGACCAGCACGCCGCCGGGTTCGCTGACCGCGATCTGGGTGACGGTCTGCGGGGCGGCGCCGGAGAGGCGTACCCGGTCGCGGACGCTGAGCCGCCCGGACCACAACCGCATCCAGACCCGCCGCCCGTGCTCGTCCCGGTCGACGGCGAACACCGTGCCGACCGGCGGACCGTCGCTCCCAGCGGCGCCCGGAAGACCGGCGGCACCGGGAAGACCGGCGGCGCCCGGAAGACCGGCAGCGCCCGGAAGACCGGCAGCGCCCGGAAGACCGGCGGCACCGCTCGGCGGGCTTCCGATGCTGCGCGGCAACAGGGCGGAAAGAGAAAGGCGCAGCTCCGGTACGCCGGTGCCGGTGATCGCCGAGCCGTACACCACCGGGGTGAGCCGGCCGCGGCGCACGCCCTGCCGGATCGCCCGGCGCACGTCGCGGGTGCGGACCCGCGCACCGGTCAGCCACCGCTCGGCGACGGCGTCGTCCGCCTCGGCCACCGCCGCCACCACGGGCTCGGTCTCCAGGCCGATCGCGGACACCCGGGCCGCCCGGCCGCCCTCGCCGGTGACCGCGGTGAGCGGAACCGGACACGCCCCGAACCGCTGTCGCAGCTGGGTGACCACCCGCCCGGCGTCCGCGCCGCGGCGGTCCACCTTGTTCACGAAGACCAGGGTGGGTACGCCGATGCGGCGCAGCGCCCGCCAGATCGCCACGGTCTGCGGCTGCACCCCCTCCACGCCGGAGACCACCAGCACGGCGGCGTCCAGCACGGCGAGGGACCGCTCCACCTCCGCGATGAAGTCCGGGTGGCCGGGCGTGTCCAGCAGGTTGACGGTCAGCTCGCCGAGCCGGATCGAGGTGACCGCGGCCCGGATGGTGATGCCGCGGCGGCGCTCCAACTCCATCGAGTCGGTGCGGGTGGTGCCGTCGTCGACGCTCCCCAGCCGGGACACGGCCCCGGCCTCGTACAGGAGGCGTTCGGTCAGGCTGGTCTTACCGGCGTCGACATGCGCGACGATCCCGAGGTTCAACGATGCCGAGTTCAACAATGACAAAGCGAGGCTCCACGATAGGACGGAAAGGGGTCCGAAGCGTGGTGGTCGCTCGCATGGTCACTCCTCGTCAGCGTGTGGATGCCCGGTCCCGCTCAACCTGTCACGGCCCCCGCCGCCGCGCCACCGATTTATCGGTCGGCCGGTCACCTGGCGATCCGGGGTGTCTCAGGCGCCCCGAGAGACCCCTGAACACCAGCCACGAAGATCATCCCCATGGTTGATCATGAAATGTTGATCAAAACCGGCCAAGCGGCGGCAGCGTCCGGCGGGCGTGGTGAGGGGACGGAAACCGGGAATTTACCGCGGTAGTTCTCCGCAGAAACGGCCGTGCCCGAGCGTTTCTATACCTCATAGAGCGCGGGGCGTGGCCGTGAAGGAGAACTCGAAGTATGTCCATCGCTGAGTTGAAACCCGGTGCCTACCGGCAGGAACTGCATCGCGGGGTCGGCACGTTCGCCTCGTTCGCGGCCGGGTTCTCGTTCGTGTCGATCCTGACCACCGTCGACCAGTTCTTCTTCATCGGCTTCGGGTTCGGCGGGGCCGCGTTCTTCTGGACCTGGCCGGTCGTCTTCCTCGGCCAGCTGCTGGTGGCGTACAACTTCGCCACGCTCGCGGCGCGCTTCCCGATCTCCGGGGCGATCTACCAGTGGTCGAGCCGGCTGGCCGGGCCGACGTTCGGATGGTTCACCGGCTGGCTCATGATCATCGCGCAGGTGCTGACCACAGCCGCCGCGGCGATCGCGCTGCAGGCGATCCTGCCGGCGATCTGGACCGGTTTCCAGCTCGTCGGCGGCTCGGGCGCGGACAGCACACCCACCTCACCCACCGGCGCGGCGAACGCGGTCCTGCTCGGCATCCTCCTGCTCGCGGTGACCACGGCGGTCAACGCCTTGAGCGTACGGCTGATGTCGCTGCTCAACACGATCGGCGTGGTCCTGGAGCTGATCGGTGTCGCGGTCGTGCTGGTCATGCTCTTCACCCACACGCAGCGCGGGTTCGGCGCGGTGCTGCACTCGACCGGCAGCACCGCCGACCCGAGCTCCTCGTACGCCTTCGCCTGGGCCGCGTCCGCGCTGATGGCGGCGTACGTGATGGTCGGTTTCGACTCGGCCGGCGAGCTCTCCGAGGAGACCCACGCGCCGCGCGCCACCACGCCGCGCACCATCGTCCGCGCGCTGACCACCTCCGGCGTGCTCGGCATGCTCCTGCTGCTCGGCGGCATCCTG
Organism: Actinoplanes sp. NPDC051851; assembly: GCF_040681165.1. Taxonomy (NCBI): domain Bacteria; kingdom Bacillati; phylum Actinomycetota; class Actinomycetes; order Micromonosporales; family Micromonosporaceae; genus Actinoplanes; species Actinoplanes sp. NPDC051851. The sequence continues at coordinate 61,727 of NZ_JBFAYF010000019.1, read as the reverse complement.
GCGGCGCCCAGCCTGACCGACGGCACCCTCTCCAGCATCGGCCTGCCCGCCGTGATCGACGCGGTCTTCGGCCCGGTCGCCGGCCGGATCGTGCTGGCCGACGTCGCCGTCGCGGTCTTCGTCTGCACCCTGGCGATCCAGACCGCGGGCAGCCGGATGGTCTTCTCGATGGCCCGGGAACGCGCGCTGCCCTTCTCCGGCGCGCTGTCGAAGGTCTCCACGAAGAACGGCACCCCGATCGTGGCCACCCTGGTCGTCGGGGTCGGCGCGGCCCTGGTCCTGCTGGTCAACATCGAGCAGAGCGCCGTCTTCACGGCGCTGGCCAGCCTCTGCATCGGCATGCTCTACCTGGCCTACCTCGGGGTGACCGTCCCGCTGCTGATCGAGCGGATCCGGCACCGGCGCGACGGCGTGGTCCTGGGCGGCGTGGACGAGCACGGCAAGCCGCTGTTCGGGCTGGGCCGCTGGGGCATCCTGCTCAACGCGCTCGCGGTCGCCTTCCAGGTGGTGATGGTGGTCAACCTGCTCTGGCCCCGGGCCGCCGTCTACGACCTCACCGGCGGGACGTGGTGGCTGCAGTGGAGCGCGCCGATCTTCGTGGGACTCTCGCTGGTCGTGGGGTTCGCCGTACACCAGCGGAATGAGCGACGGGAGGGCGCCAAGCAGGCGATGCCCTTCTTCCCGCAGACGGAGGCCGTCTGAGGCTCCGATAGGTTTGCCTTCACGAGTGCGGGAGGGACGACGTGGCGGGAGGGATGACGTGGCGGGTGGAACCGGTGGCCGGCGGCGCGCGGACGGCAGCCGGCCGGAGAGCGCCCGCGACGAGATCATCCGGGTGGCGGCCCGCCTCTTCGCCGAGCGGGGGTACGCGGGCACCACGATGACCCTGGTGGCGAAGGCCGCCGGTCTGCGACAGCCCTCGCTCTACTACTACTTCCGCAACAAGGAGGAGCTGCTGCACGCGACCTCCTCGGTCAACCGGTTCCCCGCCGAGGTGGTCGCCGCGCTCGCCTCGTCCGGGGCGGGCGCGCCGCAGAAGCTCTACCGCCTGCTCTTCGAGGACACCAAGCACCTGTGCCTGCTCGGTCCGCTCGACTACCACCAGGTGGAGAGCGTGGCGTACCAGCGCCCGGACGAGTTCGGCGGCTTCTGGGCGGACTACCGGGCGCTGTTCGACGGGGTGGTCGCGCTGGTGGAGGCCGGGGTGGCGTCCCTGCGCTTCCGCCCGTGCGACCCACCGGCCGCCGCGGTGGCCGCGCTCACCCTCGACGAGGGCCTGCAGAAGCTGCACCGCCACCGCACCGGCCCGCTCGTCCCGGCGTCCCCGTTCGACAGCGTCGACGCGGTGGCCCACCACAGCGCCACGACCACGCTCTCCTCGCTCCTGGTGGACCGCGCCATGCTGGACAGCGTCCGGGCCGATGCCCTCACCGTCGACCTCGATATCGATATCGATACTCCATAGAAACATCCCCGGTGTACGGCCCCGGACCGGGAATGCCCATCACCCCGGCGTGAGGCCGACCACAACCCGCCGTTCCTGCGCGGTCAGGAACCGTCGGCGCGGTCAGGAACCGTCGACCGTGGTCAGGTCGGCCAGGCCGGAGATGGTCAGCACCGGGGCCAGCAGCGGTCCGGCCAGCAACCGGATCCGCTCCACGTGCTCGAAGAGGGACGCGAGCCCCGCGCTGTCGATGTACTCGACGGCTGTCAGGTCCACCAGCAGTGGAGTGTCGCCGTCGAGCGCCCCCGCCAGCGCCGCGGCGAAGTCCGCCGCGTTGCTCATGTCGATCTCGCCGGTGGCGGTCAGGACCGGGGTCCCGTCGGCGCGGCGCGTGGTCGTGAGGCTGAGCTGGGTCGTCATCTCAGAGGATCCCTACCTGCATCTCGACGATGGTGCCGGTGATGGTCGTGGTCACGGTGATCTCGTTCATCAGGGCACGCATCAGCTTCAGGCCGCGGCCCCGGTGGGCCTGATCGGCGGGCTGGGGTACGCGCCAGTGGCCACTGTCCGTGACGATCAGGCGGAGCTCCTCGACCGTGGCGGCGGCCTGCAGCCGGATCCGGCCGCCCGGCGCGTCGCGGTGGCCGTGTTCGATCGCGTTGGCGCACGCCTCCCCGGCGGCGACCAGGACGTTCTGGGCGACGGTACGGTCCACCCCGACCCGGTCGAGCCACCCCCGCAGCACCTGGCGCACCGGGGCGAGCCGGGTCGCCTCGGCCGGGAACTCCACGTCGAGCGGGCCCGGATGGCGGTAGAGCAGCAGCGCGACGTCGTCGTCGTACCCGTCGGCCGGGGCGAGCCGGTCCATCACGTCGGTGGCCAGCTCCTCGACCGGGGAGCGGCGGCCGTCCTGGATCGCCGCGGTGGCCCGCGCGATGCCCTCGGTCAGCGGCTTGCGGCGGCGCTCGACCAGGCCGTCGGTGTAGAGCATCAGCGTGGCCCGGGCGGAGACGGTGAAGCCCGCCTCGGTGCGTGGGCCCCCGGACCGTACCCCGATGGGCCTGGATCTGCCCTGATCGAGCAGGTGGCTGGAGCCGTCGGCGGCGACGGCGACCGCGGGCGGATGACCGGCGCTGGAGTAGACCAGCTCACCGCTCTCCGGGTCGAGGACGCCGCAGAACACCGTGGCGCAGGCGGCCCCGGGCAGCAGTTCCGCGAACCGGTCCAGCGCGGTCAGCGTCTGCGCGGGGCTGGAGTGCTGGAGCAGCAGGGCGCGGCAGGCGCTGCGGAGCTGACCCATCACGGTGGCGGCGCCGAGCCCGTGCCCGACGCAGTCGCCGACCACGATGCCGATCCGGCCGTCCGGGAGCGGGACGGTGTCGTACCAGTCGCCGCCGACCTTGAGCGGGCGGGTCGCCGGGGCGTACCGGACCGCGAAACCGGCCGGGAGCTGTGCCGGGCCGAGGATGGCGCGCTGCAGGGCGAGGGCGGTCTCGCGCTGCTCGTCGATCTGGTGCAGCCGGGTGAGGCCCTGGCCGATGTGCCCGGCGAGCAGGGCGAGCAGCGTCTGGTCCTGCTCGGTGAAGGGCCGGCGTTCGCCCAGCTCCAGCCAGAGGACCATGGTGCCCTCGGGGTGCTCGATCACGATCCCGGTGCCCTCGGCGGGCCGGGTGACCGGGGTGAGCAGCGGCTGGTCCCGCAGCTCGGCCAGCGTCCGCACCCGGGCCACCGGTACCGGGGCGCCGACCGCGGTGATCTCCGGAACGGCCGCGCCGGCGGCGAAGACGGCGGCCGCGGTGTACTCCGCCTGCCACAGCGACCGCAACTCCTCGAGGACGCCGTGCAGCGCGCCCGGCAGGTCGTCGGCCTGGGAGAGGCGCAGACCGAGACCGGCCAGGGCGCTCTCCCGCTGGATCGCGTAGTGCTCGTCGGTGACGTCGCGGACGGTGCCGACGATCACCCGGCGCCCGGTGTCCGGGTCGACGACCTGGTTGAACGCGGCGGCCACCCAGAGGCGGTGCCCGTCCTGGTGCCGGACCGGGATGGTGTAGGCACCCCGGTCCTGGTCGAGCAGGGTCGCGAACGCGGCGGCCACCTGCCGGTACGCCTCCGCGTCGGTCTCCTCCCGGGGCCACCACGGGTGTACCGGCTGGTAGGGCAGCCCCTCCGGCCCGTACCCGAGGATGTCGGTGAAGGCGGCGTTGATCTCGATGACCGCGCCGGCCTCGTCACAGACGAAGAAGGCCTCCTGCAGCGAGTCGATCAGCGCGGTCCGCCAGCGCGTGTGATGCGTGCGTAACCGGGCCAGCTCGACGTTCGCGCGGACCCGGGCCAGCAGCTCGGCCGCGCTGAACGGCTTGACCAGGTAGTCGTCCGCGCCCGCCTCCAGGCCCTCGATCGACTCCTCCTGGCCGGCCCGCGCGGAGAGCAGCAGGACCGGGGTGCTCGCCGTCCGCGAGTCCGCGCGCAGGGCCGCAACCAGCTGCAACCCGTCCAGCCGGGGCATCATCACGTCGCTGACCACCAGGTCGAACACGCCGGTCCGCAGGGTGTCGAGCGCCTCCTGCCCGTCGTGAACGGCGTGCACCTGATGCCCGGCGCCGCGCAGCAGCCGGGTCAGATAGTCGCGCATGTCGGCATTGTCGTCCGCGACCAGCACCCGCGAGCCGTCACCCGAGCCGCTCGGCACCTCCGCGGGCTCACCCGGCAGCCATCGAAGAGCCTCCTGGAGGTACGAGTCACCCGCGGGTGAGAGCGGGGAGCCCGAGTCGGCGGGCAGGTCGCCCGTACCCAGAGGAAGCCTGATGGTGAAGCTCGTGCCCGAGCCCGGTGTGCTCGCCGCGGTGATGGTGCCGCCCTGGAGGCCGACCAGCTCCTTGACCAGGGCCAGGCCGATGCCGCTGCCCTCGTTGGAGCGGGACCGCGCGTTCTCGATCCGGTGGAAGCGCTCGAAGAGCCGGGGCATCTCCCGCTCGTCGACGCCGACGCCGGTGTCCGCGACGGTGACCACGGCCTCGTCGTCCTCCCGGGTGACCCGCACGTGGATCCCGCCGTCGAAGGTGAACTTCAGCGCGTTGCTGAGCAGGTTGAGGATCACCTTCTCCCACATGCCGCGGTCGACGTGCACCGGCTCCGGCAGCGGCGGGCAGTCCACGGTGAACGCCAGCCCGGCGCGCTCGATCGCCGACCGGAACACGCTGGCCAGCTCCCCGGTGGTCAGCGCCAGGTCGACCGGCTCGTAGCGGGCCTGCATCCGCCCGGCCTCGATCCGGGAGAAGTCGAGCAGCGTGGTGACCAGCTTGCCCAGCCGCAGCCCGTTGCGGTGGATGACGTCGAGCTCCTCGCGGACCCGGTCGTCCCCGCCGCTCAGCCGTTCCCGCAGCTCCTCCACCGGGCCCATGATCAGGGTCAACGGCGTACGGAACTCGTGGCTGATGTTGGAGAAGAAGGTGGTCTTGGCCCGGTCCAGCTCGGCCAGCTCCTCGGCGCGCCGCTGCTGGGCCTGGTAGCTGCGGGCGGCGGCGATCCCGGTGGCCACGTGCCCGGCGGCCAGCTCGACGAAGCCGCGGTACGTCTCGTCGAGCTCCCGGTACCGGTTCAGGCCGGCGACCAGGAACCCGTACGGCGGCATCGGCACGGTCAGCGCCCGCACCGGCGGCTCCGGCCAGTCACCGGTCGGCAGCCTTTCGCCCGCCGGCCCCTCGCCCGCCGGCCCCTCGCCCGCCAGGTCGACCAGCCCCGGCTCGGCGGTCGCCAGCGCCGCCACGATCGGATGACCGGCGTCGATACCGGTCGCGGCGGCCAGTCGCGCCCCGCCGTCCGGCTCGTCGAGGTAGACCAGCGTGAAGGGCAGATCCTTGGCGTTGCGTTCCAGCTGTCGTGCCGCGAACGCGAGCGTCTCCTCCTCCGTACGCACGATGCTGGGATCCGATCCGAGATCCCGGAGTGTCGACATCCGGCGCTCGCCGAGGATCCGGTCGGTCTCCTCACTGACCACGCAGAGCATGCCGACCAGCGCCCCGTCGTCGTCCCGCAGCGGGCTGTAGGAGAAGGTGTGGTACGACTCCTCCCGGTACCCGGAACGCTCCACGAAGAGCAGCAGCCCCTCGTCCCAGGTGGCCTCCCCGGTGGCGAGCACCCCCTCGATCCGCGGCCCGATGTCGTCCCAGATCTCCGCCCAGACCGCGCTCGCCGGCTGCCCCAGTGCCCACGGATACTTGCTGCCGAGCGTGACCGTCCGGTATGCAGCGTTGCAGAAAAAGGTCAGCCGCGGCCCCCACGCCATCCACATCGGAAACTTCGAGGTGAGCAGGATGCCGACCGCGGTCTGCAGACTCTGCGGCCACTCCCCCGGCGGCCCCAGCGGCGTCGAGGACCAGTCCACCGCCGCCAGGTCCCGGCCGACCTCCCCGTCCCCCATAGCTTCGTGCACGTTGAGCAGTTTTACAGAGGGAGCGCCGCGCCGCCTTCGCTGAGGGCGGTGAATCCGGTCGTGTCCGATTCTGATAGAAGCCCGGGCAGGTCCGCCATGCTGGTGAAGATGTGCGTGGCCCCGGCGGCGAGCAGCACCTCCGGCTCGCTGTGCGCCGGGCTGCCCGGCGGACAGTAGCCGAAGACGGTCGCGCCCGCGGCGACCCCGGCGCGTACCCCGGTCGGGGTGTCCTCGATGACAGCGGTCCGCGCCGGGTCGACCCCGAGGGCCGCCGCGGCGGCGAGGTACACGTCCGGGGCCGGCTTGCTGCGGGGCATCTCCATCCCGCTGAAGATCTTGCCCCCGAAGACACCGCGCAGCCCGACCTTGGTCAGCTGCAGCTCGATCTTGGGCCGGTCCGCGCCGCTGGCACAGGCCACGTTGCCACCGAAGAGCCGATCGATCTCGGTCACCGCGGCCACCGCACCGGGAATCGCCTCCAGATCGAGGGCGAGCGCGTCGTTACGCCGCCGCCGGAACTCCGCGATCCACGCGCCGGTCACGGTGAACCCGGTGTGCGCCGCGATCACGTGCACCTCGTCGACGAGCGCCCGCCCGACGAAGAGCCGGAAGCACTCCTGGGCGGAGACGGCCCAGCCGAGCTCGTGCAGCATCCCCCGGAGCACCCCGTTGGTGATCTTCTCCGAGTCGACCAGCACCCCGTCACAGTCGAACAGCACGGCTTCGTACATCAGCACCATGCGCCAACCCTACCGACGCCCACCCTTCACCCAGTGTGACGAACACCTCCGGTGATCTCCCCCGCTCCCGCCCGCCCCGACAGGCGCACCCGCCCCCTGACGGCTGCCCACGCACACGATCACGGATCAAGTCCGCCCACCGCCCCTGTTCCGGGTTGATCGTGTGCACCCGCGGCCCGGCCCGCACCGTTCGTGCACACACACCGCCCAGCCCGCACCGCCCAGCCCGCACCGCCCAGCCCAGCCCGCACCGCCCAGCCCGCACCGTTCATGTGCGCCCATCGGTCCAGCCCGCACCGTTCGTGCACACGCACCGCCCCAGATTCGCTGGACCGCAACGCCGCAGACCGCGATGAGCACCTCTGCGCGGGCATGTTCGGGCGGGCGCGTTCGGGTGGGCGCGCGCGGACGAACGAGCACGCAGACGGGCGAGCACGCAGACGGGCGAGCGCGCGGACGAACGGGCACGCGGACGAACGGGCACGCGGACGGACGAGCGCGTCCGTCAGGCAGGGGCAGGGAGGGTCGATGCTGCTGTCGCTTGTGCTTCGCGAAGAGTGGGTTGATTTATCGAGATATCTGCGGTCGGCTGATCCGCTGGTCAGGGCGGCCGCGGCGGTCAACGCCGGGGAACCGAGACGGGCGCTGGGCCTGCTCTCGGAGGTGGAAGCGTCGCCGGTGGCGGGGGCGCTCCGGCACCTGGCCGAGGTGTACGACCGCAACTGGTTCCCCGGCGGGACCGGCGCGTCCGGGCTCGACGACCTCGACGTCGACCGCCTGGAGATCCCGGACGAGGCGGTGGACGCGCCGCCGGGCAGCCCGGCTCACCTGCTGGTCCGGTTCGCCGCCGCGCTGCCGAGCCGGCGCAGCGTCATCGCCGTGAGCCGGGGACTCGCCGTACCGATGGTGGCCGAGGTTCAGCGCATCGCCACCCAGGTCCCCGCCGACCAGCCGCGGGTGCTCGCGAGCACGATGTTCGCCCTCGCGGACCTGCTGACCCGGGCGGGCTTCACCGATCAGGGCCGCGCGATGCTCGGGCGGGCCCACTATCCGGACCGACCGGGCCAGGCCGCCTGCCTGCTGGCCGCCGGGGACTGGGCCGCCCACCCGCTGCGGCACCCCGAACTGCTCGACGAACGTCTGGAGCCGGGCACGGGTGGACCGCTCGGTCCGCTGCTGGACCCGGTAGCCGCCGAGCGTCACTACGCCATGGCGGAACGGCTCTACGCCACGACGGCGAGTGCCGCGGGGCGGAGCACGGGTTCGGCCCGGGGCCTCGCCGCCGTCGGTGTCCGCCGGGCGCGGCTCGCGTTCGCCGCCGGTCGGCCGCATCAGGCGATCGCGCTGCTCGAGACGGCGGCGGTCCACGCCGAGGACGGGGCGGACGGCGCGCTCGGCATGCTGATCGCGGTGCATCACGCACTCGCCCACATCGGCGCCGATCAGTCCATCGACCGGGACCGGATCGCCGGGCGCATCGGCACCTGGGCCACCACTTCCGGAAGCTTCTCGTACGCCCGTGGCCTGGCCCGCCTCTGCTATGCCAAGGCGGCACGGTGGCGGGCCGACGACGTACCGCGCGGTGAGGCGGCGCTGGGTCTCGCGGAGGCGATCGGGAGCCAGGTCGGCGCGACGGCGGAGGCGGCCACGTTCGACCGGGAGCGCGGCGAGCTGTACGTGGGCGCGAACTACCGCAAGGCCGCCCTGGTCTGGACCATGCTCGGCATCTCCGCTTCCCGCACGGCGACCGAGGAGGACACGCCCGGCGAACAGCAGGACGCCCAGGAAGCCGAACACGAGCACACGCAGGGAGCCGGGCGGGAGAACGCACAGGGAGCCGGGCTGGCGAACGTGGGCGAAGGCGGACGGGAGAGCGCGCGGACGGACCTGAGGAAGGACGTACGGGAATGGGCGACGTTCGCTGAACGGGTGTTGCGGGCCGACCGGGACGCGGCGGCGGCCAGCGATCCGGTGACCCTGCGTGACGTGCGCGCCCATCTGGAGTGGCTCCTGGCCGGTGTCCCCGACGGGCTCCCCGAGGACGCGCTCGCCGCGGTCCGGGAGGCCTTCGCCGAGACCGAGGTGCTGATCCCGCTCTACGACGGCGTCGCCGCCCGACTGCGCGGCGACCCGGACGAGGCGGCGTCCCTTTTCGGTCAGGCTCTGGACGTGGCGCGCACCCCGCTGCACCGGGCCACCGTGCTGGGAACGATGCACCGCCGGGACGAGGCCGCCGCGATCCTGGAGCCGTTCCTCGGCGGCGTCCACCCCGACATCGCCGCGAACATCCTGGTCCGCCTGCACCGGTACGACCGTGCCCTCGCCGTCATCGACCGGTCCCCGCCCGTCGATCCCGGCACCCTCGACCGCCCCTGGGAGCCTGCGGCCCGGCACGCCGAGGCGCTGCTCGGCGCGGGCCGTCCCGCCCCCGCCGCGGAACGCGCCGCCGCGGCGATCGCCCTCTTCGAACAGCATCTCGGCCGGCTCTCCCGCGACGTACTCCGGGTGACCGCCACGGACGACAACACCGTGGCGGGCCTCTACGCCACGGCCGTCCGCGCCCACACCGCCCTGGCCGCGCAGGGCTCCGCCCACCACCTGGACCAGGCGTTCCGCTTCGCCGACCGCTGCCGCGCCGCTTCGTTGACCGACCTCATCACGTCCGGCACCACCCGCCACGAGGCACCCACCGACGACGAAGCACCCACCGACGACGAAGCACCGGCCGGCACCGCAGACGAAGCGCTGGGCGCCGCCACCGCCGGAGCCGGAACGGTGGGCGACGCCGCCGTCGAAGCCGGAACGGTGAGCGACGCCGCCGCCGGAGCCGGAACGGTGGGCGAAGCGGCCGCGGCGGTGCGGGGCTGGCAACGGGCGGGAGCCTCTCTCGCCCGCGCGGTCGAGGGGCTCGCCCGAACCCGCGGGACGCGGGCGCCGTCGGCGAGCGGGAAGGAGAGGGATTCGCCGCAGGATGTCCGGAGCGCGATGGTCGAGGCCGAACGCGCACTCGACCGGGCCGAGGCCCGGATGATCCGGGCCGCGCCGCACCTGCGCAGACGCCGGGTGCTGCCCGAAACACCGGAGCTCGGGAAGATCCGGGAGCGGCTGCCGGAGGACACCCTGCTGATCCAGACGCACGCCTTCGACGACGCGCTGACCTGCTGGGCGGTCACCCGCGACAACGCGCGCATGGTGAGCCGCGACGCCCCGACACCCGGGTTGACCGCGGCGGTCCGGCTCTTCCACCGGGCCGTCTCCGACAGTACGACCTCCGAAGCCGCCCATCGCGAAGCCGCCCGTCCCCTGGCGGAACTCCTGCTCGACCCGTTCGCCGCCGAACTGCGTGATCACCGGCGGGTGGTCTTCGTGCCCTACGGCGGGCTCTCCGCCCTGCCGGTGCACGTGCTCCCCTTCGGCGGCGGCCTGCTCTTCGACGACCACGACGTCTCCTACCTGCCCGCCGCCGCCCTGCTCCGCCGCCCGGGGAACGCCGACTCGGCGGGGTATGAGGGAGACGTCCGGCCCGGCGAGAATGCCCACTACTCCGGGAGGCACCGGACCACGACGGGTGGTGCCGGGGACTGCCTGATCGTCGGGAATCCGGCCTATGCCCCGGAGCGGGGCCTGGCCCGGCTGCCCGGGGCGGAGGTCGAAGCGGAGGCGGTCGCTCGCCTGCGTACCCGGGAAGCCCTGTGTGGCAGCGCGGCCACCCGCGAAGCCGTCCTCGACCGCCTGCCCCGCGCCCGGATCGCGCATCTCGCCACGCACGGATCCCTGGTCGAGGGCGCACCCTACAGCGCCGAGCTCGCCCTGGCCGGAACCGAGAGCCTGACCGTTCCCGATCTCACCGGACTCCCCGCCGGCATCGATCTGGCCATCCTCAGCGCCTGCAACAGCGGCCGCGGCCGGGCCGGAGCGGCGGGCGACGTCGTCGGGCTGACCCGGGCGTTCCTCGGCGCCGGGGTGCGCGAACTGGTCGTCTCCCTCTGGCCGGTCCACGACCAGGTGGCCTGCCTGACCATGGTCGCGCTGCACCGTGAACTGCTCACCGGGTGTCCGGCCGCGATCGCCCTGTCCCGGGCCCAGCGCGAGGTCCGGGTGCTGTCCGGGGACGAACTCCGGGACCGCTACCACGAGCTGTCGGCCCGCGAGGCGTCCCCGTACCGACGGGACCTCGGCGGCTCCCGGCCGGAACCGATCACCGCCGGAGCCGGCCACCCGTCCTTCTGGGCCCCGTTCATCCACGTCGGGGCACCGGTGGAACCGAGCGGTGTTCATCCGCGTTGAGGTGTCACGGCGGGCCCGCCTCCGGCGCTCGGCGGCGACGCCGGTTGCGCCGGGCGGGCCTGCTGAGACCCGGAGGGCGCCACCTCCGACTGACGTCGCGCCGCGGCGGAGAACGGATTCGGGACAGGCACGCTCGGATCGGGAACAGGCGCGCTCGAAGCAGGCACGGACGTGCCCGGAGCAACAGGCACGGACATGCCCGGAGGAACAGGTACGGACGTGCCCGGAGGAACAGGCGCGGACGTGCTCGGAACCGGGGTGGCGCGGTCCGCGGTGGAGGCGCTCGGCGCGGCGGCGGACCAGATGATCGGCTCGGGCGGGCGGGACGCGCCGGGTGGCTCCTGCGCGGCCCGGCGCAGATGCGGCGGCACCATCGTCGCGATCGCCGTCGCCAGGTCGGCGCCGAGCGGGACCTTCGAGCCGTCCGGCGCGTGGTAGACCCACGTGCTGGGCTTGATCTCCACCGTGCCGTCCATGCGGTGCCCCACCCGCGCCGCCCGCAGCCGGTTCTCCCGGTCGTGGACGACGTCGTCCATGCTCGCCACGACGCCGTGCCCGAACCGCTCGACGAACCGCTCGGCCGGCGCACGTCCGGTGAGGATCAGCGGCTCGTCCCGCCGGGAACGGTGCCGCGCGAACCAGTCGAGCAGTTCCTTCTCGGTCATCGTCTCGGTGCCGGTCCGTGGCCGTCCGCCGGCCTCCCGGGTCACGCTCCGCGAGACCGTCCGGGTCACCGGGTCGTAGGCGTCCACGGAGAACGTCTGCCACCCGTCGAAGGTCGGCATCGAGTACGCCGCCCGGGTCCGCGCCACGTCGGCCGCGACGTCCCCGGAGAACAGTGGCATCCGGATCCCCCGGGGCAGCAGCTGACCGGCCGGATCGGCCAGCCTCGCCTCGACCGCCTTCTGCGGGTGCACCGCCATGTCGAGGCCCCGCTCCAACGAGAAGAGCGCGTAGGTGTGCCCGCCCCGCATCCAGGTGAAGACCGGTCCCGGCCAGTTCTCCGGTACGCGCAACGCCCGCCGCTCGTTCGACGCGGAGATCCTGATCGCGACCAGCAGGCTCGCGTCCACCAGGTGATAGTTCTGGTCGACCCACCTCCGGGTGTCGTCGTGCTGGAGCCGCTCCCGGGTCCCCCGGCTGTGGCTGACCGACCGGTCCGCCTGCGGGGTGACGTAGACCTGGTCGACGACCTGATCGTTCCCGGTCTGCATCTGCGGCCCGGCCCCCGCGAACGCCCCGGCGTGCTCGCTGTTGGCGTTGCTGCCCAGGAGAAGCCGGCTCGTCAGGTGCTCGCCGGCGACGCTGGCGGTGAGGTGTCCCCGGGGCAGCGCGTCGTACGCGCGTACCCACATCTGGAGTTCGCCCCGGTTGTCGGTGAACGCCTTCCCGTTCACCCAGAGGTCGGCCACGTCGAACCCGTCCCTGCCGACCAGACGGTCGAGGTGCAGCGAGACCGAGGCCGGGGTGAGCACGGCCCGCAGCGCGTCCGAGGCGCTGCCCTGCCAGGAGAGCAGCCGCTTGACCGCGTGGCTGTCGAGTCTCCGGTCGGGCAGCGCGCCGACCGCCGCTGCCTGCACCCACTCGTACGCCTCCCCGAGTGGCGCGGCCACCGGCAGCGGCATCGACACGTTCTGCCGGGCGACGTCCTCCGGGGTGAGCGGGAACGGGACGACGTTCATCGCGCCGAGCACCGCGTCGATCGTCCCGCCGGCGGCCGGCCACGCCCGCGGCACGAACCGGGCCTCCGGCCGCCGGTCGCCGTCGCGGGGCACGACCTGGTCCGGGATCATGACGTGCTCGGTCACCCGGGCGTTCTCGACCGCCACCGGGTTCCGGGCGTCGGCGGGCCCCTCCAGCGCGTTGGTGATCAGGTTCGCGCCGCCGAGGGTGAGGCTGGTCAGCGTCGCCGACGGCAGGAACGCGGTGTAGAGCCGGAATTCGACGTCCATCGGGGCGCCGTAGTGGTGGTTCCGGTCGGCCTTGGGGAACATGAACACGCGGACCGTCCGCAGCTCGCCCTCGCCGGTCATGTACGCGTTGGACCGGTCCGCGCCGCCCTGGTTGAACTGATCGACCTCGGTGCCGCCCGCGCTCCCGTACGGGTTGGACCAGAGCCGGTACCCCGCCGTGCTCGTCTTCACCGCGCGCTGGACCTGCGACGCGAACAGCACCCGGTACCGTGCGGCCTGCTCGCCGCTGCCGGTGTACCGGTAGGCGAACCCTTCCCCGTCCGGGTCACGCGTGCCCTTGAGGATCAGCAGGGCCAGGCGTACGCCGGTGGGCACCTCCTTGGCCGCCCGGTAGCCGAGCCCGGTCGAGCCCAGCGTGGTGCCCTCGCCGACCAGGACGTCCCGGCTGATCAGGGCCTCCAGGGCCTCGGGCAGCGCGCGCTGCTGGGCGAGCCGCGGCGTCCCGTCGACGTTGACGAGCTCCCAGTCCTTCCCGAGCGCGAACCGGGCGTGCTGGTTGAGCAGCCGCAACGCGGGCGCGGTGAGGGTGTCCGGCCGGGCGAGAAGGATGTCCTCGGTCCCGGCGAACGGCCGGATCTGGTCCCGGTGCAGCACGGCCGGCACGCCGTCGGGCGGCGCCGCCGGCAGGGCGCGCGGCTCGGGCCGGAAGAACCGGACGCCCGGCTCGACGACCATCTGGCTCATCGCCAGCTGGATCGGGGTCCCGCCGACCAGGTTGACGAACCGGTGCTGCAGCGTGATGTCCCACCGGGCGGTGGCCTTGTACATCCGGTACGGCCAGGCCTCCTGCACCAGCCAGACGCCCATCATCGGGGTGCTGCTGAGCGCCTCGCCCAGGGACCGGGCGCTGATCGTCCGGGTGAATCCGGCGCCGCCGCTCATCCCGCCGTCCGGCCCGGACGGCCCGCCGAACTCGCCCGCCTTGAGCATCAGGTTGTGTGCCCGGGAGCGGGTGACCGCCCCGCCGATGGACGGCTCGCTGTCCGCGCCGATCAGGGGCTGCAGGGTGATCGGTGCGACGCCCGGCTCCGGTGCCGCGCCGTGCAGGGTCAACCGCAGCGCCGCGGTGATCTCCTTGTCGGCGAGGATGCCGCCCTCGTGGATCACGTACCGGGTCCGGTCCTGGCCGCGGAGCAGTTCGACGGTGAACTCCTGGTTGAACATCCGCACGTGGAACGCGCCGACCGCCATCGGGTCGACCTTCGCGGACCGGGCCATCCGCCAGATCTGCTTCTCCAGTTCGTCGAACCGGTACGCCTCGACGAACAGGTCCCGGGTGTCGTACGCCGACCTCGGCCCCAGCTCGGTCTCGCGCAGGGGTGCCCGGTGCACCCGGTACCCGGATCGCTTCTCCAGCCTGGTGCCGCCCGGCGGGCGCGGCTCCCGGACCACCCGGACCAGCGCCCCCGGCCGGGGCGGCGTGGCGACCGGCGTCGCGCTGGTCAGCGGCTCGGCGACGTGGTAGCGGACGTCGGTCGGCAGGATCACCGGCGCCGCCGGGCCCGCCGGTGGCGTCTCCTGTTCACGACCCAGGCGCGCCGCCAGGTTCACCGCGGCCACGGTCCCGGCCTTGAGCAGCCCCGTGACCACCCCGCCGGTGGGCAGGCCGACGATCACGGTCCGCTGTACGGCGATGCTGAACCGGCCGTCGTACGTGAAGGCCCAGTGCGCGCCGTCGTAGATCCAGCCGTTGGTCCGCCAGGCGTTGCTGTAGACACCCAGGTCACGGCCCGTGGTGCGGCTGTAGTCGTACTGGCCGCGCTCGCCGTAGTTCTTCCCGTCGTCGCCGTAGTTGACGCTGACGTCCTCGCGGACCCGGCCCGCGACGCCCGGCGCGAGGTGCTGCCCGAACCCGTGTCCGGTGTACGAGATCGGATAGTGGTCCGAGCGTTCCCGTTCCCGCCGGTTGGCCGCCGGCCGGTCGGTGCCGTTGTGCAGGTGCACGACCGCGTTGACCAGCTCCCACCGGTCGTCCCCGATCCGGTGCAGGGCGGCCATCGGCAGCCCCTTGTCGCTCCGCAGCGCGCTGATGTCGGAGAGCACCTGGGCCGGCCCGTACGTCGTCCAGACCTCGCGCTTGAACGCCTGCCCGCTACCGATCACCCCCTCGTCCCGCATCGCCCGCCACACCGCCGGGGCGAGACGGGACGAGGCGCTGACCACGTCCGGCTGCGACGCGCCGATCCCCTGGGAGAGGAACGCCGGCGGGTGCCGCAGCGGCCCGCTGTCGCTCTGCGGGCGGGCGACGATCCCGTCCGCCACCGCGGTGCGCAGCAGGTGCTCGAAGCGGGCGATGTCGTGCTGCGACACCTGGAAGTACGTCACCACCCGGCCGGTGACCACGGGTTCCTGGCCCGGCGCGAGCGTCAGCGGGAGCGAGGAGTCCAGCCGGATGGTCAGGTTCGTGCTGAACTCGTAGAGGCGGCTCTTCTCCTGCTGCTCGGCGAGCCAGTACCACGCCCCGGCGCCGTGGTAGTTCTCCGGGCCGCGGGCCGTCGACCGGAAGAGCCCACCCGCGACGGTCAGCGGGGCGACGTTGACCCGCTTGGTGCGCAGGTCCAGCGCCACCTTGCCCATCACCGATCCACCGAAGCTGCCCCCGGAGCCGCCGCCGCTGCCGAGCATCTGCAGGTTCCGCCGGTCCAGCTGGAAGTAGTACGCCTGCTGGTTGACCTCCTGGACGGCGTACGGCACGGCCTGGACCTCCAGAGCGACCGACCTGTCCGACGTGACGCTCGGCTTGAGGTCGCGCGGCAGCCAGGCCGGGCCGAACACCTCCTGCGCGACCGCGAGCAGCATCCGCTCCCGCAACAGGTCGTGCACCTCGCCCGCCACCTGCGGCGCCATCGCGGTGACCCGGTCGATCAGCGCGGTGGGCCGCGGGAACCCCGCCGGTGTGAAGTACGTATGCCACATGGCCTGGGCGAACGCGTCCCGCTGCTGTCGCGTCGCACCGTCCGGCAGGGCGATCAGCGGTCCGGTCCGCGGCGGCCGGGAGACCAGCGGCGCGTCGTCGATCGGGAAGCTGAGCACCAGCTCCGCCGGTTGCCGGTGCAGTTCGGCCCGCGCGGCGTCCAGCACCCGGACGCTCGCGCCCGGCGACGCGAAGTAGGAGAGCGTGCCGGTGTGGTAGAGCTGCCGCCAGGTCATCGCCTCCCGCGCGCTCGACGCGTAGACCGATTGTGACGAGCCCCCGGTCAGCGGCAGCCCGGCGATCACCACGATCGGGACGCCCTTGATGTAGAGGCCGTCGATCGCCACCGTGGTGCCCGGCAGCGTGAGCGAACGCCCGTTCGCCAGGCCGCCCGAGGTGATCCGCCGCGACGCGTAGTAGTGGTCGAAGGGCGCGTGTGCCACCGACCCGAGCGACACCCGCTCCACCTCGGAGGCGAGCCGGTGCCGGGCGTCCGCCAGGTCGCCCACGTCGATCGTCACCAGCACCGCGCCGACCCGCAGACCGGGACTGATCAGTTCCCGGGTGGTGTCGCGCTCGCCCACCCGGCCATACGCCGCCACCACCTCGGCGCGGACCCGGTCGGCGAGGTTCCGGTCCGGCCAGCCGCGCACCACGGCGTCGGCGAACTCCTCGGCCCGGGCCGTCGAGACCCCGTGGAGCCCGGCGATCTGCCCCCACTCGCCCCAGCTGAAGTCCTGCGGTGCCGTCCCGGCCGCCCGTCGTGCCAGCTCACGCTGGATCGGCACCGGCAGCATCCGCGGTGCGAGGGACTCGTTCACCGGCGCCGGCTCGGTCGCCCCGGGCCGCGCGACGTCGACCGGCCCCGCCGTCTGCACCACGGTCCGGCCCGGCGCCCCGAAGAACCGCCGGAACTCGTCCCCGCTCAGCTGCCGGATCTCATCCCGCGCATACAGCCGGAACGCGCCACCGTCCAGGACCAGCGCGGCGAAGGTCTCCCCACTTCGGGTGAGGCGCAGCCTGCTTCCCGGTTCCAGATCCTCGGGTACGCCGGTGACCTGCGCGACGCGCCCCGTGGTCCGGCCGGCCAGCTCCCGCAGCGCCCACGCGTCCACGTCGGCCGCCGGGCCACCGCCATACCGCACCAGGAAGTCGCCGAGCCGCGTCAGGTCCTGCTCCCCGAGGTCGCCGACCCGCACGGCCCGCTCCGGCCCGCCCTGGTTGAGCCACCAGACCGGCAGGAACTCCCCGGCACGCGCCGGCCTGCCCGGCGTGACGAACCGCTCGGCCTCCGGAATCCGCTCGGCCGCCACGAACCCGTCGCCCACCTGCACCAGCACCACCGCCGGGTCCTCGAACCCGCCGGGCCGCTGAAAGTGCGCCACGGTCCCGTCCACGGTGACCACGGCGATGGTCCGCTCCAGCCGCCCGGCGGCGAGCTCCCCGAGCAGATGGAGCGGCGTCCCCTCGGGCGCCTCCGCCACTGACCCGAGCGCCCCGAGCATCGACCGCGCCGCCGGGGTCTCCGCGGGCAGCCGCAGCCACCAGGAGGCGAGCACGTCCAGCTGCTCCCCGGTGAGACCGCCGGCCAGCCCGGAACCGGCCCGGACCGCGTCGTGATCGGCCGGCGTCCGCGGGAACGGCACCCAGCGCAACTGCTCCGGCAGCAGCACCCAGCGCAGCCACCGCTCCCGCGAATCCTCCGCGGGCCGCGGAGCGTGGTCACCCGTCATCGTCATGGCGTAATCCTGGGACTTGCCCTTGGGTCAAGGTCAATGGCTGTCGCCGGAGCAGAAGGGAGCCCGGGCCGGCCACCCCGGTCAGGCGCGCAGGCCGAAGGCGCTGCGGTGGAAGACCAGGGGCAGCGAGTGGTCGGCGTGCTGGACCGCGTGCAGCCGGAGCAGGACGATCGTGTGGTCGCCGGCCTCCACCTCGCGGTAGATGGTGGTGTCGAACTGGGCCAGCCCGTCCGGCAGGGTCACCGCGCCGTCCGCGCTGAGCGCCACCTCGACGTCGCTGAAGCGGGACTCCGGCGGCCCGGCGAGCTGGCGGGCCAGGGTGCCGTGCCCCTCGGCCAGGATGGTGATCCCGAGGTGCGCCGAGCGCCGCAGGTCCGGCCAGGTCCTGGAGGTGGTCGCGATGGAGAACGAGACCAGCGGCGGGTCGAGGCTGACCGAGGTGAACGAGCTGGCCGCGAGACCGACCAGCACGCCGTCGACCTGGGCGGCGACCGCCACCACGCCACTGGGGAAGATGCCGAACGCCTGACGGAGACGTACCGGATCGAGGTCTTGATTGGTCGGGAAGGTCGGCTGGGCCAGATCGGTCATGGCAATTCCTCCAGTGTCAGCGAGGCGGTGACGCCATATCCGGGACGCTAACAAATAGCCTACTGAATTACTAGGGATTGAGGCTCGTCCGGCGCAGGTGGGACGCCCGCCACACCAGGGAATTTCCTCGATACGATGGCCTCGGACCGTCCGCACGGGTTTACGGCACGAGGTGGCTCATGTCCTATCCGGCGACCACCGCCCTCGACCGGGTGAGTCAGGCCACCGTGCACATCACGTCGGGCCGGCACACCGGGACCGGTTTCTTCATCGACCGGAACATCATCCTGACCTGCGCACACGTGGTCGGCGGCGCGAAACGGCGGCGGCGCGACGGCGCGAACCGGCTCGAGGTCGGCATCCGGATCGGCGACCGGGACGTCTCCGGCGTGGTCCTGGACCGCTATCCGACGGACCACGGCGGTGACGCCGCCTACCCCTTCCCCGACCTGGCGTTCATCGGCCTGGACGCCAACGTCGACCATCCGATCGCCGAGACCCGGTCACTGCTGCTCAAGCACAAGCAGAACAGGGACGCCGAGCTCATCGCGTACGGCTTCAACCACAGTGGTCCGGTCGGCAGCGCCGCCGTCGACGTGGTCCGGATGGCGGTCGAGGGGCCGAGCGGGCCGTTCGTCAAGGTGAGCGTCGAGACCGGTGTCGTGCCCGGGATGAGCGGGGCCCCGGTCGTGGACCAGTCCACCGGCCTGGTCTGCGGGATGCTCAAGTACTACGACTTCGAGCAGGAGGCCGCCTGGCTGATCGACGCGCTCGACTTCGGCAAACGACTGGACCACGTCCGCGGCGTCCTCGGCCGGTTCACCCCGCGCAAGCCGATGCTCTACCTTCCGGAGCACGGCAGCCCGCTGCACCGGATGCTGGTCGCGCAGCGCCGGGCCGCCGAGGAGCTGCCGTACCAGGTGGTCGACGGCGAGGTCCCGCTCTCCACCGTCTTCGTCGAGCAGCGCGCCGAGTCGTACCGTACGGAACGCAGCCGGGCCCAGGTCCGGGGCGGCACCACGCCGCTGGAGCCGTCCGCCATCCCGGCCACCGAGATGCTCAACCGGCATCGCAACGCCCTCGTGGTCAGCGGCCCGGGCGGCGGCAAGTCGACCCTGCTCCAGCACCTGGTCGCCGAGTCGGCCGCCTGGTGGTTGCAGCCGGAGCAGCCGGGCGAGGGCGAGGAGCCGCCGATCGGGCCGGTGGTGGCGCTCCGCTGCGCGGCGACCCGCCTGCTCACCGGCGCCGGCTGGTTCGACGCGGTGGCCCAGGCGGTCACCGCGGACCTGCACGGCTTCCTGGCCTCGTCGGTCACCGCGGCGCTGTTCGAGAAGCCACCCGCGCCCGGTGTCGACTGGCTGATCCTGATCGACGGTCTGGACGAGGTCTTCGACCCGCGCAAGCGGGCCCGGCTGATCCGGATCCTCGCCGAGCACATCGCCACCTACGGCGGGCAGGCCCGGTTCGTGGTCTCCAGCCGGGTCCTGAGCGCGGCCGAGTTCGGCGACCTGCGGTCCCTGGCCCACGGCGTGGACCAGGCACACCGGCTCGGTGAGTACAACCTGCGGCCGTTCGACCGCCCGGCCGTGGAGACGTTCGCGCACCGCTGGTACCAGCTCCGCGACCCGGCCGTCGCCGAGCAGCGCCGGGACAGCTTCCTGCGGCAGGTCGACGCGCACCGGATGATGCCCGTCGTCCGGATCCCGCTGCTCTGCACGATCGCGGCCGACGTGCATCAGCACTACCCCGACGACGAGCTGCCCAAGGGGCGCACCGGTCTCTACCGGCGCTTCGTCGACACCCTCCTCAAGGGGCGGCAGACCTTTCCGGACGTACGCACCAAGGTGCGCCAGCAGCTGCACGACCTCGGCGCCGAGGCGGAGGCGTTCGGCGAGACCCTGTTCTCGCTCCGGCGGCAGTGCGTCACCCACCTGGCCGTCGAGCGGCTCCAGCACGACCGGCACCCCAGCATCCCGGCGGTCCGGTCGTGGCTCGCCGCCCGGGGCGTACCGGTCCCCGAGGACGTCACCGACCAGCACCTCACCGACGCGATCCTCAGCACCGGGCTGATCGTGCACCGCGGCGACGGGCTGGAGTTCACCCACCAGAGCATCGCCGAGTACCTCTTCGGCCTCGAACAGGCGCGGGACCTCGACGGGGAGTGGTGGCTCGGCCAGGTCAGGGCGCACGGCGCGTCGAGCACCGCCCTCTTCGCGCTCGGCGCCTACACCGACGCCGGGCACGACCCGGTACCGATGGTCCGGGCGCTCGCCGAGCCGGGACGGAACCGCCAGTACCCCCAGCTCGCGGAGCTCGCCGCGGTCCTCGCCGACGGCTCCGCGGAGGAACCGGGCGGCCGGGTGCTGGCCGATCTCACCATGGAGGCGGTCGAACTGGCCGCGGCGGCCCCGCCCCGCACGCTGCGCGCGGTCGGCCAGGCGGCCCGGGCGGTGCTGCACCGGTCCCCGGACACCACCCGGCTCGTCGAGCTGATCGAGAACCCGGCGACCCCGGAGGCCAAGCGCATCGAGGTCGCCACGGTGCTGCTCGCCGACGGGGACACGGAGGCGCGCGGGCACGGGCGGCGGGTGCTGTCCCGGCTCGCGTACGGCGGGCGGCGCTCCGCGGAGGACCGGCTGCGGGCGTTGCGCGCGCTGGCCGAGGCCGGTGACGACCGCGAACGCCGCAGCGCTCTGCAGCACATCGCCGCCATCGCGCGCAGCGGCCCGGCGGCGCACGTCCGGGTCGCCACCATGGCCACCCAGGTCTACCTGGACGAGCCCGCCGACGCGCTGACGGCGATGGCCGGCCGGCTGGTCGACCCGCGTCTGGCGGGCAGCCGGCTCCTCTCGATGACCAGCGAGGTCGACGCCCTCAGGGACCTGACCGACGAGTGGCTGAACACCACGGCGACGCAGCCGGACGCCGAACCCGTGCGCAGCCGGCGGCCGGCGATCGCCCGGGTCTGGTCGGCGCCGAGGGAGGCCCTCACCCGGAGCGAGCGGCGCGAGAAGTCCGAGGCGATGCTCGCCCTGGCCGGCGCCGCGACCCGGCTGACCGGCCGGGTCCGGCCCGACCGGATCGAGGCGGCGGTCTCCGCCCTCATGCACGACCGGTCGATCAGCTGGGACGTACGCCAGTTCGCGGCCCGCTCCCTGGAGGGGGCCGGGCTGAGTCACGCCGGATCCGATCAGTTGCTGGACGACGCCGAGCGGCCCGCGACCCAGCGCCTGATGGCGTGGTACGTGAAACGGCGGGTGCACGACCCGGCGGGAGCGGACGGTCTGCTGCGGTCCCTGGTGCACGATCGCCGGATCGCCCCGGAGGCCCGGTCCTGCGCCCTGGGCGTGCTGGCCACCCGGGGCGCCGCGGGCCACGCGTTCCTGGTCTCCGTCGCGCGGGACCCGGCGGTCGAGCCACGGTTCCGGGTCGAGGCGGCGGTGGCCCTGGGCGGGCAGCGCGATCAGCGCGGGCCGGCACGGGCGATCCTCCGGGAACTCGCCCGGGATCCCGGGGTCGGCGGTGGTGCCCGGCTGGCGGCCGGGGTGGGCCGGGCCGGTCTGTTCCTGGCGCCGGTCACCCGGCATCTCACCGACGGGACGCGGCTGACCGAGAGCATCGAACGGTACGTCCGTGAGCCCCTGGAGGACCTGTGGGGCAGGATCGTCAGGAGGAACGACCGAGAATGAGATCGGTTCCGGACTCCCAGAGGTCGGCGCGGATCACGGTGACGGCGCTCAGCGGGCGGGTGCACCACAGCGACGCGGGATCCTGATCGCAGGCGACCTCGTGTCCCGCCCAGGCGATCCCGGCGAACAGCGCCCAGATCACCAGCCGAGGGGTGCGCCGCAGCGCGGTGGGCCCGCCGACGCGCCGGCGGACCGCCCGCCTCGTCGCGCTCCCCGCGGCCGCGGACGTGTCGCCCACCCAGAAGAGCAGCCCGGGTGGCCGTACGCGCACCGGCCGGAACGGCAGCGCCACCACCGCCGCGGCGAGGATCAGCGACCCGCACACGGCAAGCACCAGTCCACCGGCGATCGGGGTGAGGACCCGGCCGATCAGCCACGGCGCGAACCGGCGCACGGCCCACCGGAGCGTGTAGTAGAGGACCACCAGCACCGTCGCGAACCAGGCGTAGCGGCGCCAGTCGTCGGCGGTACGGCTCGACCACCACGCGACGATCCAGGCCGCCGCGTCGTCAGGCATCGTCGCCCACCATCGCCGGAGCGTCCTCGCCGAGGGAGACGACCGCCGCCCGGATCATGAAGATCTCCAGCCCGTCGCCGCGGACACCCTCCGGCAGCACACCCGGCGTCAGCGCCACGTTGAGCTCCGCCACGTCCGACCAGGAGAGCCCCGCGACCGCGGCGTCGAGGGCGGCGCCCAGATGGTGCGGGATCACGGCCATCACGTCGACCAGGTGCGACGCGACCACGAGCCGCGGATCGACGACCTGCCAGTGGAACGTGACGACCAGGCTGGCGGTGACCGCGCCGGACACGCTGGTCACGTCGTGCGACACCTGCCCGTCGTGGGGCGACACGTCCACGACGTACAACCGGCTCGGCCGGATCAGCCACAGCTCGCCGAGCGTGAAGCCACCCGCCGGCTGGAAGAGCCGGTCCCCCCGGGTCAGGTAGACGTGCACCGCCCCCGGTACGCGCAGCGGCCGGTGCCCGGGGAAGCGCGGCAGCTCCTCGATGTACAGGACCGGATTGTTCTCGTCGCCCGGAAGCAGCACCGACGCCTCCGCTCAGAACCGGCCCGCCAGATAGTCGATGACGGACCGCCCGCCCCGGGCCACGTCGCGACCGGTCCGGCCACCGGACGGCGGCGTGGCACCGTCCACCGCCGCGGCGAAGAGCAGCGGGAACGCGGCACCCATCACCGCCACCTGCAGGGCCGACTGCTCCCCGTCCCATCCGAAGAGGACCGCGCCACCGCCGAGCACCACCTGGAAGAGCGACGCGACCAGCTCCCAGCCCCGCGGCGGTTTGCCCTTGCGGATCGCCGGGAGCGCCCGGATCACCTCCGCCAGGAACGCTCCGGCGATGCCGGCCAGCAGCGTGGGGACAAATCCCTGGATCATCCGGCCTCCCGCCCGCACACGTCCGGTGGCAGCAGCATACGACCTGAGTGGACCGGAGCGAGCCGATCGACGCCCCTCGGTTCGCTGCCGACCGTGAAACGTCCGGCAACCGGGCGCCGAAAGGCGACGAAACCCGGTTAGCCTCGACAAATGATCCCCCGGCCGGTTCGTCGACGGCGCATCGATCTGCCCGTACCGGATCCGCGGCGGGGGCCGGAGTCCGCCGCGGTCGTGCTGCGGGCGCTGCTCCACCACGGGCCGATCGCGCGCAGTTCGATCGCCCGGGTGACCCGCCTGTCCGCGGCGACGGTGACCGGCGGCATCGCCGCGATCCGGCGGGAGCATCAGGGGACCCGGCGGATCGTCGGGCTGGGCCTGGCGACCGGCGGTTGGGTGGACACCGCGGACGGCACCGTCGTCGAGCACCCCTTCCTGGGCTGGCGGGACGTGCCGATGGGCGCCCTGCTCGCCGCGGCCACCGGGCTGCCGGTCTGGGCGGACACCAACTCTCAGGCGCTGCTCCGCGCCGAGCAGCTCTTCGGGGAGGCCGCCGCGCAGGCCCGGGAGAGCGCGGTGCACCTGTTCGCGGGCAACGTGGTCGACGTCGCGTTCGCCACCGGCGGCGTGGTCCACGAGGGGCCGCGCTCGGCGGAGCTCTCCGCGGCCGGAGTGACCGTCGCGTGGGCCAACATCAGCGGCGGGCCGCAGAGCATCCAGGCGTTCCGGGCCGACAAGCTGGACTGCAGCGCGGTCGCCGACATCCCGTCACTCTTCGCGGCCTGGACCGGAACCGCCACGAAGATCGTCTTCCAGTCGGTCACCATCGACCCGCTGGAGAACCCGGTCTACCGGCTCGGCGTCGCGCCCGGCGTCACCGTGAACTCGCTCGCCGACCTACGCGGCAAGAAGATCGCCTACAGCGCGGGCCAGGCACAGGGCGCGCTGGTGCTCCGGGTGCTGCAGAAGGCCGGGCTGACCCGCAAGGACGTCCAGCTCGTCGAGCTGACCAGCACCGGGGACTCGTACGTGACCTCGCTGGGCACCAGGGCCGTCGACGTGGCGCCGCTGGGTCAGCAAGCAGTGGACCGACCACGATCTGCTCGGCAACATCCTCTCGTCGCTGCGGCGGGCCGTGCTCGGCCTGGGGTTCGGCGTACTCGCGGGGGTGCTCCTGGCCGTGGTCTCGGGTCTGTCCCGGGCCGGTGAGTCGATCTTCGACGGACCGATCCAGATCAAACGCTCGATCCCCACGCTCGCACTGATCCCGCTCTTCATCGCGTGGTTCGGGATCGGCGAGGAGATGAAGATCGTAACCATCGCGCTGATCAGCCTGGCGCCGATCTACGTGCACACGCACAACGGGCTGCGCAGCATCGACGGGAAGTACGCCGAACTCGCCGAGACGATCGCCATCGGGCGCGGCGAGTTCGTCCGGCACGTGGTGCTGCCCGGCGCACAGCCCGGCTTCCTGCCCGGCATGCGGTTCGCGGTCACCTCGTCGCTGCTCGGACTGGTCGTGGTCGAGCAGCGACGAGGTCAGCGGCATCGGCCACATGATCACCCTCGCCGAGCAGTACGGCCAGACCGACGTGATCGTCGTCGGCCTGGTCATCTACGGCGTCTTCGGCTACCTGGCCGACACCGCGGTACGCCTGATCGGACGGAGGGTGCTGTCGTGGCGACGGACGCTCAAGGACTGACCACCGGCACCGGCACCGAAACCGGGCCCGGGCCCGCGGTCCGGGTACGCAACCTGCACCGCGCCTTCAGCGGCAAGGGCGGCGTCCTCAACGGCCTGGACCTGGCCGCGCCGGCTGGAACATCGTCACCACCGCCGGCGACGACGCGGCCCGCAACTTCGGACTTCAGGACCAGCCGCTTCACCGTACGCGCTACCAGCGCGCCGACGAGTTCCTGCAGGTCGCCACGAAGCTCTGGGACAGCTGGACCGACGACGCGATCATCGCCGACAAGGCGGCCGGAATCCACGCACGCAAGGACCGGGTGCGCCCGATCGACCACCGGGGCGAGTTCTTCCGCGTCGACGGCCCGCTCAACCTGCCCCGCTCCCCGCAGGCGTACGGCCTCCGCCCTCCGCACCACCGCCGACACTGATCACGCTCTGGCTGACCGGTGGTGGTTCTTCGAAGTCGCAGCCCTCGCCGCCCGTGGGTACGCAAATCCCGGCGCCAGGCATCAGGCGACACCGCCCTCCCATGTCCGCACGCCCAGCCTTCGGACGACATCGGCAGGGCTATCCGGCGAGGCCCCAACGATCACGCCGTCACCCGCTCCCCGGACGGAAAGGCCCGCGAGGGTACGGCCGACGTTTCCGGGAACTGCCAAAGTCGCCTTCATCAGGAAGCTCGCAAATGATTGGGAGGAGTTGGCCGACCTGCTGGACATCCCACCACACACCAAGGCTCAGTTCCGTGCCGAAGTCCCGGCCCGCGCTCTCTGGGAATGGCTGGAGGTCCGCGACCGGCTGCCCGAGCTACCCGCAGCCCTGGACCGCATCGATCGGAAGGACCTCGCCGAGGTCCTTCGCAACTCCATCTCCTGCGAATGACGTCGCACAGGACCGATGACGGTTGTTCGCACTACCGAATTCTGGTGAATATCGACTGAATAGCACACGAATAGACGGTGGACACTGGTTGTTACGCTGCCTCCGCCCAACCTGAGAAAGAGGCAGAATTGACGAAGATATCGAGTGCCGCCGCCGTGCTCGCACTCTCGGCGGGAATCGCCATCACCTGGACGGCGCCCGCCTACGCCGCCACCGACCGGAGCGGTGCGGAGGTGTTGAACATCCCGAACAGCAGCACCTGCCGGGCCGGGCGGACGGTCCTGGAGGGCATGGTGACCGGCGCGGGCGGCACGCTGTACATCATCTTCTCCAGGGGGAGCAACGGCGAGCCGGTCCTCTCCCGGTGGGCCCGCAGCGGCAGCACCTGGACCTGCACCGGGGCGCCGACCTCGATGCCGGAGCTCGGCCACGGCAACGACCTCGCCTACAACGCGGACTACCGGGGCGGCGGGCCGGCCCTGATCGCCGCGCAGGGCAGCCAGTCCGCCTTTCCGAGCGATGAGGTGACGATCGTCCACCTCAACTCCGACGGCACCTTCGGCGACACCGAGGAGGTCACCCTGCCGACCGGCAACATCAGCGGCTTCTGCTACAGCGCGACGGCCGCCGACGGTGCCGGGAAGTACGCCGCCCGACGGCTGAACAAGCTGTGGACGCACGCCGGTTCCGGCGCGCTGACCAGCGGCTGGACGCTGGTCAGCAGCGACCTGACGATTCACGACAGCCGTTCCGACCAGGGTATCGACTGCTCGGCGAACTACATCTGGAACACCAAGTCCATCATCATGGACACCAATCCGGAGACCGCGTGGAACTGGGTCTACCAGTACAACTGGTCCGGCACCGACGTGGAGAGCGACATCGGTATTCCGGGAAACGGGCTGGCCGACGAGATCGAGGACATCACGCACATCGGCAGTGATTTCTTCGTGGGCATCAACCGCAACGGCGGCGTCGCCGATTCGGTGAAGGCCTTCACCGAATAGCGGCACCGGAAAACCGTGCCGGTGACGGTGTTCCCCGCCGTCACCGGCCGGCTCCGATCCGCCGGGCGACCTCCTGGCTCACCGGATAGGGACGCTCCGGCGGCAACAGCTTCCGGCCCCGGTCACCCTGACCGCTCCGGATCAACTTCGCGACTTTCTGTACGGTCGTCGTGAGATCGGTCAGCCCGACCACCCACTCGTCGGCGTACTCCCGGATCAGCTCGCGGCCCACCCCGACCTGAATGCTGTAGTGGTTGAGCGCCGCACCCCGCAGCGACCGCTCCGGATCCCACTGGACGTGCACCGCGGCCCCGGCGAACGCGGCACTCCAGGCCGCGGCACTGCCGTGCACGGCCGGTTCGGGCGCGGTGAGCACGGCCCGGGACAGCGCCTTCTCCCAGCCCACCCGGGTGATCCGCACGGCCAGGATGCGCTCCTGCCCGGCCTTCGCACCCCAGTTGCTGCGGTGCATCAGCCAGGGCAGCGACGGCTTGATCCAGGTCATCCGCCGCAGCGAGAACGGCTCCACGAACCGCCCGGCGGCCAGCGCCGCATCCGCGATCACCGGCGAATACGCCTGATACATCACGATCGTCTCCGCGTCGAAGTCCGCCCGGATCTCCCGGTGCACGACACCCCTCCCCCACACTCCGGCCGCGCCACCGTGCCACACCCACCCGACCCGAACCAGCCGTTTTCCGTACGCGTGGAAGGGCTTGACCCTCGACCTGGTCGAGCACCCATGCTCGTGCTCCGACCGCTGGGAACACTTCGGAGGAGGAGCAGTGACCGACACCGTGATGGACGAGGTACGCGGGGCACAGGAGACGGCCGTCGCCGGCGACCGGGCCGGCGCACGCGTGATCCTGGAGCGCCTCTGGGCGAGCACCGGGGACGCACTGCACCGGTGCACGATCGCCCACTACCTGGCCGACCTGCAGGACTCGGTCGAGGACGAGTTGCACTGGGACACGCTGGCCCTGTCCGCGTTCCCCGGCCTGACCGACGAACGCGCCCGCTCCTACGACGCCTCATGGCAGGCCCGCGCCTTCCTCCCGTCCCTGCACCTGAACCTGGCCGACGTCCACCGCCGGGCCGGCCACCCGGACGAGGCCCGGCAGCACCTGGCCGCGGCGGAGGCGGCCGTCGACGTCCTCCCCACCGATGACTACGGCACGATGATCCGCGCCGCGCTGACCAGCGTCCGCGAGGCCCTCGCCACCGGCTCCACCGCGCCGCTGACCCCACCGTCGGGCTGAGATCTGCTACAAGGAGCGGGTGAACTCCAGATGCCGGGCAGTATCCGATCACGACGGTGAGGCGCGGGCGGGGAGAGCGGGCCGGGTCGGCGTACTCAAGGAACTGGTCTTTCTGCTTCTCTGGTTTCTGGTCTTCATCAAGCTCGATGGGCTCGTCGGCACGGACGCGGTCGCGGCGCACACCGATGCGCTACGGCTTCAGGAGCTGGAACAGGTGCTGCACGTCGACGTCGAGCGGAGTGCGAACGCCTGGCTGGTCGGCCGTCCCGCCCTCGGGCGGGCGGGCGTCTACCTGTATCGGCTCTACTACGTCGTGGTTCTCGGTGTGCTGCTGTGGGTGTTCGTCCGGCGTGCCGAGGTGTACCGGCGGGTGCGGCGGACCATGGTGGCGATGATGGCCCTCGTGCTGCTTGTCTACTGGGCCGTGCCGATGTCGCCGCCCCGGTTCGCGCTGGTGGGGGTCGTCGACGTGGTCGCCCGGTACGATATCGCCGGGCAGGCTGCCCGGGAGAGCTGGACGAGCCCGCACCACTTCACGGCGATGCCGAGTATGCACGTGGGGTGGGCGCTCTGGTGCGCGTACGCGATCGCGGTCGCCCATCCGCGCCTGGCACCGGTCGCCTGGCTGTTCCCGCTGGTCATGGCGGCGGACGTGCTCGCCACCGGAAACCACTACGTCCTCGACATCGTCGGCAGCGTCCTCCTGCTGGCCGCCGCCGCCCTCGCCGAACGGGGTTCCCGGCTGGTGCTGAGGGGTGATCCTGCCGGCTGATTCGGTACCCGCATGCCGGCAGTCGGTACCCGCATGCCGGCAGTCCGTCCCGCGTGAGGGGCGCCCGGCCCCCGTCCTTCACTGACGCGCGCAAGCAAGCCGCCACGGGATCTGGACCTCGTTTCGTAACAGCTGTGTAACGAGGGTGCCCACTACCATCGGAGTCCATGACCCGCCCCGCCAAACGCACCACCAGTGCGGACGTCGCCCGGGAGGCCGGTGTCTCGCGCGCCACCGTCAGCTACGTGCTCAACAACCGGCCGGGCCAGTCGATCCCCGAGGCCACCCGGCGCCGGATCCTCGAGGTCGCCGAACGCCTGGAGTACCGTCCCCACGGCACGGCCCGCTCGCTCGCCGCCGGGCGCAGCGACATCGTGCTGCTCTCCGTCCCCGACCTGCCGATCGGCGCGAGCATCAGCCGGTTC
Organism: Actinoplanes sp. NPDC051851; assembly: GCF_040681165.1. Taxonomy (NCBI): domain Bacteria; kingdom Bacillati; phylum Actinomycetota; class Actinomycetes; order Micromonosporales; family Micromonosporaceae; genus Actinoplanes; species Actinoplanes sp. NPDC051851. Next base: position 32,486 of record NZ_JBFAYF010000019.1, on the reverse strand, counting down.
ACCGAGGAACTCGCCGCCGCCCTCGCCGAGAACGGCCTCGCCCTGGTCACCCACCTCGCCTCGGCGCGCGGGCGCCCGCTGCCGGACGTCTGCGCCACGGTCGGCGCGACGGCGGTGACCGGCTTCACCCCGTTCCCGGCGGAGACGGTGCGCGCCCTCCAGCGCGCCGGCGCCGAGGTGATCCTGCCGCTCACCGCTCCCGACGAGACCGAACCCATGCTCCCGGTCGGCCGCCTGCAGGCCGACCACCTGATCAGTCGCGGACACCGCCGCCTCGGGTACGCGCTACCCGCCCACCCGCGCTTCACCGCGATGACCGGCGAGCGGCTGCACGGCGTCGAACGGTCCTGCGCCACCGCCGGTCTGCCCGCCCCGGTGACCGCGACCGTCGGCCTCGACCCGGAGAGCGCCGCCTCCGCCGTGGACCTCTGGACCGCCGCGCAGGTCACCGGCGTCTGCGCCTTCAACGACGAGACCGCCGTCGCCGTCCTCGCCGGTGCCCGTGCCCGGGGCCTGACCGTCCCCACCGACCTGGCGGTCATCGGCGTCGACGACATCCCGGTCGCCCCGGTCGTCACCCCGCCGCTCACCACCGTCCGCTTCGACCTGCACGCGGTGGCCCGCCGCCGCGCCGAGCTGATCGTCGCCGGCCTCACCGGCAGCCCGGCTCCCCCGGCACCCACCGCCGCGGCCGGCACCGAACTGGTCACCCGCTCGTCCACCTGACCCCGCACGCGCCGCCCTGCCCGTACCCGTCACCCGGCCCGCGCCCGCCGCCCGGCCGCGGCCCTCACCCACCTGGAGGCACGGTCGATGACGATCCGGCCCACACCCGCGACGCAGCTGTACGACACCATCGGCTCCGCCTATCCCGCCACCCGCCGGACCGAGCCGCGCATCGCCGCCCAGATCTGGGACGCGCTGGGCGACGCCCGCACGGTGCTCAACGTCGGCGCGGGCACCGGTTCCTACGAGCCACCGGACCGGGAGGTCACCGCGGTGGAGCCGTCCGGGGTGATGCGCGCCCGCCGTCCCGCCGGCACCGCCCGGTGCGTGGCCGCCGCCGCGCAGCACCTGCCCTTCCCGGACGGTTCCTTCGACGCCGCGATGGCGATCAGCACCCTGCACCACTGGCCGGACCCGGTCGCCGGCCTCCGCGAGCTGCGCCGGGTGGCCCGCCGGGTGGTGGTCCTCACCTTCGACGCGGAGACGCCCGGCTGGCTCGACCGTTTCTGGCTGACCCGCGACTACCTGCCGGAGTTCACCGGCCTCTTCACCGGCCTGCCCACCTTCTCGGCCCTGGTCGACGCGATCGGCGCCCGCACCGAGCCGGTCCTCATCCCGTGGGACTGCGCCGACGGCCTCCTCGAGGCGTACTGGCGCCGTCCCGGGTCCTACCTGGACGAGCGGGTCCGCCGCGCGGTCTCGGTCTGGACCCGCCTGGGCCCGGCCGTCGAGCACCGCGTGGTGACCACCCTCCGCGACGACCTGGCCTCGGGCCGCTGGTCCGAGCGCAACCGCGACCTGACCACTCTCGACGCCGCCGACCTCGGCCTCCGCCTCCTGATCGCCTGACCCGCACCGCGCACGGTCCCGGCTGGCGACCAGGGGTGCCTGATCATGCCCGAGGCACCCCTGAGGCCCAGCCGACCGGCCGGCGTCCGTCAGGTGAGCTGGTCGAAACGGCGGGAGTATCGGGCTCGGATCAGGACCTGCTCGGACGGGACGAATCCGGCCGGGGAACCGGCGCTGCGCCAGATGCCCGGGGCGCCGTCGGTGGATGACCAGCCGTCGTGCCAGATGCCGAGGGCGGTGTCCAGGTCGGTCAGGTGCGGGCGCAGCTCGTCGGTGACCGGGGTGCGCAGGTGTTCGGCCCAGAGGGTGACCCGCAGGTTCGTCACCGCGTCGCCGGCCGTGACGATGGCGCAGGTCAGCTCGCTGTCGGTGCCGACCATCGAGCGGCTGAAGAAGTTGGCCGAGCCGATGCTGGCGAAGACGTCGTCGATCAGCATCAGCTTGCTGTGCACCGTCATGTCGCGGATCCGGTACATCACCACGTTGAGCCGGTCCCGGGCGGGGAGCGGGTCGATCACGTGGCGGCGCAGGTCGCCGGTGAGGACCGGGGCGACCGTGCTGTCGCCGCCGTCGGCGGGGTCGCGGCGCCCTGATCCGACCAGGATCACCTTCACCCCGCGGGCGGCCGCGGCCCGGAGATCGCCGTACAGCTCGTAGTGCCGGTCGCCGCCGAGCGACTCGTAGAAGTACTGGTCCTCGACGTAGATGTAGCGCCGGGCGGCCCGGATACCGGCGGTGAGCGTGTTGTAGACCTCGTGCGCGGCGGGCCGCCGGAGCCGGGCCGACCGGTCCCACCACCAGCCTTTCCGGCGTACGCTCCACGGCCGGTACGACCGCAGCACCCGCACCGCGACACCGGTGCCCGGTCGCGCCGCCTGCGAGGGGATCGGCGGCACCTCGACCGGTGTGTCCGGCGGGTTGACCGTGGTGAGGCCCTCCCGCAGCAGGGTGACCGGGTTACGCGGCAGGTGCCGGGCGATCCGGCGCGGCGGCAGCTGGGCGGCGTTCTCCCAGCGCATCCGGAAGGTCTGCCAGACGCGCCCGGCGGCCGGGCCGTGCAGCCGCGCGGCGGCGTCGTGCCAGCCCCACCGGTGCGGGCCGAGCCGGAGCCGGTTGTGCGGCGCGGTGTCCCAGCGGTTGGGCGACAGGTCGATGCCACCGGCGAACGCGGTCACCGTGCCGTCGATGGTGAAGATGACCATCTTCTGGTGGTTGGAGCCGATCGCCGGGCCGGACCAGTCCAGCAGGATCCGGTCCCGCAGCGGCGCCTGGCCGGCGTCCCGGGTGGTGGGCAGCCAGGCCCGCATCACGCGCGCGGCCGCCACATTGGCCCGGAACGGCCCGAAGGGCAGCCACGGTACGCCGCCGGAGAACTCGGCCGCGCTGAGCACCACCCGCACGTCGGCCCCGTCGACGGCCTTCTCGGCCAGGATGTCGGTGAACGGCCGGTGCTCCGGGTCGCCCGGTTCCCGCCCGGTCAGGTCCATCCGCGGGTCGGCCTGGAATCCGGCGATGTAGACCGCGTCGCCCCGCCCGACCCGGTCGAGCAGCCCGGCCAGCTCCCGGAAGTAGGCGACCCCGTCGACGATCGGCTCCCAGTGGGAGTCCTCGAGATAGGTCGGGCAGGTGTCGTCCGGCGCCGGGAAGAATCGGGCGGCCAGATCCGCCACCGTTCGTACGCCCATCGACTCCCGCCTCGTTCGACCGAGGCGGGAGTCTACCTCCGTGAGGTGATCAGGCGAAGTTGAAGATCGGCGGGAAGGCCAGCACCACCACCCAGGACCAGGCGAAGTACACCGCCAGGTAGCCGGTCTGCCAGTTCTCCAGTTTGGCGAAGGGCATCCGGTCCCGCAGGAAGCCGACGAAGAGCCAGGCCGACCACGCCAGGTTGGTGAGCAGGATCAGGTTCTCGCCGAGGGCCGCGGTCTTGTTCGGGGTGAAGCCGAACCCGGTGATCCGCCCGGTGATCGCGATCAGCACCAGGACGTCGATCAGCAGGGCACAGACCACCAGCCCGAGCTGCAGCCGGTCGAAGACACCCGGCTTCGCCGTGAGGTCGCGCGACGAGATCGCGTACAGGAGAAGGCCGAGGACGACCACCAGGAGCAGGTCGAAGAGGATCAGCGCGTCGCGGTCGACGTCCACGCCGTGGTTGGTCCAGATCGCGGCGATCAGGAAGGCCAGCAGGGTGACGGCGAAGAGCGGGGTGAAGACCCGGGTCAGCACCGGCGCCATGTTCTCGATGACGCTCTGCTTCGCCTCGACCAGCCAGGCCGCCACGATCACCGCGGCCATCCCGCCGCACGGGATCATGTAGGTGGAGATGAAGTCCTCGGCGTCGAGGCCGATCGCGCTGAACGTGCCGGCGGTGAACGCGGTCAGCACGCCGCCGCCGAGGCAGATCAGCACGACGTAGATGAACCACTCGCCGGTGAACCGGATGAAGTCCATCCGCCGCCTGCTCGACCGCCAGTCTCCCCCGGTGTACGCGAGGCCGACGACCAGCCACGACGCGATCGGCAGGTGGATGCCGGTGAGCACGATCGAGAACGAGTCGTCGGCGAGCCGGTACACGTTCGCGGCGACCGCGGCGAGGGCGAACAGCGCGGCGAGCACCCCGGCGACGCGCATGCTCGCCTGCCGCCGCCAGACGAAGTAGCCGGCCAGCGGGATCAGCGCGAAGAGGCCGACGTTGGTCTCGTAGAACGTGTGCTCCGCCTGGAACAGGTTCGGGATCTTGATGGCGATCGCCGAGAGCACCGCGAAGAGGATCATGACCGGCAGTTCGCGGCGGGACTTCGCGGTCGCCGGCGCGCCCTGGTCGCCGGGGAGCACCAGCTGCTTCCAGAGGCGTTCGGAGTGCTCCCGGGCGAACTCCCGGGAGAGTTCGTCGAGGCTGCCCATCCGCTTGACCGCGATCAGGAACGCCTCGTCGGTGTGCAGGCCCGCGTCGGTCAGGTCGCCGATCCGCTCGCGGAGGTGGTCCTCCAGCTCGGCCGCGTCGTTGTCGTGCAGCTCGGGGCGGCGCTGCATGTACGCCCGCCACTCGGCGATCTGGCGTTCCAGATCACTGTCGTGGTCACTCTCCACGGTCAAAGCCCTGCCTCCCATACCGGTGCCGCGATCGGCCTGATCTGCTGTGCCGTGCTCCAGACACCGCGCAGGGTGTCGACCACCGTGGCCCACTGCCGCCGCTGCTCGGCGAGCTCGGCGCGGCCCGGGTCGGTGATCCGGTAGTACTTGCGCTTACGGCCCTCCGGCGGGTTCTCCCAGTACGCCTCCACGTAGCCGAGTCGTTCCAGCCGGTGCAGCAGCGGATAGAGCAGCCCCTCGGTCCACTCCAGCTCGCCACCGGAGAGCTCGTTGATCTGCTTGAGGATCGCGTACCCGTAGCTCTCCCCCTCGGCGAGAATCCCCAGCACAAGGGGCGTCGCCGAGGCCGCGACAAGGTCTTTGGTGATCCGCACAAGCCCTCCTCACCGAGAACTGCAATACCTAGGACTGTGAGGCATAGTAGTTCTAGGTATCAAGCGCGCGCAATCAGCACTCCGCCCAGGAAGGCGCCGAGCTCGTCGACGGCGTCGACCCAACGCCGGCGCCCGTGCTGCCGGGAGCGCAACGCGGTCCGGGACGGCGACTTCGGTCTGCACGATCGGTGAGAGCCCGCTGCCGGCGCACTGGAACGTCGCTTGACGGGGCTGAACGTCGCTTGACGGGGCTGGCTAATGCCATTAGCTTCTTAGCTAACGAGGTTAGCCGGAGCGCCTGGAGGGAACGAGATGACCGAGCAGCTGAGTGTCGACGGTGGGACGATCGCGTACGACGTGGCCGGGGAAGGGCCGCTGGTGGTGCTCGCGCCCGGGATGGGGAACGGGCGGGACGCGTACCGGTTCGTGGCGCCGGCGCTGGTCGCGGCCGGGTACCGGGTGGCCACGACCGACCTGCGCGGCGCCGGTGAGTCGAGCGCGGGGTGGGCGTCCTACAGCCGGACCGACATCGCCGGGGACCTCGTCGCGCTGATCCGGCACCTCGGCGGGCCGGCGGTTCTCGTCGGGCACTCGATCTCCGGCGGCGCGGCCACCATCGCGGCGGCCACCGCGCCCGGCCTGATCACCGGAGTCGTCGAGCTGGCGCCGTTCACCCGGGCACAGGGGGTCACACTCGGCGATCTGCGGCACCGTGCGTACCGGAAAGGCTTCATGCGCATTGCCGGCACGATGCTGGGCAGCCTGAACTCGTGGAAGAGCTACCTCGACCTGGCCTATCCCGGCCGCAAGCCCGCCGACTGGGACGCGCAGATCGCCGGGACCGCGGCCATGCTGAGCGAGCCCGGGCGGATGAAGGCGCTGCAGAAGATGATGCAGGCCTCCCCCGCCGACGCCGGCGCCCAGCTCGGCAACGTCCAGTGCCCGGTCCTGATCATCGAGGGCACGCTGGACCCGGACTGGGCCGACCCGCGCGCCGAGGGCACCGCGATCGTGGCCGAACTGCCGGACGGCCGGGGCAGTCTCGCGATGGTCGAGGGCGCCGGGCACTACCCGCACGCGCAGTACCCGGAGGAGACCACCGCGCTGATCCTGACCTTCCTCCGGGCGTACGCCGATGCCTAGGGCCGGCCTCGACCCCGCTGCCGTCATCGCCGCCGGGGCCGCACTCGCCGACGAGATCGGCTTCGCCAACCTGAGCATGGGCCTGCTCGCCGAACGCCTCGGCGTGCGCACGCCGTCGCTCTACAAGCACGTCGCCTCCCTCGAAGCACTCCGCCGCGGCATCGCCGTCCAGGCCAAACGGGAGCTGGGCGCCACGCTGTCCCGGGCCGCCGTCGGGCTCTCCGGCCCGGCCGCGGTCCGCGCCTTCGCCGACGCGTACCGGCGCTGGGCGCTCGACCACCCGGGCCGCTACGCCGCCTCGATCCGGGCACCCGAACCCGGCGACGAGGAGGACCTCCGGGTGAGCACCGACGCCCTGCAGATCCTGTACGACGTGCTGGCCGGTTTCGGTCACTCCCGCAGCGTCGACGCCGCCCGGGTGGTGCGCTCGGCACTGCACGGCTTCGCCGCGCTGGAGTCCGCCGGCGGATTCGGTCTCCCCGACGACCTCGATGACAGCTTCACCCTGCTGGTGGACACCCTGGTCACCGGCCTGTCGGCGGACGAGCGCGGTGTCACCGGGAACCGGGCCGGTCAGGCGTGACGAGCGCGCACCGCCGTGGAGGAGACCACCGCCAGCCCGGGGCGCGCCGGGATCAGCAACGTCGCGATCCCCAGGCCCTCGTTCATCGCCGCGAGCCGGCTCTCCTGCTGCAGATCGGTGGTGTTCCGGACGCCGCGGACGATCACGCCCGCCCGGTACCGACGACAGAACTCGGCCGTCAGCCCCGACCACGCCACCACCGTCACATCGTCCCAGTCCGCCGGGAGCGAGCGGCGCAGGTCCGCCGAACGCTGCTCGATCGTGACGGCCGGTTGCTTCTCCCCGTTCACGGCCACGAGCACGGTGACGCGGTCGAAGAGGCACCGGACCCGCGCCACGACGTCCGCATGCCCCTCGGTGAAAGGGTCGAAGCTCCCCGGATAGACCGCATGCGCACCGCGGTTCCACGGCGGATCGGACACCGACTCAGATTAGTCGACTCAGCCCTGCCGCGGCCTCAGCCCGGCGGAGGCGGAGGCGGAGGCGGAGGCGCTGTGCCGGACAGCACCCTGCGCCTCTGCGGTATGACGCCCGACGCATAGAAGGCGGCGATGAGCGCTGATAGCGTCGGCGGGCATGAAGATCGCGGTGATCGGTGGTGGGGTCGTCGGGCTGTCGACGGCTGTCGCGTTGCTCCGGCAGGGTATCGACGTCCAGTGTTACGAGGCCGGCGAGCCGATGGGCGAACGCTCCGCCGGGGACACGCGGATCTTCCGGCTGGCGCACGCGTTCCCCGACATGGTCGAGCTGGCCGCCCGGTCCCGGACGCTGTTCGCCGAGTGGAGCGAGCTGGCCGGTACCCCGCTCGTCGAGGACGTCGGCACCGTGGTCAGTGGCGCGCACGCCGCCGAGTGGGCGACCGCGATGGCCACGGCCGGTGCCGCGCACGAGGTGGTCGAGGCGGGCTCCCCGCTGCTGCGGCTCCCGGCCCGCGACTTCAGCGGTCCGGCGCTGATCGATCCGGCCGGTGGCGTGATCCGTGTCGACCGGATCCGCACGTTCCTGGTCGGCGCGATCGGCACCCGCCTGCGCCCGGCTCACGTGGATGCCGTTGAGGAAACCCCTTCCGGGGTACGCGTCACCGCGGGCCCCGACGCGTCCACCTTCGACGCCGCGGTGATCTGCGCGGGCGAGGGCACGTCCGCCCTGATCGACATCCCGTCCGCGCTGGAGCACCACCTGCGGGTCAGCTACCCGATCCGCCCGGGCGCTCCGGAGCCGTTCCAGTGCTGGATCACCAAGCCGGCGGACGGCGAGCTCGGCACCTACCAGCACCTGGCCGCCCCCGGCACCTGGGCGGTCGGCGGCGACGTCGACTCGTCGCTGGTCAGCTGGGCGGGTGGCCGCGAGGCGGCGGAGCAGGCATCGCTGGAGCTACTGACCGCCTACGTCAGCGAGCACCTGCCGTTCGTCGAGCCGCGCCCGATCGCCCGGGTGCACTGCACCCACAACCCGGACCTCGAGGACGGGCTGCATTTCGTACGCCGAGGCCGCGTCCTCGCCACGTACGGTGAGAATCTGATGAAGTTCGCTCCTCTCCTCGGCGCGACGCTGGCTCAGGCCGCCGCCGACGGTTCCACTCCGGCGAACGCGGGCCCGCCCCGGCACGAGGCCACCGCGTGAGTGCACCGTTCCGGTGGGACCTGGTCACACCGGATCAACTGGGCTCGCTGCTCGACGGCGCCGCGCCGCCGGACCTGTGGTTCCTCGACGACCTGGTCGCGTGCACCGGGAAGGTACTGGCCCGCAGCGGACACGGCGACCTGTACTTCGTCGGCCGTTCGCTGGACTCGATGTTCGACCTGCTCGGCGGCGCGCTCGCGGCCCGCCCCGAGACACGCGCCGCCGCCCGCCCCGAGGCCCGCGCCGCCCGCGCCGAGGCGCCCCGGCTCTACCGGCTGCCGCTGTCGTTCGCGCGGTTCGCGGTCCGGAGCGGCAGCTGGCGGCGATCGCGGTGGCGGCGGCCGCCGCTGACCCCGGCGGAGGTGGAGCAGGGCCGCGGGTTCCTCACCGAGGCCGGGCTGACGCCGCGGGCGCTGGCCCGGCGGGAACGACCGGCGGTGATGGTCGACGTGGTGCACGCCGGGGACACCTTCACCGACCTGTTCACCCTGCTGCGGGACTGGGTCGACGAGGAGCGCGAGCCGTGGCCGGTGATCCGGCGCAAGCTCCGCTTCATCGGCGTCACCAGCAGGAGTAAAACCAGCCCGAACGCGTACCGCTGGCAGCAGCACGCCGCCTGGACCCGGGAGCTGCCCGCGACCGCCGTGGTCAACGTCTCGCTGACGCCGTGGGTCTGGACGTACCTCGGAGAGCAGCAGGCGAAGCTGACCCGCTCCTTCCGCCCGCCCCTGTGGGCCGCCGAGGCCGACGGCCCCGGCCGCGACGAGCAGACCCGGAACGCCCTGGCCGAGGCCGCCGCGCTGGTCGCCTACGGCCGCAGCGGCACCGGACGCCGGGCGATCGCCCGCGCCGCCGGCCGCGACCCGGCGATCCGCCGGCCCTGGCTACGCACGCTGCTCACCGACCTCACGACGGGTTAGCCCCGGGCCTTTCTGGCTGGTCGTCAGGGATGTCTCAGGCCCTGCGAGACACCCCAGCCCCTGCTGGTCAAATCTGTTCGTTCGTGGACCGGCCGGGCGGTACACCACGGGCGGTGAGCCGGCGGCCCAGGGGTGTCTCGGCCGATCGGCTGGCGATCCGGGGTGCCTCGGGCCCGTCGGCTGGCGATCCGGGGTGTCTCAGGCGCTCCGAGAGACCCGTGAACGCCAGCCACGCCCGAAGAGCTGGCACCCAGAGGTCCCTCAAGCCCGCCGACACACCCCTCAACGCCAGCCACGATGATCACCCCCGCGGGTGATCATGAAATGTCGATCAAACTCGGCCAGCAGGGCCCAGCCCGGACCATGACCGAGAACGCCTACCACCGAATCCCGCCGGAATTGACCAGCAGGGACACCCGTGAACGCCAGCCACGAACCCCGCCGGTGACGATCCCGCTGGAATCGGCCAGCGGGGTCAGGCCTGAGCGCCAGCCGGACGAGAGGGACCGGCTGCGCGGGCGGTGAGAGATGCGCGGGCGGTGAGAGTGCGCGGCCGGTGAGAGTGCGCGGGCGGTGAGAGTGCGCGGGCGGTGAGAGGTGTCAGGGGGTGGCGTCGAGGCGCAGGATCGTCTCCTCGGTGTCGGTGCCGCGGCCGTTGGCGAAGCCCGTGTCGGTGCCGGTGATCACGAAGCCGGCCCGTTCCAGTACCCGCAGCGAGGCCGCGTTGTCGCTCGCCGCACGGGCGTACAGCGGCCGGACCCGGACGATCTCCAGCAGCGCGGCCAGGGCCCGGGACGCGATTCCCCGGCCCCAGAACTCCCGGCCGATCCAGTATGTGACCTCGGTGTCGCCCTCGATCACGAAGCTGGCGATGGTGCCGGCGAAACGGCCGTCGACGGTGATCGCCCGGTGGGTGACGTCCGGCGCCGACCTGATCGTGGCGAGGTGCGCGTCGAAGGCCGTACGGTCGCTGGGGTCCTTGGCGGTGAAAGCGGCCATCCGGACCGACTCCGGGTCCCGCATCTGCTCGAAGAGCGCGTCCAGATCGGCGTCCTCGATCGGTCGTAGCACCACGTCGGTCACGGAAACTCCCCCATGTCATGTGCGGTCGGGCGTCAGGCCGCGTAGCCGGACGCCTGCAGGGTGAACAACTGCTGGTAGAGGCCGCCCGCCGCGATCAGCTCACGGTGGGTGCCGGCCTCGACCACGGCACCGCGGTCCAGCACCACGATCTGGTCGGCGTGGGTGATGTTGGCGAGGCGGTGGGTGATCAGGATGGTGGTGGTGACGCCCTGGCGGGCCCGCAACGCCTGGAACAGCGCGTCCTCGGCCCGCGGATCGAGCGCCGAGGAGGGCTCGTCCATGATCAGCAGTGGCACGTCGCGGTAGAACGCGCGCGCCGCGGTGATCCGCTGCCACTGGCCGCCGGACAGGTCCTGGCCCTCCTTGAACGTGCGGTCGAGCAGGGTGTCGTAGCCGTACGGGAGCTCACCGATCATCTCGTGCGCGGCGGCGAGGCGCGCCGCGGCCTCGATCCGCGCGGCGTCCGCGTCCGGGGCGCTGCCCGGGCCGATGCCGCCCATCGCGATGTTGGTGCCCGCGCTGAACGGCCACCGGTAGTGGTCCTGCCGGGCGACCGCGATCCGCTCGCGCAGCTCGTCACGGTTCCATTCAGCGTACGGGTGTCCGTTCCAGATCAGAGTCCCGCCGGTCGGTTCGCGGAGTCCGGCGATCATCGCGGCGAGCGTGGACTTACCCGAGCCGTTCTCCCCGACCAGCGCGATCGTCTGTCCGGCCCGGATGGTCATGGTGACCGCGTCGACGGCGGGCCGGTCGCGGTCCGGATAGCGGAGGCTGACCTCGCGCAGGGCCAGCTCGGTGAACCCGTCCGGGCCGGAGCGCGCGGCGCCGCCGGTCACGGGGAGATAGCCGTTCGCGGTGTCCAGGAAGCGGACGTACTCGTTGAAGAACTGCCCGGAGGCGTAGACCCGGTCGACCTGGAACGTGACCAGCGCGAGCGCCCGCTGCGCCGCCTGCACGGCGATCACGCAGGTCGCCGCCGCCGCGAGCGGGATCCGGCCGTCGAGCAGCAGCAGTCCGAGCAGCACATAGACGCCGGCCAGCGCGCATCCACCGATCGCCGCGCCGACGCTGGTGGTCCTGGTCACCCGGATGGCCACGGCGAGCTCCTCGCGGATCTGCGCCCCCATCACCTGGTCGTAAAGACGAAGAAGAAAGTTCCGCAATCCGTACGATCGGAGCTCCGCCGCGGAGTCGCGCTCGGCCATCAGACGCTGCAGCACCCACTGCCGGCGCCGCCGTGTCGAGCTGGCCAGATAGCTCTGGAACCGGACGTGCCCGGCGCGCAGCGCGGCGAACCCGGTCGGCACGGTCGCCACCACCAGCGCCGCGAGCAGCAGCGGGTGGATCGTCACCACCGCGACGGTGACCGCGAGCAGGCTGACCACCCCGGCGAACAGGTTCATCGTGTTCTGCACCAGCTCGATCGTGGCCTCGGTGCCCCGGGTCGCCCGCTCCATCCCCTCGGAGAACCCGTCGTCGTCGAAGGCCCGCAGCTCGACGGCGGTGGTGTGCTCGAACAGTTCCCGCTCCACGGCCAGGTGCACGCGGGGTGTCAGCCCGTTGAGGCCGTACCCGACGACCATCCCCAGTCCACCGCGGATCGCCGTCGCGGCGGCCAGCCAGGCGAGCGCGGGCAGCGCGGCGCGCACCCGGTCCGGGGTCGGCCCGCCGGCGAAGAGCTCGATCAGCACCCGCTGGGTGGCGAGCAGCCCGAACGCGGCCATCACCCCGGCGACCACCGTCGCGCCGGTCACCAGCCCTGTCCGAAGCCGATCAGCCCGCCAGGCGACCCGCACGGCCTTGCGGACCAGACCGGGCAGCTCCCGGAAGACACCGAGCACGCCCGCGTCGGCCCGCGCCCGCAGACCCGTCTCCCACCAGCTCGGCCGGAACTCCGGTAACACCATCGGCGGGGGGACCGTCGCACCGTCACGGACGTCGTCGGTGGTCGCACTCACCTGGGGATCCCTCTCCGCCGGTCCGGGCTCACCTCCTACGACTACCGAACGTCGCCGGGCCGGTGCTGTCGTCTGGCCGACAGCCGGTGCTGGCCGGTGAGCCCGGCATGCGCGTCCGCGAGGCCACGCTCGTTCTCCGCGGGCCCGTCGATGCCGGTCAGGTCGTGGTTCGCGATGCGGCGCGCGAAGTAGTCGGCCTGCACGGCCCAGCGGAACCGCAGCATCACCCCGAGCGCCCGCCCGGCCTCGGCGCGCGGCACCGGGCCCCGGGCCAGGTAGGCCTCGATCAGCGGGCCGGACCGGTCCAGGCCGCCCGCGTACATGACGGCCGACGCCAGGTCGTAGAGGAGCGGGCCGACCATGGCCGTGCTCCAGTCGATCACCCCGCAGACGTTGCGCCGCCGGTCCACCCGGAACGCCTCCGGCGCGGGGTCGGTGTGCAGCAGGCCGCGGGAGAGCGTCCCCGGGCCGAGCCGCTCGTAGTCCGCCACGGCCGCGGCGACGGCTGCTCGGAGCCACGGGCGTACCCGAAGGTGCCGGGCGTGGGGGTGGAGCCAGTGAAACTGATCCGCATCGGACATCGACACGTCCTGAAGGGCCCGGTGCACCCGGGCGAGCGTGGACCCGATCAGGCGCTGGTCCGCGGTCTCCTCGCCGGGCACCCAGGTCAGCAGGGCCAGCGGGACACCCTCGACGTCGACGGCCAGCCCGCCGTCCCGGGTCGGGCGGGGTGCCCCGGCCGGGATACCCGACCGCTCGACCGCGGTCGCCACCGCGAGGCCGCCGGTGAAAGCCCGCCACGCCGCCGGGACGACCGCCTTGGCCACCCACCGCTCGCCCCGGGCCGTGACGAACCAGGTCGCGGAGTTCATCCCGCCGTTGTGCACCTCGATCGCCGGCCCGCGCAGCCCCCATCGGTCCGCCAGGACTTCCCGCAGCCGCCCCTCACCGATCACGCCGAGCAGTCAACCAGCCACCGCCCCACCGGGCCAATGACTTCCCGCCGCACTCCCCGCCGCACTCCCCGCCGTCGCCTCCCGCGGTGCTCGCATCCTCGCCGCCAGGCGCTGCCCGGCCCGCGCCGCGTCCATACGGCCCGGCCCGCATCGCTCGGGCCCGGCCCGCATCGGCGATGATGGCCCGGATGACGACGATCATGCGTTTCGCGGGGCTGGATCCGTCGCCGTGGGCCAACGGGGCGGGCGTCACCTACGAGATCGCGCGCTATCCCGGGGACGGCGGGGAGTTCGGGTGGCGGCTCAGCGTCGCCGCGATCGACCGGGCCGGGCCGTTCAGCCCGCTTCCGGGGATCGACCGTACGCTCGTCGCGCTCGGCCCGCACGACCTCCACCTGGCCATCCCGGCGGCCACCCATCACCTCACACCGCTCGCCACCCTGGCCTTCCCCGGCGAGCAGCCGGTCGCCACGGTCGAACCGGTGCGGCCCGTCCGCGCCCTGAACGTGATGACCCGCCGCGGCCGCGTCCAGCACACGGTGACGGTGCGCCACGGCAGCGGACCCGTCGAGATCACCGGCCGGAGCGGCGCCGTCATCGTGCTCACCGGCACGGCCACCGTCGACGGCACGGTCCTCGCGCCGCTCGACACCCTGCTGTCACCGACCGATTCCGTCCAGATCGAGGCGACGGGGGCGTTCGCCGTCGTCGATTTCCACCCGATGGACCGGGGCCGCGCCTGATGAGCCGGCGGCCCGGGCCAGAAAGATCGCTTCCTGCCGGAGCGCGGTACGGTGACCCCGCCAGCACCGTCCGTCAAGCTCGCCCATCCAATGATGTCGATACAGGGACCGAACCGGTGGACACGACGCGGCGACTGGCCGTACACGGGAATCGGGTTTGCGGTTGATTGTGATATCTTTAACCGCGTTATCACAATGATCTTGGCAGGAGAAAAAATGACCACCGGTACCGTGAAGTGGTTCAACGCCGACAAGGGCTTCGGCTTCATCACCCCGGATGACGGTGGCGCGGACGTCTTCGCCCACTTCTCCGCGATCGCGACCAGCGGATATCGGAGCCTGGACGAGAACCAGAAGGTCGAGTTCGACATCACCCAGGGCCAGAAGGGCCCGCAGGCGGAGAACATCCGTCCGCTCTGATCCGACGATGAGCTTCAACGCGGGGCGATGACATCATGCCCCGCGGCGCCGGTCCACTGACCTCGGCGTGGAAGTCTGCGCCGGGACGGGAACGCCAGCCGGATCAGTGACACCGGCACGGCGTTCCGGTCCCGGCTGCTCCGGTTGGCCGTGACGATTCCGGCCTCGCCGATGACGAGGAACGCCGGCCGAGCTCGGGAAAGATGTCGGTGGGTACCGGCATAGTGGCGGGCATGGTCAGCGGAATCCACGACGTCGACTGGGCGTCGATGCAGCACGCCTATGGTCCGGCCGACGACGTCCCGGCGATGCTGGAGGCGCTGCGCTCCCCCGGCGCCGAGGTGCGGGACCGGGCGCTCGGCGACCTCTACAGCTCGGTACACCACCAGGGCGACGTCTATCCGAGCACCACGGCGATCCTGCCGTTCCTGCTCGCGCTCGCCGCCGACCCGGCCACACCTGACCGCGCCGGCATCGTCGGGCTGCTGGTCAGCATCGCCGAGGAGGCGGTCGGGCGCGGCGAGACGGCGTACGAGGGTGCGGACTTCGCCGGTGCCACGGCCTACCTGCGCACACAGGCGGAACGGTTCGTCGAGCTGACCGGCGACGCCTCCTGCCCGGTGCGCACCGCGGCCCTGCCCGCCCTGGGCCTCCTGCTCGACGACGCCGACCGGGCGCTCGGACTGCTCCGCGACCACGGCGGCTGCCTACTCGAGCGCCTCCGGGTCACGGAGACGACGGCCACCCTCGCCCGGCGAATCCCGGCGATCACACCCGCCGCGCGCACCTGGCTCGCCGAACAGGCCGCCGGCTCACCCGTCGGGGAGACCATCGGCGCGCCGGCCGCTGAGCCGGAGTATCGTCTGGCCGCGCTGATCCAGCATGCCCGGTGCGCGCCGGACCGGATCGGCGACGACACCGTGCCGACCGCGACCGCCCTGCTGCGCGAGATCGCCGCCGCCGCTCCGCCCGAGCAGCCCTGGCCGGAGCCACCGCCGGTCCAGCCGCCGGCCGAGGGCGTGCCCCCGTTCGTCGCCGCGGCGTTCGAGCACCTGGACAGGGCGAGCCGGCGCTTCTCTCTGACCACAGACCCTCTGCGTACGCTCCACCGGCTGCTGGATGCCCGCGTCGCCGAGCGCACGGAGCTGCTGGCCGAGCAGCTGAGCAGCCCCGATCCGGGCGTACGCCTGGACGCGATCCGGATGGTGGGCGACCTTATCGGCTCCTTCCGCGGCGACCACGAAGCCCTGATCCGCCGCATCGCCGGGCAGCTCACCGCGGCCGACCCGGAGGTCGCGGCGGAGGCGGCGACGCAGCTGGAGAGGTACCACGTCCTGGCCGGCCCGGCCCGCGACGCCCTGGCCGCCCTAGTCGCCGCGCACGGACCGGACGGGTGGACGTCCCCGGGACGGCACCTGCGCCGCGCACACCAGCGGGCGGTGCTGGCGCTGGCCCGGCTCGGCGACGACCGAGCGCTCCCCAGCCTGCTGCTCGCACTGGACACCGGCGTCGACGCGTACCTCGCCGTCGGCGTGGCGGGCTGCCTGCCACGGTCCGCGAACCTGCTGGTTCCCCGGCTGCACACGGCCGGCCCGCCGGTGAAGCCGTCGGCGGTGCTCGCCGCGCTGGCGAAGCTCGGCGACACCGGCGCGGTGCCGGCGCTCGCCGCGACGCTCGCCGCCGCCGTCGAGCGGCGGGACTGGGACACGGCGAAGTCCGCCCTGGCAACGCTGCGGACACTCGGCCCATCGGCGGCACCCCCGCTCCCGGCGGCCCGGTCCACGCTCCCGGCGGCCCGGTCCGCGCTCCCGGCGGCCCGGTCCGCGCTCCCGGCGATCCGGTCGGCGCTCGCCGTCGACGACGTGTGGACCCGGTCGGCCGCGGTCGCCGCGCTCGCCGCCACCGACGCCGATCACGCCGAGGTTCTGCCGCACGCGCTGGCCCTACTCGGCACCTACGCGGTCCGGGAGGCCGCCGATGTGCTCGGCCGCATCGGCCCGCCCGCGGCCGCGGCACTCCCCCGCCTGCGCGAGCTGATGACGGACCGATACGAGTGGAACCGCGTCCACGCCGCCGCGGCCCTCTGGGACATCACCGGGGACGCTTCCGGCGCCCTCGACGTCCTGCTCGAGGCGTGGCGGGTGAACCCGGTGACCGCCGATCACGTGGTGCCCTGCCTGCGGCGGATGGGCCCGGCCGCCGCACCGGCACTGCCACAGATCCACGCGGAGCTGGCCCGCCCCGAGCGCAATGGCTGGGGCACCCCGGTCGACCGCGACGAGCGGTTGCTGCGCGAACTTCGCGAGGTCGCGAACGGGCTGTGACGTCGATGCAATCGGCGAGGCGACGCGCGGCACGGACGGCGCGGGCCGGGCGGCACCGCGCCCGAGCAGCGCGGACCGGGCCGCGGGCGCATCTGCGGCGTTCGGGCGGCTCAGGCCAGCCAGCGTTCCAGGGCGCGGGCCCGTGCGCTGGTCTGCTCGGTGATCGACGCCAGCACCTGGACGGTGATCCGGTCGAGCTCGTCCGGGGTGTACTCGCCGAGGCGGAGCACGCGCAGGATCCATGCTCGCGCGACGTGGTCGGCGGCCAGGCCCGAGCCGCCCGCGACGACCCCCATCGCGAACGCCGCCACGTTCGGGATCACGGGCTGCGGAAGCCGTGCGCGGACCCGTTCGAGCGCGGCCTCGACCGCCGTGTGGAGAAGCCCGTGGACGGCACCCGGGTGGAAACCGAGCTGGCCCAGCGCCGCCGGGGCGCTGAGCTCGGTGAGCTGCTCGACCTCGGCGGCACGGTCGAGGACCTGGTCGAGGCGATCGGTGAACAGGTCCGGGAGCGTCAGGTCGAGCGCCAGATGACGGATGGGGACACCGTGACGGCGGCAGATCCGCTCCACCCGCATCGACAGGTAGTAGACGAGCGCCTCGGCCAGCGCGCACTCCGCCTCGTACATGCCGAACCTGATGTGGTTCGCCAGCGTGGCCGCCGAGCCGCGCGCCTCCAGCATCTGGGCGGCGACCCGGTCCTTCATCGTGTCCAGCGCCAGCGCCGCCTCGGTCCGGACCACCTCCGCGGTCTCCGGCGCCCCGATCAGGTCGGACACGTCGCGCCGGAAACGAGCGACGGCGGCCCGGTGCTGCCCGTTGCTCACCAGGCCCCGGGCGACGGCGAACGCCGGGTCCTCGTCGTACGCGAGGAGGCAGTGCGGGAAGATCTCGCGGCAGAGGCTGTCGGTGAGCGGCATGCGCGACCCACCGCCGGTGAGCACGATCAGATGCGGACGGCCGTCGCCGAGCAGGTCGGCCACCTCGGTGAGCACCGCGCGGAAGTCCTCGCCCCAGCCGCCGGGCGCCGCCACCAGCTGCGGGATCTCCAGGTCGAGCAGCCAGGTCCACGCGGAGGCGACGATCGGCCGGAAGCGCTCCGCGCACGACTCCCGCAGGCTCATGATCCGCCGGGGTACGCCGGAGAACTGCGCCTCCTTGGCCCATCGGCAGGCGAGGAGCAGGAAGTCCGGGCCGCCGTCGACGTCCAGCGCCTCCATCAGCGCCGCGTCGTGGTGCAGCGCGTCCCGGACCAGCGCGGCGAGCTGCTCGTCGATCCGCCGGCAGCCGAGGCTGGCACCGACCGGCAGGTTCCGCGGCGAGAGGTCCTCGACGATCGTGAAGTCCGTCGTGGACGAGCCGATGTCGATGATCAGGGCCCGTTCGAGCTGCCCTTCGGTACGGCCACGGTCCCGGACGTGCAGCAGGGCCGACTGTGACTCCGGTACCAGCCGCACCGGCAGGTCCAGCGCCGCGAGGTGCCGCCCGTACGCGGCGACGGCCTCGGGCGGCCAGCCCGAGGGGTGCCCGACGAACGCCATGCCCTCCCGGACGACCTCCGGGTGACACTCCCGGAACTCCGCCATCAGGGACTCCGCGAAGACGACGGCGTCCGGCGTACGGGCGGCGAGCACGTCCGGTACCCCTTTGAAGGTGACGCTGAAGTGCGTGGCGTCGCGGCTGATCACCGCCTCGTCGCCGAGCAGGCGGGACCCCGTGCCGGACGGCGGCTGCGCCAGGGCCGTCACGATGCTGCGCTCCCCGGAGCGGGGCCGCGCGTAGATCCGGGTCGGCTCGGAGCGGTCGAGCGGCGCCCAGCCGAGGCAGCTCTCGCCGTCGCCGATGTCCAGCCCGATCGCGTAGCGGGCCTCGGCGTTCACGACGGGTCCCCCGATCCGCCGGTCACCGTCAGGACCTGGGTGACGACCTCGATCTGGGCCTTCGTCGGGATGGCCGGGAACGAGCAGCCGGCCCGGTCGCCCGGGGTGACGGTCAGCAGGAGGTCGGCGAGCGCGGGTTCGGCGGCGGCCAGCTCGACCTCGTCCTGGCGCAGTCCGGCATTGTTCTGGGTGCGGGCGGCCTCGTCGAGGCGTACCCAAACCGCCGGGTTCGCCTGGACCCGGCGGAAGAAGTCGGGGAAACGCATCCGCAGGGCCAGCAGGATCGCCGCCTGCATCAGCCGGTCCCGGCTGGGCCGCGAGTGCAGCCGGAGCGTCGCCGTCGTCAGGTTGAGTGCCGAGACGAAACGGCGTATCCGGCGCGGATTGTCGCCGAAGGCGTCCTCCGCGAGCTGCCACAGCGCCGGGTCGCCGCTGAGCTCCTCGACCACGGAGTCCTGCAATTGCCGGAATACCGCTTCGAAACGCACCTCGGGAAGGTGATAGGGGAAATGAATGAGCTTTTCCAGGTACTCCCGGCCGCGCGCGTGATCGCCGTCGACGCGTTTCGCGGCCGCCGCCGAGATCACGTCGAGATCCATCGCGAGGACGAAGACGCAGGAGGCCTCGCCGAGAAAGAGTTTGAGCGCGTCGAGAACCGCGATGGCGGTGTCGCCGTGGCACCGGTCGAGGTCGTCGACGAACACCACGAGGCGCCCCCGGTCGCCGACGAAGGTCCGCACCAGCTCGGCGAAGTCCGCCTCGAAGTGGTTGATGTGCCGGTAGTTCTCGACGCCCCCGGTCTGCCAGGCGTCCCGCGCCGCCGTCAGGTCGTCGCCGTCGACGAAGCCCGCGGTCAGCGGCCCGGCGGCGTGGCGCAGCAGGAGCCAGGTGGCGGTGCTGCTCAGCCGCCGGGCCTTGGCCACCAGGTCCTGGCGCCGTCCGTCCGGCTCCCCGGCGATCTCGGTGAGGATCGTCTGGATCAGGGCGTGCCAGATCGCCTCCTTGTCGTCGTACTTCCACGGGTTGAAGGCGATCGCGGGGATGCCGCGCCGGTCCAGCATCTCGCGGCAGATGTTCAGGAAGCTGGACTTGCCGGTTCCCCACGGCCCGAAGACACCGACGGTCAGGGGCAGATGAACGGTCGCCTCGATGGCGTCGCAGAGCACGCGGCCATGCGTACCGAATCCGAATTGATCGTCCCCACGCCCGGTGATCGGATTGTCGGTCAAGAGCAAGGGCGGACCAGCGACATCATGCATGAGAGGCTCCGGAGACGTTCCTATCGCCGAGGATACGGCGGTCCGGTGGAGGGTGTTCGCGGAATGCGGGCCGTCGTCAGTCCCGGACAGCCGGGAGGGTGAACCAGAATCGGCTCCCCCCTGCCGGGTTCTCGTCGACGCCGATGTGACCGCCGTGGCGCTCGACGATGCGACGGCAGATGGCCAGGCCGAGGCCGGTCCCCGTGTAGCCGCCGCTGTTCGCGCCGCGGCGGTACGGCTCGAAGACCCCGGCCCGGTCCGCCGCCGGGATGCCGATGCCCCGGTCGGTGACCGCGATCAGCACGGCGCCGTCCGGCATGCCGTGGGCGCCGATCTCGACCTGCGCCGGTACGCCCGGGCGGGTGTACTTGACGGCGTTGCCGATCAGGTTGTCCAGCACGTGCCGCAGCAGAGCAGCGTCGGCGTACACCCGCGGCAGCGCACCGGTCACCGTCACCGAACCCTGGTCGGTTCCGGTCACGTGGTCCGAGATCACGTCGGCGACCATCTCGGCCAGCGAGGTCGGGGCCAGGTCGAGCTCGTGGCCCGCCCGGGCGTACTCGAAAAGGTCCTGGGTCAATCGTGTCATCCGGCGGAGCCCGCGCTCGATGGCGGCGATGTCCCGGGCGAAATCGTCGCCCAGAACGGTCACGTAGTCGGCGCGGAGCATCTCCACGTGGGCGGTGACGCTGGTCAGCGGGCTCCGCAGGTCGTGCGAGGCCATGGCCAGCAGGTCGCGCAGTTCGGTCTCGCGGTCGGCGAACGCGGTCGCGTTCATGAGTCCTCCCGGTGTTCTCGGTCGTGTTCGCCGGCCGTTCTGGTTTCGCCGGACGGATGAATCCTCACCGCTGCGGGCCGGACCGCGCATCGTCCCGCAGCGGTGAGTTGCCGATAAGGTGCCGGACGGCTCTGACCAGCCCATATACCGCTGTGGGATGACACCCGCGACGGTAGGCGGGTCGGGTGAAGTTACCGCCACAGTCGGTCGCCGGGCGGCTCGTCAGGGTAGAACATTAACGACATGACTGACAAAAAATTCCTTTGGGACGAAACGCACCTCGACGTCGCCACGCAGGCCGTCCTGAGCCCGGTCGCCGGGGCGGAACCGGACTGCGCCGGCCCGGCCGACGAGGACGGCACCCGCACCTGCTCCGACAGCGAGAACATCCTCAAGGCCCTCATTCCGAAGAAGACGACGACGAAGCCCCAGAAATGAAGACGCCGACTCGCCGTCACCTGGCCGCGGAGCTGCTGCTGATAGCCGGGGCCTTCACCGTGGACCTGCTCATCTGGTCCGACGACAACGGCCTGGATGGCGGCGGGTCGTCGCCCTCCTGGGTCGTTCCGGTCGGTAGCGCCGCGACCCTGGCGTCATTGTCGCTACGGCATCGATATCCGCCACTGGTGCTCGTCGTGCAATTGGTCTGGGCCTCCGCGGTCGGCTCGCTGTTCGAGGATTACACGCCCACCTTGGGCATCCTCATCGCGCTCCACGCCCTCGCCCGGCAGAGTCCACCGGCCCGGTCGCTGCCGTGGTGGGCAGGGTGCGCGTTGCCCTTTCTCACCTACGCCCTGGGGCTGGACAGCGGGGCGCTGTGGACTGTCACCGGGCTGATCGTTCTCATGCTGGTGGCCGGGGGCGCCTGGCTGCTGGGATACCGTGCCTGGCTCGCCGACCGCTCCTCCGCCGAACGGGAGACGGCCGCCGCGGAGGCGTTGCGGGCCGAGCGGCTGCGGATAGCCCGGGAGCTGCACGACATCGTCGCCCACGCGGTGAGCGTGATGATGATCCAGTCGGCGGGGGCCCGGGCGGTGCTCGCCGTCGACCCGAAGGGCGCCGAGGCCGCCCTCGACGTGGTCCAGGACGTCGGGCGGCAGTCCATGAACGAGCTGCGCCGGCTTCTCGGTCTGCTCCGGTCCGCGGCCGGCGACGGGGACGGCACCTCCGTCGAGCAGCAGCCGGATCTGGACGGGCTGGAGCAGCTGCTCGATCATGCCCGAGGTGCCGGGCTGACCGTATCCAAGCAGGAGCGGGGTATGGCCGGGGCGCTCGACCCCAGTGTGGGGCTGACCGCGTACCGGATCGTGCAGGAGTCACTCACCAACGCCCTCAAGCACGCCGGTCCGGGGACGACCGTCCAGGTGGAGCTGGCCTGGGAGGAACATCGACTGCTTCTTACGGTACGCAACGACGCGCCCCGCCCCGGCCGCCGGACCAGCGGCGCGGCCCAGCTCTCCAGCGGACTGGGGCTACTCGGGCTCCGGGAGCGGGTGCAGACCGTCGGCGGCACCCTGGAGACCGGCCCGACCGCGACCGGCTTCGAGGTCGACGCCGTCCTCCCGGTGGCGGTCCGCCCCGCACCGGCCGCCGTGCCGCCCATCACGGAGAGGGTCGTCGGCTGATGACCACCCTGCTGCTCGTGGACGATCAGGTACTGGTCCGCAGCGGACTGCGGATGATGCTCTCGGTCCATCCGGATCTCGAGGTGATCGGCGAGGCGAGCAACGGCGCCGAGGCCGTCACGCTGGCCCGCGAGCTGACCCCGGACGTGGTGCTGATGGACCTCGACATGCCGGTGATGGACGGCGTCGAGGCGACCGGGCGGCTCACCGCCGACGACTTCACCGCCGATCCCGACTACACGGTGAAGGTGCTGGTCCTGACCGGGCTCGGCGACGACGAGCACGTCTTCTCGGCGTTGCGCGCCGGTGCCTCGGGCTTCGTGCTCAAGGATGCCGCGCCGACCGAGCTGACCGAGGCGATCGGCTGCGTGGCCCGGGGCAACGGGTACCTCGCCCCGGCGGTCACCCCGGGCGTCATCGCCGGCATCGTGACCCGGCCGACGCCCGCCACCGGACCGGTGGCGGGCGTCCTGGACCGGCTCACCGCGCGGGAACGCGAGATCCTCGTCCTGATGGCGCACGGCCTCACCAACGAGGAGATCGCCACCCGGCTGCACCTGGCGATGGCCACGGTGAAGACGCACGTCTGCCGGGTGATCATGCGGCTCGAGGTGCACGACCGCACGCAGGCCGTCGTGGTGGCGTACCAGAACAAGCTCGTCGTCCCCGGTGGTCAGCGCCCCGAGAGGGACAGCGGGTAGTCGGTGATCACGCCGGTCACGCCGAGCCCGACCACGCGATCGCGCTGCGCGGACGTCTGCACGGTATGCGCCCACACCCGCGGGATCCCCGACCCGACGGCCGCCTCGATCCGGGCGTCGGTGGCCCGGTAGTCGATGTCGAGCACGTCCACGTACCCGGCCCACGCGCGCGGATCGTCCCCGGCGAGCTGATCCACGCTCCGCCACAGGTGGGTGAGCAGGCCGGCGTCGTGGATCCGGCGCGCCACCGCCGGATCGTTGGTGTTGACCAGCACGGAATCCCGCAGTTCCCGCTTCTCGATCATCCGGGCGAGCCGCGGCACCTCGGCCGCGTCCTTGGCCTCGACCGTGATGACCGCCTTCCCACCGATCTCGTCGAGGTACGCGGCCAGCGTCGGTGCCGCCTCCACCGGCTGGTCCCCGGTGTCGAGGCGGACCTCCGCCCACTGCGCCCGGGTGAAGCCGGAGACCACCCCGGTGTGGTCCGTGGTCCGGTCGACCCGCCCGTCGTGCATCAGCACCGGCGTCCCGTCCGCGAGCTGCCGCGTGTCCACGTCGAGCACGTCCACGGTCCCGGCGGCGAGCATCGCGTTCGCCCCGGAGATGCTGTTCTCCCGTACGCCGGGCTCACCCGCACCACCGCGGTGCGCGTCCATCACCAGCCCGGGCAGCGCCGCGAAGCTCGCCGCCCCGGTCACCTTCGCGACCGCCCAGGCCCCCGCCCCTATCATGACGGCCCCGGCCGCCACCCCCGCCGCCAGACACCGAACCGCCGACCGTCCCCCGTGCTCGCCCATCGTTCCCCCGCCGACACATGATCAAATCGCTGATCCTATGTGGCGCTCACATGCGCTGCATCCGGGTCCAGCCGTCCCAGCCGCGCTCGCGCATCATCGCGCGCAACCGTCGGGCCCGGTCGTCGGAGGCGTCGGCGAGGTCGTCCAGCAGCGCGAACGACACGTCGTCGCCCTCCTGCTCGGCGAAGTCCCAGCCGCCCGCGGCCTCGGCCTCCTCGGCCAGCTCGACCAGGAGGTCGGCGGCCTCCCGGAGCAGCGGATCGTCCGTGCCCTCGGTCTCCGTCAGCGCCGACAGCACCCGGTAGAGCCGGACGATCCGCGGGTCCTCGAGCTGCGCGAACTTGCCGGGCAGCCATTCCAGGACCTGCTCCGGCCAGCGGGCCGCGACCAGGATCCAGCCGTCCCGCTCGCCGGCGAGCATCCGCTCCGACACGCCCAGCTCCCGCAGCCGGTCCAGGTACGCGACGACCGGCGGCGGGAGCACCAGGCTGTCCCCGGCGGTGAGCTGCGCGACCTGCTTACGACTGGTCTCCAGGCGCTCGATCTCGTCGCGCAGCCGGGTGTCGATCCGCTCGGCCGCCGCGGCGAAGTCGGTCTCGCCGGCCTCCAGCATCCGGGCGATCCGGCCCAGCGGCACGCCCGCGTCGGCGAGCGTACGGATCTTGATGAGCGCCACCACGGCCGGGGCGCCGTACCGCCGGTAGCCCGAGGCGTCCCGGGACGGCTCCGGCAGCAGTCCGATCTGGTGGTAGTGGCGGACGGCCCGCACGGTGACACCGGCGTACCCGGCCAGTTGCCCGATCGTCAGCATGGCCCATCCTGGCTCAGCCGACGCGTCGGCGGTAGGCCAGCCGCGCGAAGACGACAGCGACGACGAGGATGCCGGCGCACCAGGCGAGAGCGATCCAGATGCCCGAGCCGACCGGCTGCCCGGCGAAGAGGGCCCGGAGGCTGTTCACGATCGAGGTGACCGGCTGGTTCTCGGCGAACGCGCGGACCGGCCCGGGCATCGAGCCGGTGGGTACGAACGCCGAGCTGACGAAGGGCAGGAAGACCAGCGGGTAGGCGAACGCGCTGGCACCGTCCACCGAGCTCGCGGCGAGCCCGGGGATGACCGCGAGCCAGGTCAGCGCCAGTGTGAACAGGACCAGGATGCCCGCGACGACGAGCCAGCCCAGCACCCCGGCGCCGCTCCGGAACCCCATGATCAGCGCGACCAGCAGGACCACCACGAGCGAGATCAGGTTCGCCACCACCGAGGTCAGGACGTGCGCCCACAGTACGGCGGAACGCGCGATCGGCATCGACTGGAACCGCTCGAAGATCCCGCTCTGCAGGTCCAGGAAGAGCCGGTACGCGGTGTAGGAGATCCCCGACGCGACCGTGACGATCAGGATGCCGGGCAGCAGATAGTTCACGTACGAACCGGTTCCGGTCCGGATCGCGCCGCCGAGGACGTACACGAAGAGCAGCATCATGGCGATCGGGGTGAGCACCGTGGTGATGATGGTGTCCGGGCTGCGGGCGATGTGCCGCAGCGAACGGCCAAGCAGGACGACGGTGTCGTTCACCGGTCTCCCCCGTTCACCAGCGTGAGGAAGACGTCCTCGAGGGTGGGCTGCTTCTCGACGTACTCGACCTTCGCCGGCGGCAGCAGCTTCCGCAGCTCGTCGAGTGTCCCGTCCACCAGGATCCGCCCCTCGTGCAGGATCGCGATCCGGTCGGCGAGCTGCTCGGCCTCGTCGAGATACTGCGTGGTGAGCAGCACGGTCGTGCCACCCGCGGCGAGCTCCTTGACCGCCCGCCACACGTCGAGCCGCGCCTCCGGATCGAGCCCGGTGGTCGGTTCGTCCAGGAAGATCACCGGCGGCTCGCCGACCAGGCTCATCGCGATGTCCAGCCTGCGGCGCATCCCTCCGGAGTACGTTCCCACGCGCCGCCCGCCGGCCTCACCGAGCCCGAACCGGCGCAGCAGCCCGTCCGCGACCGCACCGGCGTCCCCGAGATGCCGCAGCCGGGCGACCATGACGAGGTTCTCCCGCCCGGTCAGGATCTCGTCCACCGCCGCGAACTGCCCGGTCAGACTGATCGACCGCCGCACCCCGGCCGCGTCCCCGGCGACGTCGAAGCCGTTCACCTCGGCACTCCCGGCATCCGCTTTGAGCAGCGTGGACAGTATCTTCACGAGGGTCGTCTTCCCGGCCCCGTTCGACCCGAGCAGCGCGAAGATGCTGCCCCGCGCCACCTCGATGTCCACCCCCCGCAACACACTCAACTTCTTGAAGGACTTCTCCAGCCCGCGTACGCGTATCGCCGCCGTCCCCGACATCACACTCATGCACGTCAGCATCCGGGGTTGACGCAGCGTCAGGGTCAACCCGCCGCGCTGCGGTAGATGAGGAGGTCTCCGGTCCGGAGCGTGAGCCGGTAGCCGGAGGCCGGTAGGCGCGCAAGGGCGGCGTTCATCGTGGGCCGGGAGGCGATGCTGGTGTCGGGTGGGGTGCTGAGTGCGATCCATTCCGGTCGGACGGTGGCCCGGGGGTAGGTGGGGAAGATGTAGACGGTGCAGCGGGAGGTCAGGTGTGGCGCCAGGCGGTTGTCGGCGGCGACCCGGGCGCCGTCCGGGATCCGGGTGAGTGCCGCGCGTACCTGCTCGGACTGGGCGTCGGGCGTCCAGTCGCCCGGCTCGGTGAAGCCGCGGAACGGCATCGGCTTCAGCATCGTCGCGGCGAGGGCGAGCGCGCACGCGGTGTGGAGCGCCACCCGCGCCCGGCGGGCGGTGGCCCGGGTGGCGAGCGTGTCGAGGAACGCCACGAAGACGATCGGCATCAGGACGGCGCTGTACTGGAAGCCGGTTCCCCAGTACAGGTGGTTCGTCGACCAGAAGCGCCAGGCCAGGGTCGGGAGCGCGACCAGCAGCAGCGGGGACCGTACCGCGAGGGAGAGGGTCGGGGCGAGCAGCCACAGCAGGGTGCGGAACTTGCCGGCGGGCAGGAAGAGGCGGTGCAGGACGTCCTGGCCGTCGGGGGCCGCGCTCGCCGCGTAGAGGTAGACGTGGGCCGGGTTCAGGGCGGGCAGGACGACGCCGACGATGACGGCGCCCGCGCCGATCGCCGTCACGATCATCGCCACGCCCAGGCGCGTGCGGCCGCGCACCGCCACCAGCAGTCCGATGACCGCCACCGTGGCCGGCAGGTCCTCCTTGACCGCGATCAGCGGCAGCGTCCACGCCGCGGCGGCGGTCCAGCGGCGCTCCACCAGCGCGGTCAGGCCGAACGCCAGCAGCGGCACGGCGAAGGCCACCTCGTGGAAGTCGAAGTCGACCGTCGCTTGCAGACCCCAGGACGTTCCGTACGCCACCGCGGCGCTCGCCCCGGCACCCGGACCAGCACCCGGACCGGCTACCCGGGTGGCGAGCCGGGTGATCGGTATCGACGAGACGGCGATCAGCGCGGCCTGGGCGACGAGCAGCGTGATCGGGCCGGGGAAGAGCCGGTACACCGGGGCGAGCAGGATCAGGATCGGGTGGAAGTGGTCGCCGAGCAGGTTGAAGCCGGGTCCCTTGATGGTCGCCTCGGGCGCGCCGAGGTGGGCGTATCCGCGTACCGCCTGCTCGAAGATGCCGAGGTCGTACCCGCTGGTCCGCAGCCGCAGATGCCGGTGGATCGACCAGCAGGCGTAGACGGCGAACAGCGCGGCGGCGAGCGGCCAGGGAGCCACGACGGCGCGCAGGGCGGCGTGTCGTGCCTGCGTACCGGGGTGGCGGAGAGCGGTGACGGACATGCGGCGAGCGTGCCGGGCCGCGGCTGAACCACGACTGAATCAAGCTGAAGATCATTCAGCCGGGCGACGCGGGAGAGACAGCCGGGATCTCAGCCGTCAAGCAGGCACCGTCGTCCGAGTCGGCCAGGTAGAGGCGGCCGCCGTGGCGCACGGCGATGTCACGGGCGATGGCCAGGCCCAGCCCGGCGCCGCCGTGGCCGCGGTCGCGAGCCGCGTCGGCGACGAAACGGCGCTGCCGCTCGGCCGCGTCGGCGAGCCGGTCCAGGGTCGCGTTCATGGTGACGGCCAGCCGGGTGAGCTCGTCCCCGGTCGTCGGCTCGGGCACCCGGCTGCTCATCTCCGCGGCGGTGATCCGGGCCAGCTCGGACCGCATCCTCTCCACCGGTTTCAGCGCCCGGCCGGCGGCCCACCAGGCGATCGCGGCGACGAAGAGCACCGCGACCGGGAGACCGCGCAGCAGCCAGTAGTCGACCGGGGCCACCGCGGTCTCCGCGTCGATCGGCGAGATGAGCATGTAGACGGTCGCCTCGATGTCCGCGGCGTCCTCGCCGCCCGTCGGGTTGACGTTGTAGGTCACCAGGGTGACCTCGCGGCCGTCGTGCGGCGCCCGCTCACCGTCGCGGGCGGGCCGCAGCAGGACCTCGATGTGACCGAACGATGTGTTGCCCTCGTCCGGCTCGGGCGGGGATGTGGGGAAGGTCAGACCACTCTCCCGTACGTACCAGGCCAGCTCGGCCTGGGCCAGCAGCACCGTGCCGTGCCGGTCGACCACCGCGAAGTTGATCCCCATGCCGTAGTAGGGGAACTCGTACGCCTCGTCCCACACCTCGTCCAGGATCTCCACCTTGCTCACCACGGTGCCCGCCCGGCGCGCCAGGCAGGCCAGCACCGCGAACTGCTTGGCGGTCAGCGCGAGGTCGAGCCCGGTGTCCCCGTCATGGGCCACGTCGACGGTGTACCCCTCCGCGACCAGGCCACGGCGCAGGGACTCGGCCAGTTCACGTTCGTCTTCCACCACCAGCAGCCGCACCAGCACATCCTGACAGCACCCACCCGTGCGATCATGAAACTCGTTTCAGCTGGTCAGTAGTTGGCGTAGACGCGCCAGAGGTCGTCCTGGTCGGTGAGCTGCCTGTCGTAGACGGCGAGTTCGTCGAGGGTCCCGGTCAGGTAGGGGTTGGCGGGCGCGGACGGCCAGGTGTTCAGCGGGAGCACGGGTGCGCCGCCCCACCGCCACACCCCGGTCGACGCGGCGGCCGTCGTCACCGTGTTGTTCGAGGTCACCGTCCCGTCCAGCGACAAGCGGAGTCCCCCGGCCGCGATCGTGCCGGAGCCGGTGATCGGTCCCACGCTCGCGGTCACGTGGTGCCAGGCTCCGTCGTCGACGCTCGCGGCGCTGACCACGGTGACCGCGGTGCCGGACTGGAGCACCCCGAAGCGCAGCTTCCCCGCCGCGTCGACGTAGAGGAGCCGGTCGGTGCTCCCCGTGTTCACCAACCCCGCGATCACCCCGCTCTGCCCGGCACCCACCCGGACCAGGCACTCCACGGTGAACGCGCCGGTGGCGGCGCTGACCGCGTACTTGTCGTCGTACCCGTTGCCGGTACCGCCGAAGGCCACCGCCGTCGACCCGGAGTGCCCGGTCTTCGTGCTGCCCTGCAGGCCCCCGGGCGCCTCCGCGGAGAGCCCGGGATTCAGCAGCGCGACGAAGGTCTGCAGCGTGGTCGCCGTGGTGCTCGCCGCGTTGAGCGGGTACCCGTTGTAGATCCGCAGGTCGTCGATCTGCCCGGCCCAGACGTCGGTGATCAGCAGGTTCAGGTTCAGCCGGCCGCTGATCTCGACCGCGGAGGTGCCGCTGGCCGGCGTGTAGGCGAAGGCCACCGGCGTCTGGGCCGTCCCGTCGACGTACATCCGCAAGAGGTTGTTGAAGTCGTCGTGGACCATGATCAGGTGCGTCCACTGGTTCAGCACCGGCGTGGTCACGTCGCCCTGCATCGTCACGGTGGTGAGCACGGTGGTGAACACGCTCGCCACCCAGCGGTTGGCGCTCGCGCTGTACCCGAAGGAGGCGACGCTGCCGAGGCCGGTGTTCGCCGAGAAGTACGTCCGGTCGGCCGAACCGTCGGTCAGGCGTACCCAGGCGGAGAGGGTGAAGCTGCCGGTGCCGAGCTGGGCGTTGGGGCCGGTGAGCCATCCGCTGACGCTCGGGTCGGCCATGGTGAGCGCGTTGCCCTCGCGCCCGGTGGAGAGCGCGGCGCCGCCGGCCGGGCTGATCGCGGCGGACCGGCTGACCGCTCCCGGGGCGCCGGTGCTGGAGGCGACGGTCGTGTACGTCGTACCGGATCCGGTCTCGGTGAAGGCGTAGCGGGCGGTGGGCCGGACGGTGAGCTGGGTGATCTCCGCGGCGGTCAGGGCGCGCCGCCAGGTCCGGACCTCGCCGAGCTGCGCGGTCCCGCCGGTGGTGCCCAGCCAGGAGCCGTCCCGGTACCGTCCCGCGGTCAGCCCGGCGCCGGTGGACGCGCTCGCCGGGACCGTGTGCGCCCTGGAGGACTCCAGCGACCCGTTGACGTAGAGCGACATCGTCGTGGTCGTCTTGTCGAAGACCGCCGCGAGGTGCACCCACGTGTTCGCGGCCACCGCGCTGGTGCCGCGGGCGTGGTCGAACCCGCCGCTCCCGGTGCCCATGGCGAACCCCCAGCAGGTACCGGCGCACCCGGAGGGCTGTTCGGCGTAGATCATCGCGTCGCTGGTCGTCGCGCTCCCGGTCATGCTGAGGACGCCGAACCGGCTCGCCGACGGCACCGTGGACCCGACGTTGAACCAGGACGACATGGTGAAACTGCGATCGGCGCGGAACGGTGAACCGGCCGACGACAGGTAGCTCCCGTTGCCGAGGGTGACCGCGCCGCCCATCGGACCGGCGCCGCCCGCGGTGGCCGTACCCGTGAGGGAGCCGGTGCCGGCCGCCCCGGAGACGTCGCTGAACGAGGTCGCCCCGGCGGTCTCGTCGAAGCGCCACCACAGGGACGGTCCGTTCGTCGCCGGGCCGTAGACGCCCGCGCTGGACGCCATGGTGTCCGCCGCCGCCGACCCGGCCGTCGCCGTCTGCGGCTCCTCCATCCGGTGGTAGAAGACCGGCGCCTTGTCGCTGATCAGCCTGGGCACGCCGGGGAAGCCGGCCGACGCCGCGATCGTCGCCGGGACGGTGACCGTCGAGGTGAAGGTCGCCGACGAGGGCGGCAGCAGGAGTAGGGCGACCAGCCCGGCGGCCACGACCGCCAGGGCGATCCCCCACCGCGTTCGCCCCATGGTTCCCCCGTCGGCGCAACCGTCCGGAAACTGAGCGCTCAGCCGTCCCCGGGCCGCGCCGATGGGACAGGAAGGATGACAGGGAGATGCGCGCCGTGGGCAGGCACTCACAAACCCGGAGAGACCGGTCGCTGGTCCGCTGGTTCCTGATCGAGGTCCGGGACGCGACGATCGCCTGTCTGGTCGGCATGTTCCTGATCGCGGTCTGCCCGGGGCTGATGGGGTGGAAGACCACCGTGGTGGTCTCCGGTTCGATGATGCCCGGCATCCGTCCCGGCGACGTCGTCTCCGCCGCGCCGACCGCGAAGAAGGTCGAGCTCGGCACGATCGTCCTGGTCCACAACCCGGCACGCCCCGACGAGCTGCTCATGCACCGGGTGATCCGCTTCGACGACTCCGGCGCCATGATCACCAAGGGTGACGCGAACGCGTCGGAGGACACCACGCCGGTGCCGAGGGCGAACATGGTCGGCGTCCCGCGCCTCCGGGTGCCGTACATCGGGCTGCCCTATCTCTGGATCACCCAGCGCAACCTCACCCCGGTGATCGCCACCGCCATCATGGTGATCGCCCTCCTCCTCTGGCGCCCGCCGCCCCGCCACAAGGATCACAAGAAGGATCAGAAGCCTTTCCCCGTACGGCCGTCGAGCCGGCCCGCGGGGGCGCACCGCACACCCATCCGCACCGGAGCTGCACTGCTCCGCGACTCGAAGCCCGCCGCCCTTCAACCGAACTGGACCCCCGAAGCCGCCGTCGCGGTTTCCACGGGGGAACGTTGAAGGGGACAGCAGCATGCTCGGATACATGACCAAGGTCGCCCGATCGGCCGGGATGACGGCTCGCCTGGGCCGTGGCGTGGCCACCGTCGCCGGGCTGGGCGTCTGCTCGGCGCTGGTCTGGTCCTCCTCGCACGCGACGTTCACCGCGTCCACCGTCAACAACGGCAACACGCTCGGCGCCGGTACCGTCGCGATCTCCGACAACGACGCCGCGACCGCGATGTTCAACGCGTCGAACCTGGCTCCGGGCGATACCGCGACGGTCTGTATGGGTGTCACGTACACCGGAACGCTCACGCCGACCGCGATCAAGATGTACTTCCCGACCGCACAGGCGCAGGAGAGCCTGGCCGGCGCCGCCTACACCACCTGGGCGGACAGCACCGCGGCGGAGATGGACGACTACACCACGCTGCAGGTCGAGGTGAACAGCGCCGACCTGAGCAGCGACCCCGGCAACAGCTGCGCGCCGGCCAGCGTCGGCACGTTCAGCGACGTCACGGCGGCGGCCAGCATCCGGTCCCTGATCAGCGGGAACAACGCATACGCCACCACCACGCTCAGCGCGCCGGCCATCGGCAAGGACAAGTGGCGCGTCTTCCGGTTCACCTACGCGCTCCCGTCCGGCGTGACCGACTCGGTGCAGGGCGACGGCATCAAGTTCGGCGTCACCTGGGAGGCCCAGCGCTGATCGATCGATGACCCCGGCAGCCGGCGCCCCCGGGAGGAGGGTTGCCCACCCCGGGCCGGGACCCCGGGCCGACGCGGCCGGGGCAAGGG
>NZ_JBFAYF010000018.1:50076-151423 GCF_040681165.1 Actinoplanes sp. NPDC051851 | reverse complement strand
GGTGCCCTCGACCCCGGCACGACACCACGCGCCGTGGGCCCGGGCCCACGCCACGAGCTGCCGGTAGCCGTCCGTGGTGGTCACGAACGCGGCGTCGTCCAGGACCCGGCCCGTCATCGACAACGCGACCGCGACGTGACGGTCTTTATGGGTGTCGACGCCGATCACGGCTTCCTCGGCCGGGCCGGGCTGTTGCTGGATATGAGGGTCAGGCATCCTGGTCACGGTCATGTTCGCTGCTTCCTTTCCGGGGGGGGCACGGGATGGCCGGCCCCGGACCGGCAGCAGCAGTCAGAACTGTGACGGTGCCCTTGTTCACGGCAAGGCCCCTATCGGGACACACTGCACCGGTCCGGGATCAGCACGCACCGTTCCAAGCCGTAGTCGACAGATCCAGCTCAGGACATCGACGTCAGCGTTCAGGCGAGTCAAACCACGACTCAGAACAGCACCCCATCATCCTCACAGTGTTCAGGGGTGTCTCGGGGCCTTGAGGGACCTCTCAGTACCAGCCAGGAGAGTCCTCACAACTTCCTCAGATCTTCCTCAGGTGTCGACCCGGTGGTGGCCCGCATTCTCATCACCGGGTCCGAATGGCGGGCCCGGATCGAGGAAAGGGCCGCCGCGCATGGGTACGGGCCAACATGCTGTCGCCGAAGACGCCGACGAGGCGTACTCCGAACTGGTCGCACAGCATCGCGAAGCCGTCCGGGCCTACGCCCGGCGGCTGACCGGTAGCTACGGCCTGGCCGACGACGTTCTCCAGGAGACCCTGCTGCGCGCCTGGCGGCACCGGCACTCCCTGCACGAGCGGGACGGGTCGCTGCGCGGGTGGCTGCTGACCGTCGCGCACAACATCGCCGTCGACCAGATGCGCCGCCGCCGGCCCTGCCCGGTCACCGACGAGGTGTGGAGCAGCTTCCAGCCTCCGGTGCCGGACCACGCCGACGCGGCTGCCACCAACGCCCTGCTGCGCCCGGCGCTGCGCCGGCTCACCGCCGAGCACCGGCTGGTGCTCTTCGAGCTGTACTACCGGTGCAGCACCGTCGCGGAGACGGCGAAGAGGTTCGGGGTGCCGCCCGGAACCGTCAAGTCCCGCGCCCACTACGCGGTCCGGGCCCTGCGCGCGGAGCTGGCCGCATGACCAGGCGGTTCACGTCGGGGTTCGGCATTCTGGGGATGAGCGCGGATCCGACACCCGGCGACCCGGAGCAGATCGAGCGACTCGCCCGCGACTACGAGGAGATCCGGGACGACGCGCAGACCGCGCTCACGGTACTCGGCCGGGGCGGTTCGCTGTCCCAGGCCCGCGGTGACGCGATGACCGCGCTGCGCGGCATGCTCGACAAGCTGCCCGGCAAGCTGCAGCGCACGGTCGACTCGTTCGACACGGCCGCGAACGCCTACCGGACGTACGCCCAGGCGTTGCGCGATCAGCAGACGCGCGTGGACACCGCGATGGACCAGGCCGGCGAGGTCGCGTCGATCGCGCGTACCGCACCACCCCGGCCGGCCCCGGATGCCACCCCGGAGGAGTTCGCCGACGCACGGAAGGCGGCCAGCGACATCCTCGACGCGAAGGCCGGCCTCTCGGCGGCGCGGCAGCTCGCCGAGGACGCCCGGCGGCTGCGCGAGGCCGCCTCCGCGCGCTGCAACCGGGAACTCGACGACGCCGCCGCCCAGGCGATCAAGCCACCGCCGAAGCGGAACTTCTTCCAGCGCATCGGGGACTTCTTCCGGAACAATCCGATCGCCCGCCTGATCGTCGACATCATCATCGCGGTGGTCGGGGTGGTGCTGCCGGTCGTCGGCCTCGTGCTGGCCGCCGTGTCGATCGTGGTGACGGCGGCCGTCCAGGCGGCGAACCACACATTCGAACT
Organism: Actinoplanes sp. NPDC051851; assembly: GCF_040681165.1. Lineage (NCBI taxonomy): Bacteria > Bacillati > Actinomycetota > Actinomycetes > Micromonosporales > Micromonosporaceae > Actinoplanes > Actinoplanes sp. NPDC051851. Next base: position 149,543 of record NZ_JBFAYF010000018.1, on the reverse strand, counting down.
GGGCACCCTTCTCGTCGGGCTGGTGAGCCTGGTCCCGGCCGGGGTGCTCTTCGGACCGGTGGTCAAGTTCGCGGACGGGGTGGCGCCCACACTGGTGCGCTCGCTGAAGAGCACGGCGAAGGCGTTCGGCGAGCTCGGCGAGGGGAACACCGTCCTCAAGGGCCTGATCAACACGACGGCCGAGTTCGGCCGGAACTCCGCGGAGGAGCTCGCCACCGCGGGCCTGAACCGGGCCGCCGACCCGAACGCCGGCTTCAACGCCGCCGCGATCTTCGCGGGGGCGGCGGCGGGGACCGCGGTCTCGGGCGGGGTCGACGCCTTCCGCAAGGTCGCACCCAGCCGCTCCGACCTCGGCTTCTCCTCCGCCGGCAAGCAGACCGGGGGCACCTCCGCCGACGCCGCAACGCCGGACACCGGTGGCAGCACGCCCACGGCGTCTCCCGACGCGTCGCCGTCGGCCGCCAAGGCTCCGGACGCCCCGCCACCGGCCACCACCGATCCCTCCCCGGCGGGATCGACGGACGGCACCGCACCTTCGGGCACCGCTGCCGCGGACTCGGCGGCTTCGCCGCCATCGGCCGATCCTCCGGGAACGCCGGGTTCTGCCACGCCATCTTCGCCGCCTCCGCCGGCCGATTCTTCAAGCCCGGCAGTTTCCGGTACGCCCTCCGCCCCCGAGACGTCGCCCGCCCCGCAGGTTCCGGACGCGCCCACCGCTCCGGAGGCTCCGGCGGCACCGGTCGTCCCGCAGGCTCCCGACATCCCTCCCGCGTCGTCTGCTCCGGATGCATCGACGGCCCCGCCCGCACCCGCCGACACCGCCGCCACCAGCACGCCGACCGCGGCGCCGGAGAGCGGCACGACGAACGCAGCGCCGGAGAACAGTGCGGCGACCGTTGCGCCCGAAGATGGCGCGGCGACGGCCGTACCGGAAAAGGATCTGTCGGAGGTGGAGGCGGACGCCGAGGCTGAGCCGCAGCCGTCCTTCGCCGACGGGGTGAGCGAGCGCGCGAAGGACGCGGTGGGCGGTGCGCTCGCCGGCGCGGCGCAGGGAGCCGCCAAGGGGGCCGTCGCCGGCAAGGAGGACGACGAACTCGGCCGGGCCACGCTCACCGGCGCGGCGCAGGGAGCCTTCAAGGCCGCCGTGAAGGGCGAGGAGAAGAAGGACCCGCCGGCGACCGGGATCCCCCGCAAGTCGCGCGGATAGAACCGGCGCCGGCGACCCGCCGGTGTCGCCACAAGGAACAGAGGAGTCATCACCATGCCCGATTTCGCCGTCAACAGCGACGAGACCGCGCGGACCTCGGCGGCCCTGCTCAACGACTTCGCCCAGCTCCAGGACAAGCTGACCGAGGTACGCGGCAAGGTGCAGAACCTGCTCGCCCAGGGCTACCGCACGCCCGCCGCGCAGCAGAAGTTCCAGCCGTTCTTCGACGAGTTCGCCAAGGGCTTCGACCAGGTCAACCAGGGCCTGCAGGGCATCGGCACCTACGTGCGCACCGTCGGCGAGGCGTTCAGCTCCACCGACCAGGACCTCGGGTCCCGCCTCGGCTGACCGGCCGGCGACAGGAGAACGCACGCCCGGGGCCGGCAGGCGCCGGGCGTGTTCCGTGAAGGAAGGAGAATCGCAGTGCGTATCAACGTCAGCCTGACGTCCGATGTCGCGACGGCCGCGGAGCCGTTGATCGTGGACGCGGATCCGGGCGCCTCGGTGGGTGCGCTCACCGCCGAGGTGGCGGCCGCGCTCGGCCGGCGACCGGGCACGCTGTTCCACGGCCGTACCCCGCTGGATCCCCGGATGTCACTGGCGGACGCCCGGCTCGGCGCGGGGGCGGAGCTCGGCCTGGACCGTCCGGTGCGCCCGGCCGCCGGTCAGGTCGGCGCCGTCGAGGTCCGGCTGGTCGGCGGCTCCGGTGCCGGGGGCATCGTGCTGCTGCCGCCCGGCGAGTACGACGTCGGCGGCGCGCCCCGGTGCCGTGTCCGCCTCGTCGGTGACGCGCCCCCGGTCGCCGCCCGGCTGCTGGTCACCGCCGACCGTACCGTCGAGGTGACCGCCTCGTCGCCGGCGGAGATCGACGGGGTGGCGCTGGACGGCCCGGCGGACTGGCCGGCCGGGCGACAGCTGTCGATCGCCGGCAACCTGCTGGAGCTCGCCGTCGGGGTGCCGGTGCGCGCACCGCTGACCCGGTCCGCGAACGGGTTCACCTGGGAGTTCAACCGGCCGCCCCGGTTCTTCCCGCAGATCCCGGGTGGACGGTTCCGGCTGCCGACCGCTCCGGCCGTGCCCGAGAGGAACACCCTGCCGCTGGCGTCCCTGCTGCTGGCCCCGGCGGTCGGTGCGCTGGTCGGCATCCTCACCACCGGCAACTGGCAGTTCCTGTTCCTCGCCCTGGTCTCCCCGGCGGCGGCGCTGTTCACCCAGTTCGGTGCCGGGCGCCGGAAGCGGCAGGACTACGACGAGCAGGTCCAGGCGTACGAGGAGACGTCCGCCCGGGTGCGGGAGGAGATCGACGAGGCGGTTCTCGAGGAGCAGCGGGCCCGGCGGTACGCGTACCCGGATCCGGCGTTCATCGGGCGGATCGCCACGCTTCCCGGCGAGCGGCTGTGGGAGCGCCGTCCGGGCGACGACGACTTCCTCGCCCTCCGCGTCGGTACCAGCTCGGTGCCGTCCGCGGTACGGGTGGAGGACCCGGCGCTGGAGGAGCACCGGCGGATCGTCGTCCCCGAACTCGGCCAGGTGCCGGTCGCGGTGGACGTACGGGAGAGCGGTGTGGTGGGTGTGGCCGGCGACCGGCTCGACCGGCTCGCGCCGTGGCTGGTCGCCCAGGCGGCCGCCCTGCACAGCCCGGACGATCTGCGCATCCGGGTGCTCACCGATGCCTCCGGTGAGCGCCGCTGGTCGTGGCTGCGCTGGCTGCCGCATGTGCGCGCGGAGGGGGAGGAGGCGTACGCCCTGATCGGTACCAGCGCGGAGTCGGTGTCGCGGCGGATCGCCGAGCTGAACCGCCTGATCGCCAACCGGTCCGAGGGCGAACCGGCCGTCCTGGTCGTCTTCGACGGCGCGCGCCGCCTGCGCTCCCTGCCCGGTGCGGTCTCCGTCCTGCGCGACGGCCCGGCGGCCGGCGTCTACGTCCTCTGCCTGGACGCGGAGGAACGACTGCTGCCGGAGGAGTGCAAGGCCGTGGTGGTCTCCAGCGCCGCCGGTGCCTCGCTGCGGACCTCCGGCGCGGCCCGGACGAGCGGCATCCGGGCCGACGAGCCGGACCCGGGCTGGTACGAGCGGGTGGCCCGGGGCCTGGCGCCGCTGGACGTGACCGGTGACGGCGACGAGGCCGTGCTGCCCACGTCGGCCCGGCTGCTCGACGTGCTCGGCATCGAACCACCGGCACCGGGCACGATCGAGGCGGGCTGGTCGATCCGTCCGCGCAGTACGCACGCGGTGCTCGGCGTGGGGCTGGACGGCCCGTTCGCGGTCGACCTGGTCCGCGACGGCCCGCACGCACTGATCGCGGGCACCACCGGGGCGGGCAAGTCGGAGCTGCTGCAGACCCTGGTGGCGACGCTGGCGGTGGCGAACCGGCCGGACGAGATGACCTTCGTGCTCGTCGACTACAAGGGCGGCAGCGCGTTCGCCGAGTGCGCCGACCTGCCGCACACCGTCGGCATGGTCACCGACCTGGACACCCACCTGGTCGAGCGGGCGCTGACCTCGCTCGGCGCCGAACTGCGCCGCCGCGAGCACGAACTGGCCGCCGCCGGTGCCTCCGACATCATCCGTTACCAGGAGCGGCGCGCCCGGGACGCCGCGCTGTCGCCGATGCCGCGGCTGGTCCTGGTGATCGACGAGTTCGCGTCCATGGTCCGGGAGCTGCCCGACTTCGTCACCGGCCTGGTCAACATCGCGCAGCGGGGCCGGTCGCTCGGCATCCACCTGGTGCTCGCCACGCAGCGGCCGTCGGGCGCGGTGACCGCGGACATCCGGGCCAACACCAACCTGCGGATCGCGCTGCGCACCACCGACCAGGGCGAGAGCCGGGACATCATCGACGCGCCGGACGCGGGGGAGCTGTCGCCGCGGACGCCGGGTCGCGCCTACGCCCGGTTGAGCGCCTCGGCGCTGCTGCCGTTCCAGGCGGGACGGATCGGCGGGAAGCGGCCGGTGGCCGGTGCACGGTCCGACGAGACGACCGTCGAGGTGACCCGGGTCGACTGGATGCGCCTGGGCGAGCCCGTTCCGGCGCGCGCCCGGACGGCAACGGCGAGCGGCCCGGCCGAGACCGACCTGAAGGAGCTGGTCCGGGCGATCGTCGCGGCCGGAGAGCGGCTCGGCGTGCCGCGTCAGCCGAGCCCGTGGCTGCCGCCGCTGGCCGAGGTGGTGCAGTGGGCCGACCTCGCGCAGCCGCCCGCGCCCGAGGCGCCCGGTGATCTCGGCCGGGTCGCGTACGGCGTCGTGGACCTGCCCGCCCGGCAGAGCCGTGAGCCGTTGACGTTCGACCTGGACCGGACCGGGCACACCTTCGTCATCGGGTCGAGCCGCAGCGGCCGGTCGCAGGCGTTGCGGACGCTCGCGGCCGCGCTGGCCGTACGGTGTTCCACCGCCGACGTCCACCTGTACGCGATCGACTGCGGTAACGGCGCGCTGCTCCCGCTCGCCGGTCTGCCGCACTGTGGTGCGGTGGTGGACCGGTCGCAGCTGGAGCGGCTGGACCGGATGCTGACCTGGCTCGTCGCCGAGCTGTCCCGGCGGCAGTCGCTCCTCGGCGAGCAGGGGGCCGCGGACCTGGCCGAGCAGCGCCGGGCGGCTCCGGCGGAACGGCGGCTGCCGCATCTGGTGGTGATGGTGGACCGGTTCGAGGTGTTCGAACGGGACTTCGCCACCCACGACAACGGCAGCTACGTGGAGCGCCTGGCCCGGCTGCTGCGCGACGGTGCCGGGGTGGGGATCCACGTCCTGCTCGCCGGTGACCGGGTGCTGGCGGCGAGCCGGTTCGCCGGCGCCACCGAGGAGAAGCTGGTGCTGCGGCTCAACGACCGGTCCGACTACTCGCTGGTCGGCCTGAACCACCGGAACGTGCCGCCGGAGCAGGCGCCCGGACGGGCGATCCGGCTCGCCGACGGCGCCGAGGCGCAGATCGCCGTGCTGGGCCCGGAGACCTCCGGGCAGGGGCAGGCGGCGGCCCTGGCCGAGGGCGCCCGGCAGATCACCGAACGCGACGCCGGGATCGCCGGGTACGCCCGGCCGCGCCGGTTCGCCGCGCTGCCGGACCTGATCACGTACACGGAGACGCGCCGGCTCGCCGGCGAGAGCGGACGTCCGCTGACCGCCTTCGTCGGCGTGGGCGGCGACGAGGTGCTGCCCCTCGGGCCGGACCTCGCCGACATCCCGACCTTCGCGATCGGGGGACCACCGCGTTCCGGCCGCAGCACCGCGCTGCTCACGGTGGCGCGTTCCCTGCTGGATCGCGGCACCGGGCTGCTGGTCGTCGCGCCGCGGCGCTCGCCGCTGCGCGATCTGGCCGGGCTACCCGGGGTGTGCTCGGTGATCCAGGACGCCGGGGTGGCCGCCGTGGACTTCCGGAAGATGTTGCAGAGCATGCCGGAGGAGACCGGCGCGGTGGTGATCGACGACGCCGAGCTGATGGCCCAGTCGGACATCGACGGCGACCTGAACACCCTCGCCCGGGGTGCGGCGGACAACGGCTGGGGCCTCGTGGTCGCGGGCAACGCGGAGGCGCTCAGCCTTGGCATGGCCGGCTGGCTGACGCAGCTCAAGCGCAACCGGGCGGGCCTGCTCATCGCGCCGCAGAGCATCACCGACGGTGAGCTGATCGGGATGCGGATCCCGCGGGGCATCGTCGGCCAGGCCGCCGCGCCGGGGCGGGCCCACCTGCACCTGGGCGACGGGACGCTGACCGCGGTGCAGGTGCCCGTGGCGGGCTGATCCGGGGATCCGGGGTGACGCCGACGGCGTCACCCCGGGCCACTCACGCGAACCGGAAGGTGCCGGTGATGGCATCGAAGATGTCGTACAGGGCGTCGGCGAGCGGCAGGTTCGGGCTCATCCCGGTCACCACGAGGTACGACCCGGGCTGTCCGGGGATCGGGACGACGGTGTGCATGGCGACCATCACCGCCGAGGTGTCCCCGGTCAGCTCGACCACCTCGGTGCCGGTGATCCGGGCGACGGTCCCGACGCCGGTCAGGTCCACCGAGGTGACCACCCGATCGCCGTGACCGTCGGTGCCGGCCGGCCGGGACAGCTGCTGGGAGAGTTCGGCGAGGGACAGTTCCACACCCTCCGGTACGGTCACCCCGAACACCGCCACGAAGGCCATCAGCAGGCCGTCGCCGTCCCGGGAGATGGTGCCGGCCGCCGAGACGGCACCCCGCCGCCGTGCGGTGCGCAGCAGCCGCCGGGCCTGGCTCACCACGTCGTCGACGGCCCGCCGCTGCTCGGGAGTGGTCGTCCGGGCGCGCAGCTCGTCCTGTTGCCGGGCCAGGTCCTGGCGGGCCAGGTCGTAGTCGAACCAGGTGTCCGGCACCTGGAGGGTGAACGATCCGGGTACGGTCACCGGTCGCCCCCGAGGCTGTCGCCGCTCTGCTCGTCGACCGCGGTGAACGCGTCCAGGATGGTGTCGATCGCCTGCACGATGTCGTCGCACTCCTGGCGCAACTGCTTGCGGCCGGCGTCCCAGCGATCCTCGAAGTTCTCCGCCGACCCCCGGACCGGGGCGCCGACCACCTGGGTGAAATCCGCGGAGCTGCGTTTCACATTGATGTGCTGGAGCACGCGGCGCATCGAGGCCGCCGCCTCCTGAAGGTCCTCGCCGGGAACCACGATTGAACTGGCCATGGGTCCATCACGCGCGGGCCTCCCGGAGGGGTTCACATCATGTGACGTGCGGCACATTCGATGAACTCGATGTCGGGGCCGGAGCGTGCAGACCGCATCTGTCGATCCCGCTCGAACCCCGGAGGTGCCATCGTGGCCCGCGCCCTGGCCGCATCACTCGCCACCGTCGCGGCGTTGCTCGCCGCGACCGCCTGTGCCGCTCAGCAACCGGCCGGCTCCGTGGCCGCCCCGGCCGCCGGGCAGATCCAGCTGGTGGACGCCCCGGCGAAGAGCGCCGGCCTCACCGGCGACGGGCGTGCCGACACGCCCGCCACCGCGTCCCCCGCCGTCTCCGCGTCCGCGCCCGTCTCCGCGCCCGTCTCCGCGTCCGCCAAATGGGTGCAGCTCTCGGTCAACAAGGCGTCGATCGGGGAGACCGTCACCGAGGTACGCGGCTTCACGCTCTACACCTTCACCAAGGACGACACCGACCCGCCCGCCTCCCAGTGCACCGGCGACTGCGCGACGCGGTGGCCGCCGGTGCTCATCCAGGCCGGCGGACGGGTCTTCGTCGACGGGCTCGAGAACCCGGCGGTGAGCGCGATCCGCCGGCCGGACGGCACCGTCCAGGTGACCCTCGCCGGCCGGCCCGTCTACCGGTTCGCCGGCGACACGGTCCCCGGCGAGTTCAACGGCCAGGGCGTCGACGGCGCCTGGTTCGCCGTCAAGCCCGACGGCACGGCCAACGACGCGCTGATCGGCACTGAGGTCGCCGAACCCGCGGAACCGGACCGCACCGCCACGCTGACGGCGGCGACGACCGCCGACGGCGCCGTGGTCGTCGACGACGACGGCGCGACCCTCTACCGCAGCGACGCGGACGGCACTGACCCCGCCGTCAGCCGGTGCGACGACGCCTGCGCCCTGCTCTGGCGACCGGTGGTCGCCACGAACGGATCCACGGTGAAGGTCGACGGCATCAAGCAGAAACGGGTCTGGTGGATGCGGCGTTCCGACGGTACGAAGCAGGTCACGCTCGACGGCTCCCCGCTGTACCGCAACGCCGCCGACAGGAGCACGGCGACGATCATCGCCAGCGCCGCCGAGCAGGGCTGGACGGCGGCCCGATGACCCGCCGGATCCTGCTGCTGCTCGCGATGCTCCTGGTCGCCGCCGGCATCGCGCCCCCGGCCGCGGTCGCGGCACCGGACGGCGACGTGAAGGTCACCGTCGTGCGTACCGCCGAGGAGAACGGCGGCAACCCCGACTCACTGAGCCAGATCGCCGAACGGACCCTCGGGGACGCCGCCCGGGCCGACGAGATCCTCCGGTCGAACCTGGGCCGTCCGCAGAGCGACGGGGGAGCGCTGACCAGCTCCGGCGAGATCCGTCCGGGGTGGATCCTGCTGCTGCCCGGCGATGCCACCGGCGCGGACGTCCGCGCCGGCCGGATCGGTTCGGGCTCGGCCGATAACGCCCAGCCGTACCTCACCTGGCGGCTCATCCTGTCGGTGCTCGGCGCGCTGGCGCTGGCCCTGCTGACCGTCCTGGTCTTCTTCCGGCGCAGGATCCTGCGATGGGTGCGCGAGCGCCGCCGGGTGCGCGCCGAGAACGCCCGGCTGCACCGCGAGATCAAGCAACGGCTGCGCGAGCGAGCCGGGCTCGTCCACCAGTTCGCCGCCGACGGTTCCGGCCCCCGGCTGGCCCGGGACCTGATCGAGGAGCTGAGCGCCGACCGGGTCGAGGTCTACGCGCTGCGCCTCGGGGACCACGAGGTCAGCGCGTGGGTGACGGCCGGTGGGCAGCCGCGGCCGCCGTGGCGGGCCACGTCGGTCGGCTGCTGGACCCGCCCGATCGATGCGCCGCGGGGACAGGTCCCGCCCCAGCCGGTGCCGCCCTGCCCGGTCCGGATCGGTGGCGGCGAGGCAGGCTCGCTCTTCGTGGACCTCACCTGGCTCAACGGGGTGCTCGCGGTCGGCGGTTCGCTCGGCGTCGCCGCGGACGTGGTACGCACCCTGCTCACCGACCTGACCCGGTTCCGCCCGGACATCGCGGTGGTGTCGGTGCCGGGGCTCGGCGGCGAACCGGTCGGCGTACCGGCGAACGCCACCCGGCTGCGATCGATCACCGAACTGCGCCCGCCAGCGGTGCCCGCGGGGATCGACGACGGCATGCTGCTGCTGGCCGCCCGCCGCTGCGCGGTCACCACGGTGATCGTCGTCGGCGAGCCGCCGTCCGCCGAGGACGCGGAGCACCTGTTCGCCGTCTGCGGGCCGGGGAGCGGGCAGGTGGCGCTGGTGCTCGGCGATCTCCCCGGTGCCCACTGGCGGTGGCGGACCGGGGTGGACGGGGCCCTGCGCCTGCCCGCCATCGGCGTCACGGTGACCGCCCCGGCACGGTAGTGCCGACCCCGATCTCTGAGAGGCTCATGATGGACACCGCAACCCTGCCGCGCGCCGGCCGCGCCGGCTCGACCCGGGCGGCGCACCTGCTGCTCTGGGCGTTCCTCCTGGTCAACCTGGCGATCGTCCAGGTCCTGTCGGCCCACCCGGCGACACCGGCGTACAACACGCTCGGCGTCGTGGGCCGCTACCTCGGCCTGCACCTGGGCTTCGCGATGGCCGTCCAGGTACTGCTGATCGCCCGGCTGCCCTTCCTCGAACGCCGGATCGGCATGGACCGGATGACCAACTGGCACCGCTGGACCGGGTTCGCGGTGTTCTGGCTGGTCGTGCTCCACCCGACCTTCGTACTGCTGGGCTTCGCCGAACTGGACCGGATCTCGTTCCTCGCCGAGATCCCCAACCTGGCCGGGCAGACGCCGGTGCTGCTCGGCATGATCGCCGCGGGACTGGTCTGCCTGATGGCGGTCACCTCGGTGCGCGCCGCCCGCCGCCGGTTGTCGTACGAGACCTGGCACGGCGTACACCTGCTGGTCTACGTGATGCTCGTGCTCGCGGTGATCCACCAGGTCTACGAGGGGAGCTCGTTCACCGCGAGCACGCTCGGCCGGGTCTACTGGTGGGGGCTGTGGGCGTTCGCGATCGGCACCCTGCTGACGAACCGGCTCCTGGTCCCGCTGGTCCGCAACCGGCGCCACCGGCTGCGGGTCGTGGCGGTCGTACCCGAGACCGACGAGGCGGTCTCGGTCTACGTCGGCGGCCGCGACATGGAGCGGCTCCGCGCCCGGCCGGGCCAGTTCTTCTGGTGGCGGTTCCCCGGTCACGCCTCCTGGTGGCAGGTGAACCCGTGGTCGCTGTCGGCGGCGCCGGACGGCCGTACGCTCCGGCTGACCGCGAAGGCGATCGGCAGTACCAGCGCGGGGCTGCGGCGGCTGGAGGTCGGCACCCGGGTGTACGCCGAGGGCCCGTACGGCGCGCTCACCACGGTCCGCCGGACCCGGCACGACGCCCTGCTGATCGCCGGCGGCATCGGCGTCACCCCGATCCGCGCGCTGCTCGAGGACCCGAACCTGACCGGCGACATCGTGGTGCTCTACCGGGCCCGGACGCCGGCCGAGGCGGTGCTGCTCGGCGAGATGCGCGACCTGGCCCGGCGCCGGGGTGCGCGCCTGCACGTGCTGACCGGCCGCACCAGCCGGGAGAACCAGCCGTTCAGCCCGGAGAGCCTACGCGGCCTGGTACCCGACATCGCCGAACGGGACGTCTACATGTGCGGCCCGGCCCCGATGGCGGACGCCGTGCTCAGCAGCCTGCGTGCCCTGCGCGTGCCCCCGCGCCAGCGCCACGTCGAGGCGTTCCGGCTGGCGGTCTGAGCCCCGCACCGGGCGTCGGGCCGGACCGCCGTGGTGGCGGTCCGGCCCGGGTGGGTCCGGCCCGGGGTCAGCCCAGGGCCGGCGCGAGGTCGGTGCGGCGGTCGTTGAGCGATCGCTGCTGGGACCACTTCTTGTCGTCGAACTGGGACCACCAGACGTGGTTGTCGGTACCGGTACCCCGCCACGCCATGATCAGACGGCCGGTGGCGCTGCGGCTGAGGGCGGGAGCCGCGTCGGTGCGGCGGTCGCCCAGCACCTGCTGCTTCGTCCACTTGCTGCCGGTGAACGGGGACCACCAGATGTGGTTGTCATCGCCGGTGCCCCGCCACGCCATGACCACCCGCCCGGACCTGCTGACGCCGAGCGCCGGGGCGGCGTCGGTGCGGCGGTCGTCGAGGGACTTCTGCTCGCTCCACGCGCCGTCGTCGAACTGGGACCACCAGAGGTGGTTGTCGGTGTCCGCGCCGCGCCACGCCATCATCAACCGGCCCTTGCCGCTGCGGACGAGTGCGGGGGCGGCGTCGGTGCGGCGGTCGTCGAGTTGCTCCTGCTCGGTCCACGCGCCGTCCTCGAACCGGGACCACCAGATGTGGTTGTCGGCACCGGTACCCCGCCACGCCATCACCACCGACCCGTCGCCGTCGTAGCCGAGGGCCGGCGCCAGGTCGGTCCGGCGGTCGTCGAGGACCTCGGGGTCGGTCCACGTGCCGTCGTCGAGTTGGGACCACCAGATGTGGTTGTCGTCCTCGGCGCCGCGCCACGCCATGATCTGCTGCCCGTCGTCGTAGCGGGTGATCGCGGGAGCGGCCTCGGTGCGGCGGTCGTCGAGCACCTGCTGCTTCGTCCACTTGCCGCCGTTGAGCTGGGACCACCAGAGGCGGTTGTCGTCGCCGGTGCCCCGCCACACCATCGGAGGGTCGGTCGCCGTCGCCGTCGCCGCCGGCGTGACGGCCCCGGCAGGGGAGCCGATCAGACTGGCCGCGGCGCTCGCGACCAGCAGAAGCGTACCGAGAACGGTGCCTTTTGCTTTTCCGCTGTGCATTCTTCTCCTCCTCATGGGGGTCCTCCTCGCCGGTGACCGCCCTCGCTGCGGTCTCGCCGGTGGCCTCATCCTGGGTGGACTCGCACGGGCAGACATCCGGGCCTTCCCGGAGGCTCAACCTTCGGGGGGATCAGGCGTGGGAACTCCGTTTCGGCTTTTCGGGCGTCAGGCGGAGCGGGATCTCGTGGGGGCCCTCGTGGACCGGGTGCACGAGGGCCGCGGCGGCGTCGGCTTCATCTCCGGCGAGGCCGGTATCGGTAAGACGACGCTGCTGGACGCGGTGCTCGGCGGTTCGCCGGTGCGCGTGCTCCGGGGCGCGGCGGGTGAGTTGTCCGCGGGCCGCCCTTTCGGGGCGCTCATCGACGCCCTCTCCGGTTCCGCGGGCGCCGAGTCGCTGACCGGGAGACCGGACATGGCGCCGCCCCCGCACTCCGAGGGCCTTCACCACCGGCTGATCGACCGGTGCGTCGCCTTTCTGGAGCGGGAGGCGCTGCGAGCACCGCTCCTCCTCGTCCTCGAGGATCTCCACTGGGCTGATCCGTCGACGATCCAGGCCGTCTACGACGTCGGCCGGCGGCTCGCCCACGTGCCCCTGGCCGTCCTGGTGACGTTCCGGCCCTTTCCCAGCCCTTCTCCGTTGAGCCGTGTCGTCAGCGACCTGGCGGCCAGGGGCGCGGTGCGTGTCCCGCTCGGGCCGCTCGGCGCGGAGGCAGTCGCCGCGCTCCTGAGCCATCTCGTCGGCGCGACCCCGTCACCCGGTTTCCTCGCGCGCCTGGCGGGAGCCGGCGGTAACCCTCTGTACATCCGGGAGCTGGTCCGGGCCCTGGCGGCCGATGACGCCCTGCGGCTGATCGACGGCCGGGCCGAGATCGACGACCGGGCGGTCGTGCCGCCGTCGTTCCAGCTCTCGGTCGATCAGCAGCTGGGGGCGCTCTCCGACGGTACGCGTCACCTGCTCCGGGTCGCCGCCGTCCTCGGTGAGTCGTTCCCCCTCGCCGACCTGGCCACCGTGCTCGGCCGGCCGGCGAGCGCGGTGCTGGCGGAGATCGACGAGGCGGTGTGCTCCGAGGTTCTGCGGGTCGACCCGGACGGGCTGACCTTCCGTCACGCGCTCGTGCGGGAGGCCGTCTACCTGGCCCTGCCCGAGACCGTCCGGCGTGCCCTCCACGTGCAGGCCGGCCGGGCGCTGGGGGACCGGGGAGCGTCGGCGATCGCGGTCGCCGCGCATCTGGTCCGGGGTGCCTCGCCCGGCGACGACGACGCGGCCGCGTGGTTGCGGCGGGCCGCGAACGAGGCCGCCCCGAGGATGCTGGGCGCGGCGGTCGAACTGTTCGAGGGTGCCCTGGCGATCGCCTCGGCGGAGTACCCGTACCGGTTCGCGCTGATGGCGGAGCTGGTGGACGCGCTGATCTGGTCGGGCCGCCACACCGAGGCCGCCGACCGGACCCACGTGCTCCTGGCCCTCGACGGGGACACGGCACGCCGGCACCGGGTCCAGCGTGTGGTGGTGCGGGCCCTGGCGATCGCCGGGCGCATCGACGACGCGAGCCGGGAGATGGCCGCGGCGGCGGAGTCCTTCGAGGGCGACGACGCCGAGCGTCTCCGATTCGACGCCGACGCGGCCATGATCGCCGTCCTCACCGGAGACACGGAGACGGCGCTGCGATCGGCCGAGGACACGCTGCGGCGGGCCGGGGAACAGGAGAACGACGAGGTCCGGCAGTGCGCGAGCGCCACGATCTGCCTCGCGGCGACCTACACCGGCGAACTCTCGCGCGCGGTAGCGGCAGGCCAGACCGCCGTACGGCTCGGCGGCGCCTCCGCGAGCCCCGCGCAACGGTACTGCGCGCACATCTTCCTGGGCACCGCCCTGATGGAGGCCGACCAGCCGCAGGACGCGGACCGGGTGTTCCGCGCGGGCCGCCGCATCGCGGAGAACGCCGGCACGTTGTGGCAGACGGTGTGCTACCTGACCGAGACCGGCGTGCTGAAGTTCGACACCGGCCAGTGGGACGACGCGGTCGCCGAATTGGAGGCCGGTTCGGCGCTGGCGCAGGAGTCCGGGGCCTCGCCGTGGATCCTCCAGGAGGGGCTTCTCGCGGTGATCGCGCTCCGCCGGGGCGATCTCGCCCAGGCGTCCGAGCACGTCGGCCGCGCGCAGCACGCCTACGCCGGTGGACAGCGATTCGGCGCGGAGTTCGCCTTCTGGGCGACGGCGCTGCACGCGGAGGCCCAGGGGGACCCCGGCGCGGCGCTGGCGATCCTGTCGCGGACCTGGGAGCACTACGCGGCGCTGGGCTTCCTGCCGCACAGCGCCCGTGTCGCCCTCGACCTCACCCGGCTCGCGACGGCCGCCGGTGACCGTCGCCGGGCACGGGACGTCGCCGCCACCATGGACCTCCTCGCGAAGCGGGCGGACACGCCGGCCCGGCGCGCCCTCGCCGAGGCGTCCCGCGGGCTCGCCGAGGACGATCTGGACCGGGCGACGGAGGCCGTGGCGGCGTACGAGCCGACGCCGCGCCGCGCCGAACACCTGCACTGTGCCGTCGTGGTCGGGCACGCGTCGGCGGCGGCCACCGGCCACCGGGACCAGGCGATCGCCACGCTGACCCGGGCGCACGCCCTCGGCACCGCGATGGGCGCCGGCGCGCAGGTCACCGCGGCCGCCGCCACGTTGCGCCGGCTCGGGGTACGCCTCGGCCCACGAGGCCGCCATGTCACCGCCGCCACGGGATGGGACAGCCTGACACCGACAGAGCTGCGGGTGGCACTGCTCGCGCGCGACGGTCTGACCAACAACGAGATCGGTGCCCGGTTGCACATCTCCGGACGTACGGTGGAAACGCACTTCGCCCATCTCTTCGCCAAGCTCGGCATGTCCTCCCGGGTTCAGGTCGCCGCCGAGGTGGTGCGCCGCTTTCCGCGCGACCGCTGACCCGGCGTCTATGTCCCAGGGCATAGACCCGGGTCTGACCGCGGCCCGATCCGCCGGGGCCCGCCGGGCAGCAGACTTACCGGCATGGATGACACCAGCCTCCGGACCTGGCTCCGCCCCCTGATCATCGGCGTCTCGTGTGCCCCGCTCGCGGCGATCACCGTGCTGCACACGATGGGCCGCTCGGGCGACTTCGGCCTGCTGGGGAAGTGGTACGTGATGGTCCCGCTCGCCGTCGCGGGCTACTTCGCGTGGACGCTGATCGAGAAGGCGATCGCGTGGTCCACCCGCGAGAAGGGTCAGGACGCGGCGCCGGAGTAGACCTCGACGTCGTACAGCAGCCGGACCGGCTCGCCGTTGGTGACCCCGACGAAGACCGGCTCCCCGGCCGGCGTCCACCCCCGCCGCTCGGCCTCGGCGCGGGCCGCCTCCCGCGACGCGCGATGCGGCTTGTCCACCTGATGCAGCTCCATGACCCGGCGAGCGGTCCCGCGATCGCTCGCCACCTGAACCCGTAGCAACGGCATGACCTCAACTTAACGCCGTGCAGCTGCCTTAACAACGTAAAATGGGGGAGTAGGATCGGCGGTGTGGAGACCACCTCGATCTGGTTGCGGGACGACGCGCCGCCGACGCGCCCCTCGCCGCTGACCAGGGAACGCATCGTGGACGCGGCGGTGGTGCTCCTCGACCGGGACGGGGTCACCGGCCTGACCATGCGGCGTCTCGCGCAGGCGCTGGGCGTCACCGCGACCGCGCTGTACTGGCACGTCAAGGTCAAGGAGGACGTCCTCGACCTGGCGTTCGATCACATCTTCGACGAGGTGCCGCTGCCGGATCCGACGCCGGACTGGCGGGCGGACGTCCGTGCCCTGATCCGGGCCTGGCGCGACGTCATGCTCCGCCATCCCTGGTCACCGGGGCTGGCCGGACGTCCGGTGCCGGGGCCGCGCGTCCTCACCCGTACCGAATACTTGCAAGCGGCGTTGACCCGCGGTGGCCTCGCGGACCGCGACCTGGCGGTGACCACCCGCCTGCTGGCGAACTACGTGATCGGTGCGGCGCTGACCGAGTCGACCTACCACCGGAGCGCTGACCCGGGAGCGCGGGCCGACACGCGGCGGCACATCACGGTGAACGCGGCTGCCTATCCGGTGCTGACCGCTTCCGGTCATCTCGACGCCGATCGGTGGGACTCCGACGAGCTTTTCGGGCGCGGCCTCGACACCATCCTCGGCGCCGCGGGGTGACAGGGCGCAGAGATGGGGCGGGCGGTCTCACCGGGCCGTGGAGCCCCGGAGGTGGAGCTCGGGACGGACGTGGACCGGGGTTCGTGGTTTCGGGGCGCCGCTGAGGAGTTCGAGCATCAGGCGGACCGCGGTGGCGGCCATGCCCTCGTGGTTGAGGTCGATCGCGGTGATCGGGACGAGGGCCGACCGGGAGCCCTCGGTGTCGCTGAGCGAGGCGACCATCAGGTCGTCCGGCACCCGGATGCCGAGTTCGGCGGCGGCCGAGACGGCGAGCGCCGCGAAATCGCTGACGTGGACGACCAGGGTGTCGGGGCGGGCCGGGGCGGCGAGTAGGCGCCGGATGCGCTCACGGGCGTCGGTCAGGGTCAGGCCCTCACTCAGCACGTGGGTGCGGGACTCGTGGCCGTGGTCGGCGCACCAGGTCTCGACGAGCTCCCGCGTGCGTACGTTCCACGCGTTCTCCTCGGTGCCCGTCAGCAGGGCGAAGTTCCGGGCTCCCCGGTCGCCGAGCTCGGTCATCAGGGCGTTGACGCCGGTGGTGTAGTCCAGCCGCACGGTCCAGGGGTAGTCGGGAAGCGCCAGGTCCTCCTCGATCGCGACGGTGGGCATGCGGCGGGCGAGGAGTCCGTTGAGCACCGCGTCCTCGCGGTACGGGTGCGCGACGATGCAACCGTCCATCGGGACGGGCTGGATCCGGGGGTGGTCGAGGCTCGGCACGTGGACCACGCCGATGCCCTCACGCAGCACCTCCGTGGTGACGGTGCCCAGGAGGCGGTTGTAGGTCTCGACCCGTCCGGAGCCGCCGCTGACCGCGAACTTGGGCCGTAGCACCAGGCCGATCAGCCCGTGCCGGCCGATGCGCAGCGCGCGGGCCGCGGGGTTGGGGTCGTACCCGAGGTCCTGTGTCGCCTGGAGCACGCGCTCGCGGGTGGCCTCGGAGATGGTCCGCGCCCCGGAGAAGGTGTGCGAGACGGTGCTGATCGACACTCCGGCCCGCTCGGCAACGTCCCTGATGGTCACCTTGCGTGCGGCCATGGAGGCGTGGTCCCCGTTCTTCGCGCTCGTCGAGCCGCCATTGTCGCATCGGCCGGCCCCGGCAGGCCCCGCAGTCGCCCGCTGTTAACAGCGTGTGTCCCCTCTTGACGGTGGGAGCCGGGGCAAGTTTCATGATGTGCACTCTATCAAAACCTTTTGACAGAGGTCAGAGCCTTGCAGAGGCCCGTAGAGTTCGAGCGTGGTGCCCGGATTCTCCTGGAAAGGACCTTTTGGGGATGAAGTCGATAAGATCACTGGCCGTTGCCCTCGGGCTGGCCGGCGTGCTGACGCTGTCGGCCTGTTCGGGCGGCGCGGCGGAGAGCCCGGCCGGCGCCGGCAGCGCGTCCGGCCCGTCGCTGACGATGGCCGTCTCCCCCTGGATCGGGTACGGCCCCTGGTACATCGCCCAGGAGAAGGGCTACTTCGCCGAGGCCGGGCTGAACGTGACGCTGCAGAACTTCAGCGACTACAGCGCCGAGCTCGCGGCGATCTCGTCCAGCAAGGTCGACGCCGTGTCGTTCCCGGTCAACGGCGTGCTGCAGAACTTCGCCGACCTGCCGGTCACGGCGACCCTGCTGCTGGACTCCAGCACGAAGGCCGACGCCATCCTCGCCAAGGACGCCGTCGCCTCGGTGGCGGACCTGCGCGGCCGCAAGGTCGCCGTGGAGAAGGGCACGACCTCCGAGCTGCTGCTCTCCTCGGCGCTGGAGAAGAACGGCATGACCTTCGCCGACGTGACGGTCGTGCCGACCGCGTCCGACCAGGTGGCCGGGGTACTGGCCTCCGGGAGCGTGGACGCGGCGGTCGCCTACGAGCCGTACGTCTCGACCGCCCTCAAGAGCGACGGCGTCAAGGAGCTGTACACGGCACAGCAGAGCCCCGGCCTGATCAGCGACGCGCTCTACCTGGACAAGGCGTACCTGGCGGCGAACCCCGGCGCGGCGGCCGCGATGGCGCGGGTCTGGGAGAAGGCCGTCGCCGCCTACGAGGCCGACCCCGCGGCCGGGCAGAAGATCATCGCCACGGCGATCGGCGCCGACCCCGCCTCGCTGACCGCGGCCTTCGACGGCGTCCAGTTCTACGACCTGGCGGCCAACGCCGAGCAGCTCGGCGACGTCTTCGCCACCGAGACGCTGCCCGGTATCGCGAGCACGATGAAGCTCGCGGGGATGATCGACGCGGTGCCGGACCTGACCGGGGCCGTCGACGCCACCGGCGTCGCGACCGCGGCGAAGAGCGGCTGACCCGGGTGACACGATCCAAGGGCCGGCCGTTACGGCCCGAACTGCTGCGCATCGACGGCCGGGCGGGCCGGGGCGTCCACCTGCTCCTGAGCGCGCTCGCCTTCGGGGCGGTGCTCGCCGCCTGGGCGCTGACCACGGCCGTCGGCAGCGTCCCCGACATCTACCTCCCGTCGATCGGCGCGGTGGCCGGGGCGCTGCGGGACGCGGCCGCCGACGGCACCCTCGCCGGTGACCTGGGGATCTCGCTGACCCGGATCCTGGTGGCGTTCGCCCTGGCCGCGGTCGTGGCGGTGCCCCTGGGGCTGCTGGCCGGGCGGATCCGGCTCGCGGACGCGCTGATCACCCCGCTGGCCGAGTTCGCCCGCTACCTGCCGGTGGTGGCGTTCGTGCCGCTGACGATCATCTGGGCCGGCACCGAGGAGAGCCAGAAGTATCTGGTGATCTGGATCGGCACGTTCTTCCCGCTGCTGCTCATGGTCATCGACGACGTACGGCGGGTGGGCGCGGACCTGGTGGACTTCGGCCGGACGCTGGGCATGACCGACGGCCGGATCCTGCGGCGGATCGTGATGCGCGGCGCCCTGCCCGGCATCGTGGACTCGCTGCGCATCTCGCTGGGCTGGTGCTGGACCTGGCTCGTGGTCGGTGAGCTCGTCGCCGCCACCTCCGGCCTCGGATACCGGATCACGATCGGTCAGCGCTACCTGGAGACCGAACTGATCTTCGCGTACATCCTCGTCCTGGGCGTCGTCGGCCTGCTCAGCGACCAGGCGCTGCGGCTGCTGCACCGCACGCTCTTCCCCTATCTGAGAGAGAGTGGCCGGTGAAGCTCGAACTGGACCGGGTGACCAAGCGGTACACCCACCGCAAACGCGACGTGACCGCGCTGCGGGAGACCACCTTCGGTGTCGCCGAGAACGAGTTCGTCTCGCTCGTCGGCATCTCCGGCTGCGGCAAGAGCACGCTGCTCTCGCTGGTGGCCGGGCTGCACCGGCCCAGCGGCGGGACGATCCTGTTGGACGGCAGCGAGGTCCGCGGGCCCGGCGCCGACCGCGGCGTGGTGTTCCAGACCTACACGCTGCTGCCGTGGCTGACCGCCCGGCAGAACATCGAGTTCGCGCTGAAGGAGACCCGGTCGGGGGAGAGCCGCCCGGCCGAACGCGCCCGCGACCTGCTCCACGAGGTCGGGCTCGGCGACTTCACCGACGCCTACCCGCACCAGCTCTCCGGCGGGATGCGCCAGCGCGTCGCGATCGCCCGGGTGCTCGCCTACCGGCCCGAGGTGCTGCTGATGGACGAGCCGTTCGGCGCCCTCGACGCGCTGACCCGCACGCTCATGCAGGAGCTGCTGATGAAGGTCTGGGAGGAGCACAAACTCACCGTCCTCTTCGTCACCCACGACATCAACGAGGCGGTCTTCCTCTCCGACCGGGCGATCGTCATGTCCCGCAACGAGGACCGGTTCCTCACCGACGTCCGCATCGACCTGCCCCGGCCGCGCACCACCGACGTCCTGCAGACCCCCCGATTCAGGGAGCTGAGCGCCGAACTACTCGGCCTCGTCCGCGACGAGGCCCGCGCCGCCAGCCACTTCTGACACCTGAGTCCTCTCCGGAACGGAAAGCACATGTCCCACAACACCCCTCCCAAGTGGCGGCTGGCGGTCGACGTCGGCGGCACCTTCATCGACTACATCCTGTTGGAGGAGAACACCGGCGCCGTCGTCATCGAGAAGCAGTCGGCGACCGCCGGAACCCTGGCCGACGAGTTCATCGCCGGGGTGGAGCGGCTGCCGGCCGGGCTGCCCGAGGTCGACATGCTCATCCACGGCACCACGGTGGCGCTGAACACCCTGGTCCAGGAGCGCGGCGCCACCACGGGCCTGCTGACCACCGCGGGGTTCCGCGACGTCCTGGAGCTCGGCCGGGGCGGGCGCCCCGAGCTGTACAACCTGCGCTACCTGCCCGCCACCCCGCTGGTGCCCCGCTATCTGCGGCGGGAGCTGGACGAACGGGTGCTGGCCGACGGGACGGTACGGCGGCCGCTGGACCTGGACCAGGTACGCCGGGAGGTCGAGTACCTGATCGAGCACGGCGTCGAGGCGATCGGCGTGGTGCTGCTGCACAGCTACGCCCGCCCCGAGCACGAGGAGCGGATCGCGGCCCTGATCCGCGCGGAGTACCCGCAGCTGGCGGTGAGCATCTCCAGCGAGCTGATCCGGGAGTGGCGCGAGTACGAGCGCACCTCCACCACCGTGATCAACGCCTTCACCTCGCCGGTCTTCCAGGAGTACGCCGCCAAGATCGAGAGCCGGACGCAGGAGGCCGGCCTGCGCCACCCGATCGCGTTCATGCGCTCCAACGGCGGCGTCATCCCGATCGCGCAGGCGCAGATCCGTCCGGTCGAGACGCTCGGCTCCGGCCCGGCGGGCGGCGTGGTCGGCGCCAAGCGGCTGATGGGCCACGCCGGGTACCCGAACGTGATCTGCGCGGACGTCGGCGGCACCACGTACGACGTCGCGCTCATCGTGGACGGCGAGATCGTCGAGCGGGCCGACACCATCGTCGAGAAGCGGCCCATCATGGGCCAGGTCATCGACATCGTCTCGGTCGGCGCCGGCGGCGGCTCCATCGCCCGGCTGGACCCGATGACCGGCAGCCTGCGGGTCGGACCGGAGAGCGCGGGCGCCTTCCCCGGACCGGCCTGCTTCGGCCGCGGCGGCACGCTGCCGACCGTCACCGACGCCCAGGTGGTCCTCGGCCTGCTGGACCCGGAGAACTTCCTCGGCGGACGCCTGAGCCTGCGCGCCGACCTGGCGGAGACCGCGATCCGGGAGCAGTTCGGCGCGGATCGCGACCTCGTCGAGGCCGCCTCCGGGATCATCGCGGTCGCCCAGGCCAACATGGCCAACGCGATCCGCCAGATCACCACCCAGCGGGGCCTGGACCCGCGCGGGTTCGTGATGCTCTCGTACGGCGGCGGTGGCGGGCTCTTCGCCGCCGGGGTGAGCGAGGAGCTCGGCGTCGACACGGTCGTGGTCCCGCAGTCCGCGGCCGGGTTCTCGGCCTGGGGCATGCTGAGCGCCGACTACCGCGACGACACGTCCCGGACCGTGCGCTGTCCGCTCGACCTCGCCGGGATCGCCGACATCCGCGTCCGGCTCGCCGAGCTCGCCGCCGAGGCGTCCCGGACCCTGGTCGGCTACGGCTTCGACGCCGGCACGCTGAAGCCCGCGTACTCCCTGGAGGCCCGGTACCGGGGCCAGGAACACACGATCAGCACCCCGATCGACCCCGCCTGGCTGGACCTGACCGACGAGGACCTGCTGGCCGAGCTGCGCAGCGCGTTCGTGCTGCGGCACCGGCGGCGCTACGGCCACGGCGAGCAGGACGTGCCGATGGAGGCCGTGGTGCTGCGCTGCCGTGCCGTCGCCCCGGTGGTGGCGCCGCGGATCGCCGCGGCACACGCCGAGACCCCGCTCTCGTCCTCCGGCAGCCGGCGCATCCTCTTCCCCGGCGCCGGCTGGTGCGACGAGGTCCCGGTCTACCAGCGGCAGGCGTTCGGCGCCGACGACCGGGTCACCGGGCCCGCGGTGATCGACGAGTGGACCACCACCGTCATCGTGCCCCCGCTGTGGACGGCGCACGTGGACGGCGTCGGCAACCTCGTACTCGAGAAAGGATCTTCGAAGTGAGCGCCACCATCGACATCGTGAAGGCGGAGATCACCCGCAACGCGCTCGGCTCGGCGGCCGAGGAGATGCATGACACCCTCGTGCGCAGCGCCTACAACCCGCTGATCTTCGACGTGAAGGACTTCGGCGTGGCGATCTGCTCCGCCGACGGCAAGCTCTGGGCGGAGGCGCCGGGTCTGCCGGTCTTCCTCGGCACGCTGCCCGCCACGGTCCGCACCATCAACGACAAGTGGGGGCCGGACGGGCTGCGCGACGGTGACGTGATCATCTGCAACGACCCGTACCTGACCGGGACGCACCTCTCCGACGTCGCGATCTCGCTGCCCGTCTTCCACCGGGGGCGGCTGGTCGCGTTCACCACCTGCATGGCCCACTGGGCCGACATCGGCAGCGCCAGCGCCGGCGGCTGGTCCACCGCCTCCACCGAGATCTTCCAGGAGGGGCTGCGCTTCACCAACCAGCGGATCTTCCTCGCCGGTGAGGCCAACCGCGACCTGCTCGACCTGATCGAGGCGAACGTCCGGGTCCCGGAGACCGTGCTCGGCGACCTGCACGCGCAGGTCGCCACCTGCCGCACCGGCGCCGAACGGGTCCGGTCGATCTGCGAGCGGTACGGCGCCGACACCGTCGTCGAGCTGATGGACCACGTGATCGCCAGCACCGAGAGGTCGCTGCGCGCGGCGATCACCGCGCTGCCCGACGGCGTCTACCACCGTGCCGCCCGGCTGGACTTCGACGGCGTCGACCGCGACTACGAGCCGGTGATCTCGACCCATGTCACCGTCGCCGGCGACCGGCTGTCGGTCTCGTTCACCGGCACCTCCGGGCAGGCGCCCGGTCCTATCAACATCGGCCGTCCCGCCGTGCTCAGCTCGGTGGCGACCGCGGTCAAGGGCATCCTCGACCCGCTGGGCCGCACCAACGACGCGCACATGCTGATCAGTGACATCGAATGGCCCGCCGAGCCGACGATCGTCACCCCCGAGGAGCCCGCGCCGTGCGACTCCTACGGGTACGCCAACGTCACCATCACCGAGCTCGTCGCGTACGTCCTCGGCCGGCTCACCCCCGACCGGGGCCGGGCCAGCAGCTACCAGATGTGGGCACAGTACTTCCTCTGCACCAACGCGCCCGCCGAGAGGCGTTTCGTGCTCGCCGAACCCGTACAGGGCGGCCACGGCGCCTTCCCCGGCCACGACGGTGCGACCCTGGTCTACATGGGCGACGGCGACACCTGGAACACCCCGGTCGAACTGCTCGAGGCCCGCTATCCGCTGATCTGCGAGCAGTTCTCGCTCAACGCGGGCAGCGCGGGGGCGGGGGAGTTCCGCGGAGGCATGGGCGTACGCCGTGACTTCCGGGTCCTCCAGGAGAACAGCATGATCAAGACGGCGCTGGAGAGCACGAAGGACCCGCTCTCGCTCGGCCTCGCCGGGGGCGGTACGGGCCGGGCCTCGCACGGCGAGATCACCTACCCAGACGGTCACGTCGACGTGCACCACGAACGGCTCGGCGATTATCCCGTCCCGGTCGGCGCGGTGGTCGGCGTCCGGACCGGTGGAGGCGGCGGCTACGGCCGGCCCTTCGACCGGGATCCGGAGCGGGTCGCCGCCGACGTCCGCGACGAGCTGGTCACCCCGCTGGAGGCCAGGGAGGTGTACGGCGTCGCCCTGCTGCCCGGCCGGCTGCGCGACGCCTGGCTGGTGGACCACGAGGAGACGGCGCGGCTGCGGGGCCGGGAATGAGCCTGCCGCACCTGACGGCCGCCGACGTGCTAGCCACGGCGCCGATGGACGCGGTCGGCGCCCTGCGGGACGCGCTGACCGCGGGCCTCGACCCGTCGGCGGGACCGCCACGGGTCGGGGTGGACCTCACGCACGGGCAGGTGCTGCTGATGCCCGCCGAGTTCGGCGACCGTGCCGGTGTCAAGATCGCCGCGGTGGCGCCCGGCAACCCGGCCGCGGGCCTGCCCCGCATCCAGGGCGTCTACCTGCTCATGGAGGCCACCACGTTCACCCCGCTGGCCACCCTGGACGGACCGGCGCTGACCGCGGTGCGGACCGCCGCGGTGACGGTCACCGCCCTGGAGCCCGTGCTGCGCGGCCGTCGGGTGGCGATCATCGGAAGCGGCCCGCAGGGCGTCGCCCACGCCCGGGCGCTGCAGGCCCATCTCCACCCGGAGAGCCTCGTCCACCTCACCCGCCGGGACCTGCCGGACTCCGGTCACCTGCGCGCCGCCGACGTGATCGTCTGCGCCACCACGGCGGCCGAGCCGCTGTTCGACTCGGCGATCCTGCGTCCCGGCGCCGTGGTCGCCGCGATCGGCTCGCACGAACCGGACAAGCGCGAGCTGGACACGGCCCTGCTGACCCGCGCCCAGGTCGTGGTCGAGGATCGGGACACCGCCCTGCGGGAAGCCGGCGACGTCGTCCTCGCCGGGTTGCCGCGCGACCGGCTGATCCCGATGGCGGACGTGGTGACCGGGAGGGTCCGGCTCGCCCCGGACCGCCCGGTGGTCTTCAAGGGCACCGGGATGGCGTGGCAGGACGTCGTCGTCGCCGACCTGGTGCACCGCCGCTGGTCGCGGCGGGTGATCCGGTAGTGGACCCGGACGGCTACTGGCTCACCGGAGCCGACGTCTTCGACGCCACCGGCACGGCGAGCAGGCGCGCCGACGTGCACGTCGTCGGCGAGCGGATCGCCGCGGTGGAACCCGTCGACCCGGCGTCCCGCGGCGTCGACCGGCGCGCGCCCACGATCGACGTCACCGGCGGCACGCTGCTGCCCGGCTTCATCGACGCGCACGCCCACGTGGGGATCCTGCGCCTGCACGACCAGGGCCGGATGGCGCCGGCCGTGCAGGCCGGCGCCGTGTTCGCGAACCTGCGTTCGGCGCTGGACCAGGGCTTCACCACCCTGCGCGACCTCGGCGGCGTCGACGGCGGGCTGGTCGAGGCGATCGAGCGGGGACTGGTCGCCGGCCCGCGGTTGCTGCCCAGCGGCCAGATACTCTCGCAGACCGGCGGCCACGGCGACCACCGCGGCCGGTGGTCGCCCGACGCGGAGAACCCGCCCACCGGGTGCGGCATCAGCCTGCCGATGCGCCTCGTGGACGGGCCCGACGCGGCCCGGCGCGCCGCCCGCGAGCAGTTCCACCGGGGCGCGACCCAGCTCAAGGTCTTCGCCACCGGCGGGGTGCTCTCCGACGGCGATCCCCTCGACGCGCCCCAGTTCTCCCTCGCCGAGTTGCGCGCCGTCGTCGAGGTGGCCGAGGACCGGGGCAGCTACGTCACCGCCCACGCACACACGTCCCGGGGGTTGCTGCGCGCGCTCGACGCGGGCGTGCGGTGCATCGAGCACGCCAGCGACATCGACGAGGCAGTCGCCGCCCGGATCGCCGAGTGCGGGGCGTCGGTGGTGGCCACCCTGACCGTGCACGAGGTCATGCGCGCCGAGCCGGGCTGGGACGCCGCCTCCGCGCGCCTGCACGAGACCACGCTGGCGTCCCTGGCGATGCTGGACCGCGCCGGGGTGCGGCTGGGCTGCGGCGCCGACCTGATCGGCGAACGGCAGGACCGCCGGGCGTGGGAGCCGTTCCTGCACGCGGAGCTCTTCGGCGCCGCCCAGGCCTTGCAGACCGCGACCCGGGTCAACGCCGAGATCCTCGGCATCGACGACCTGGTCGGCACGGTGGAGCCCGGCAAGCTGGCAGACCTGGTGGTCCTCGACGGCGATCCGCTGCGCTACCCGGCGTCGCTGCGCGACATCCCGCCCCGCCTCGTCGTCCAGTCCGGCCGCGTAGTGCGCCGATCGTCGTCAGGTCCGCCGGTGCGGTGACCCGGTCGACCGCCGGCGAGGGCAGTGGGCCGGGCCACCTGCCGCCCGCATCCTGTCCCGTGCCGAACGTCTACAGACGGCCACGACCCGTGCAGAAGGGCGCCGCCTGCCGGCTGGGGCTGGGGCAGGCGGTGAGGCCGAGGCCGGTGATCCGGATCGTGCTCTTGATCATCGCGGAACGGCGCCGCGGGTCGAGCGATGGCCGGCGGGCCAGACGCCCTGTTTGCCCGGCGACAGGACGCCCGCCGGGTCGAGGGCGTCCTTGATGCGCTCGACCGTGTGCCGGTGCGCCGAATCGTACGCGTCGTACCGGTCGGCGATCAGGTCCATGTAGGCCACGTGGGCGCGGTACGGCGCATATCCGGCCGCGGCCGCGTCGGCGATCAGCTCGGGGAAGAGCGCCGCGACCGCCGCTGCCTCTGCCGGATCGTCGCGGTCGAAGCTGACCAGGGCGAGGGCGATGGCATGTCGAGGGTTGAGCGTGAAGCCGCCCGCATAGTCGAAGCCGTGGGCTTCGACCTTTCTTTCGATCAATTCCTTCTGCCGTACGGCGTCCCGGCCGGTCGGCGGGCAGACCAGTGAGAAGTCGGTGTGCGCGGGGGTGCCGCCGCGCCACTCGGCCATCCGGATCAGGTCGGTGCTGGGGATGCCGAGCTGTGCCCGGTCGGCGGGGTGGACGTCGGCCGGGTCCACGTCGCCGGGGTAGGTGGTGACCTTGAGGTCGAAAGCGGACACCGCCCCGCGCAGGACGTCGAGCCGGGCCGCGACCAGCGCGGGCGGCCCGTAGAACGCGCAGCGGGCGTTCCACCGGCCGATGCCCAGAGCCGCGGTGATCCGGTCGACCGCCGCGGCCGGCATCGGGCCCGCACCGGTCCACCACGCGGCGCGGGGGCTGACCATCGAGGCGATCACCGGTGCGTTGCCGATCACCACGTTGCTCTGGATCGTGCCGTCGAGCAGCAGCGGCCGCAGTGTGTCGATCAGTGGGGCGAGGTCGTCGTCGGAGGGCGCGCCGATCTGGCAGACGCTGATCGTCTCCGGTCGTGGCATCAGCCAGACGCCCATCTTGGTGACGATGCCGAGGTTGGACTGGACGAAGAGCCCGTCGAGCGAGGGCCCGTACCCGCCCTTGTACAGCGCCCACGCACTGCTGTCCGGGAACGCCCCCATCCCGGTGCGCAGCAGGGTTCCGTCGGCGAGGACCACTTCGAGGCCGCACATGTACGCCGAGTGATCGC
Organism: Actinoplanes sp. NPDC051851; assembly: GCF_040681165.1. Taxonomy (NCBI): domain Bacteria; kingdom Bacillati; phylum Actinomycetota; class Actinomycetes; order Micromonosporales; family Micromonosporaceae; genus Actinoplanes; species Actinoplanes sp. NPDC051851. The sequence goes on along the minus strand of NZ_JBFAYF010000018.1, from coordinate 122,661 downwards.
CGTGCGGGGTGTACCCGAAGCCGCGCTCCAGGGCGTTCCCGATGACGCTGCCCCAGCCGATGTCCGGAACCGACGGCATCAGCCGGGACCCGGTCGCGCGCAGGTGCTCGTCGAGCGCGAGGAACGTGACACCGGGCTCGACGACGCAGTACCCGCTCTCGTCGTCGACCTCGAGGATCCGATCCATCCCGGACAGGTCGAGGAGCGTGCTGCCGGGCACGCGTGGGGCGGCGCCGCCGTACCCCAGGTTCTTGCCTCGGGAGACGGTCCAGAGTGGCGTCCCGGACGCCGCGGCGGCACGGACCGCGGCCTGCACCTCCTCGACCGAGGTGGGCCGGACGATCTCCGCCGGGTTGACGGCCGCGCTGCCGAGGAAGGAGAAGGGGTCGCCCTCCACAACGCTCATGACAGGTCCTCGACGATCGCGGCGGCGCCCAGGACGGCGAAGGCGACGCTGGTCAGAGTGGGGTTGCAGGCCGTTCCGGTGGGGATCAGGCCGTTGCCGCCGGCGAAGAGGTTCGAGGTTCCCCACACCCTGCTCTCCGTGGAGCAGACCGAGGTGCCGTCGTCGGCCGGGCCCATTCGCAGCGTGCCCTGGTAGTGCAGCGAACTTCCCGGCGGCATGATCCGCGGCTGGGCGTCGGGCAGGAACGTGCCGAGCGCGGCGGCGGCGCGGTCCAGATTGGCGCGCGCCCGGATCAGCTCGTCGCGATCACGTTCGGACAGTGACCAGTGGATGGTCATCGCGGGCAGCCCGGTCTCGTCGACGTCGACGGGGGAGAACTCGATGCGGTTCTCCGGTCGCGGCTCCTGGCGGCACCCCCAGCCGACGGCGGCGAAACCGGTGGCGGGGGAACCGGTGGCGGGGGAAGGAGCCGGGACAGGCGGCGTGCGGTAGTACATGATCTGGCCCTGGAACGGGTGTGCCTCGTCGGCGAAGGGCACGGTCAGCGCGCCGCGGACCGGGTCGGCGAGCAGCGCCGCCGGTGCGTCGCCGCTGTCGTCGCCGGCCAGCGCGCGCAGGTGCGGTGCGAGCGCGACCACGCCCATCATCAGCGGGTGTTCGTTGAGGTATCGGCCGAGCGCGTGCGGCCGGATCCCGGAGGCCCAGAGCAGCTGCGGTGTCCGTAAGGCATCAGCGGCGACCACCACGGCGCGCGGGCGGACGGTGTAGCGGCGCCCGGTCGCGACCTCCTCCAGTTCGGCGGCGGTCACCCGGCCGTCCTCGTGGTCGAGGCGGACGCAGGCGGTCCCGGCGCGCAGTTCGAATTGATCGTTGCCGGTCAGCGGCGCGAGGATGGTCCCGGTCCCGGTCCACTCCACGGTGCCGTCCGGGTTCTCCGTGCAGGCGACCGGCAGCAGCCCGACCTTGCGCCCCGCGGGCAGCTCGTCGTCGAAGACCCCGGCGAGGGCGGAGCGCAGCGCCTTGGTGATCGGCCGCTCGCCGAAGGCCTCGGCGGTGGTGTGCAGCAGGCCTTCGGCCGTCTCGACGGCGGCGTTCCACTCCAGGTCAGGGATGAAGTCCGCCCGTTCGCTGCCGTACGGCCGGGGCGTCGCGCACGTCCAGTGAGCACCCTGCCCGCCGACGCAGGTGCTGACCGCCGCCGCCGGGAAGTCCCCGGTGCCCATGTCCGCGATCAGGTGCGTGCCGGGCCGCGCGGTGATCGTCTCCCCGGTCGAGTACGGCGTGCCGGTGGCCCGTGCGGCGTGCGAGCCCTGTGATCGTTCCCGGGCAGTGGCCTGCGCGTCCGGGTCGCCGAGGTTGCGCACGTTGCGGCCGGGCGGCTCGGTGACCAGCGGACCGCGTTCGACCATCAGGACGCGCGCACCGGGCAGCCGCTCCGACACCAGCCGGGCATAGGTCGCACCGACCGGTCCACTACCCACGATCAACAGATCAACTTCAGACATCAGAAAACCTCTTCCTGTGTACGACGGAGAGCCCGCCACCCCGACAGGGCGGCCACCGTGGCGGCGCCCCCGGCAACGGCGTAGGCGGCGCGTGGCCCGGCGGTGCCGGCGAGCCCGCCGACGAGCAGGCCGGTGACCGGGTTCATGCCGGGTAGCGCGGCGGTCCAGACGCCCATCACCCGGCCCCGCAGGCGCGGTTCGGCGCTGATCAGCACGAGTGCGTTGGCCCGGGCGATGAACCAGATGGAGACCGCGCCGACCACGGCGAGGGCGACCATCATCAGGGGCAGGGTGGGCGCCAGGGCGCAGAGGACGACCGCGACGCCGGTGGCCAGGGCGAGGCGGCGTACCTCGGGTCCGGTCGGTTCGCGCCCGGCGGCGGCCGACAGGATCGCGCCGGGCACCGCGCCGACCCCGAACATCGCGGTGAGTACGCCGAGCGCCCCGCCACCGGCGTGGAACACCCGGGTCACCATCAGCGGCATCACGACGCTGATGTTGTAGACCGCCCCGGCCGTGACCGCCAGGAGCAGGCAGGCCCGGATGGCCGGGGTGCGCCGGCAGTAGCGCAGCCCGGCCCGGATGTCGCCCCGGCCCGCGGCGGCGGTCACCGGGGTGGTGGCGGCCGGGCGGGTGATCAGCAGGACGATCAGGGCGGGTACGTAGGTGAGCCCGTTGACCAGGAAGCACACCCACGTGCCGGAGATCGCGAGCACCGCGCCGCCGAGCGCCGGCCCGAGGATCCGGGACGCGTTGATCACCACCTCGTTGAGGCTGATCGCGCTCGCCACCCGGTCCCGGCCGACCAGGTCGAGCACGTAGAGCTGGCGGGCCGGCTGGTCGACGGCGAACGCGACGCCGGTGGCGAGCGAGAACGCGACGAGGGACCACATCCGGGCGGTGCCGGTGGCGGCCAGTACGGTCAGCCCGAGGCAGAGCACGATCTGCGCCGCCTGGGTGAGGATCAGCAGGCGGCGGCGGTCGTGGCGGTCGGCCAGCCCGCCGAGCGCCGCGCCGAGCAACAGGGTGGGCAGGAACAGCACCCCGGTGACCAGGGCCAGCTCCAGCCCGCCGCCGCCCAGCTGGACGACGAGCCAGGCCATGCCGACCGCCTGGGTGGAGCCGCCCGAGGCGGAGAGGATCTGGGCCAGGAACCACCGCCGGTAGTCCCTGGCCCGGAGCACTCCGGCAGCCTCGGCCAGCCCCGCGAGAGCGGTCATGCCCCCGGCTCGGACGCGATCCGCTCGGCGTCCGCGAGCGCCCCCAGCTCGGCGGCGATCTGCTCGGCGGCCAGCACGGCCAGGGCCACCGCGGTCAGCGTGGGGTTGCACGCGGTCGCGGTCGGGATGACCCCGTTCCCGGCGACGAAGACGTTCGCCGTACCCCAGATCTTGGAAGTGGAATCGCAGGTGGAGGTGCCGTCGTCGGCCGGGCCCATCCGGACGCTGCCCTGGTAGTGCATGCTGCTGCCGGCCGGGAGGAGCTTCGGTTCGCCGCCGGGGACGAAGCGGCCGAGGGCGGCGGCCATCCGGGAGATCTCGCCCCGCGCCCGGGAGACGCCCGCTCGATCCTTCTCGGTCAGCCCGTAGTGGATCGTCGGCGCGGGCAGGCCGTAGCCGTCGAGCCGGTCCTCGTCGAAGGTGACCCGGTCCTCGGCGCGCGGCTCCTTGGCGCCGAACGTGCCGATGCCGACCACCGACGCGTTCGGATCGGCGTCCTCGCCGACCAGGATCGGGGAGGCGTCGAGCTGCATGATCTGGCCGTGGAACGGGAAGCTCGCGTCGTCGAACGGCACCCACATGACGCCGGTCAGCAGGTCCCGCTGGTCGAGGACGTCGGTGTACGCGGCGCCCGAGCCGGGGACGTCCAGGATCACCGCGGAGATCACCTGGGGCTGGTCGTTCAGGTAGCGGCCCAGCGCCCCGGGACGGATCCCGGAGGCCCAGAGCAGCTGCGGGGTGCGGATCGCGTCCCCGGCGACCACCACGACGCGAGCCGTCACGGTCTCCGTTTGACCGTTCCGGATCAGCTCGGCGCCGGTGGCCACGCCGTCGGTGTGCAGGATGCGGCGGCAGACCGTCTCGGGGGAGAGGGTGAAGCCGTCGGCCGGGCCGGTCAGCGGGCCGAGCACCTCGGCGGCGCCGGACCAGGTCGGCATGCCCCGGTCGCTGGGTCCCTGGTTGCTGGGCGCACACGCGAGCGGCATCGGCTGCACCCGGCGGTCCGGTTCGCGGCCCTGGTCGTAGAGCGCGCCGAGGGTCTCGATCACGTACTCGCTGGACGGGCTGGGCCGGAACGCCTTCTGGGTGACGGTGAGCAGCTCCTCGGCCCGGTCGAACGCGGACGCGAGGGCGTTCTGCGGGAGGAAGCCGATCCGCTCGGTGCCGCCGGGGCGGGGACACGCGCAGGTCCAGTGTGCGGACATGCCGCCCACGTTGCTGGACATCGCCGCGGCGGGCATCCCGTCCTGGTCGTCGTCTCCGTCGACGGGTTCGCGGAGCAGGAACGTGCCGGGCCGGGCGGCGAGCCTGCCGCCCGGGACCCGGCCGGTGGCGGAGGCGGCCCCGTCGGCGTTCGGGCCCTGCGAGCGGGCCTGGGCGACGGCGCGCTCGTCGGGGGCCAGGTTGCGGGTATTGCGGCCGGGTACCTCGGTGACCTGGGGGCCGGCGTCGACCATCAGGATCCGGGTGCCGGGGCGGCGTTCGGACACCTCGCGGGCGATCGCCGACCCGGCCGGGCCGCTGCCCACGATGAGAAGGTCCACGTCGGTCATCGCTGTCCCCCTCCGGACGTAGCCGCGGCCAGCAGTGTGCGGCACATCTCCTGGTGCTCGCCGACCAGCGCGAAGGCGTCCACGTCGTGCTCGGTGGCGAACGCGTGTCCCTCCCACTCGCTGGAGATGACGCCGTCGTAGCCGCCCTCGACGAGCAGGCCGAGCAGTTCGGCGTACGGGATCGACGGCTCGGTCCCGTCCTCGATCTCGTAGAACTTGCCGTGCACGTGGACGACCCGGTCCAGGATCTCCCGCCAGCCCTGCGGGTCGGCGTGGCCGAACATCGTGTACGCCAGCCGGGTCTGGTCCACGACCGGGCCCTCGGCACCCTGCTCCTTGGCGAGCGCGGCGAACCGGTTGAACCGCACGTGCGGCAGCTCGTCCCCGGACCAGATCTCCACCAGCGCGGGCAGCAGCGAAGCGGGGAGGCCGTCGCGGACGAACTGGTCGAGCATCCCCCGGGGCACTGCGGTCATCGTCGCGCTGAAGTCCGGGATGAAGCCGAGGTACTCCGATCCGATCCGGTCATAGCACTCGCGGACCGCGACGATCGCGGGCGTGGTGGCGGCCTCCGGGGCGTGCAGCTCCATGCCGAGCTTCACGCCGGCCTTCTCGGCGACCGGGGCGATCCGCTCGATCACGCCCGGGGTGGCGCCGATCTGGATCCGGGCCACCGGGTATCCGAGCAGCCGGGCGACCTTCACCTGGGCGGCCAGGTAGTCGACCATCTCGTCCTCGGTGAGGAACCGGTCGCTGCGCAGCGCCACGTCGATGTTGGTCCCGAGACACGACGGCTCCAGGCCGTTGCTCTCCAGTGCGTTCCGGAAATTCCGGATCTGATCCGGGGTGAGGTGCGGGAAGCCCTTGAAGCTCTGGAAGCCGACGACCTCCAGGCCCGGCCCCAGGTTCAGCGCCGCGACCTTGGCGATCATCTCGTCGAGCGTGTACTGACCCGCTCGCCACTCGTTCGTGTAGGCGTAGAGCGTGGATCCGGTCTTGATCATGCCGCCACCTCCAGCTCCATGTCGACGTGGGCGCGCTGCACGAGGGCGGTCTCCGGCCCGATGACGATGTAGGGGATCCGCCAGCCGATCTCGAGTTCGACCCGGACCGCGCTCTTCGCGGTGCTCACCGGCAGATGGAGCGTGGCCGGATCCTGGACGAACCACCACTTATCGTGAAATGCCGGAAGTTCGTCCAGCGTGTAGGTCGCGCCGTCCAGCTCGAACGTGGGCGTCACCGCCGCTCCGTCGACCTCGAGTGCGAAGACCCGCACCGAGGAGAGCGGCAGGCTCCGATACCAGCCCACCCGAACATCGAGATCAAGACCGTTTACGGTACGGCGCAGAGCACCCGGCCGGACCACGCCGTCGCTGAGCCCCATCAGGCCACCACCGCGGTCTTGCGGCACCGGGCCTCGGAGAGCACCGGCATGTAGGAGATCCGCAGCCGCTCGATCACGTCGAGGGTGTGCTCCCCGGCAGCCAGTCCACCCGGCTTGCGTACCGTGAGAAGCGCCCTCTCCCCGAACTCCCACCGGTCGCCGATCTCGTCGGCCATCTCGGCGAACGTGTAGGTGCGGGCGCCGCCGAGGGTGAACCGCAGGTCCTCGACCGGGACCGGCGCGCCGTCGACGACCACCTCGAACGGCTCGACCATGGAGAGCCGCAGCCCCCGGTAGTAGGTGATGCGGACCTCGAACGCGTAGCCGGTCACCGCGCCGTCCTCGACGACGTTGTGCAGCGTCTCCTCGCAGACCATGTACTTGTCGAACATGTGATGACTCCTCAGCCGAGCAGACGGGTGAACATGGCGTGCTGACGCCGGACCTGGTCGACGCTCTCCACCTCGAACGCGTCCTGGATGTGCCGGTTCCCCTCGTACTCGCTGGAGAGGTAGCCGTCCCAGTCGCCGCGCTTCAGGATCGCGATGATCTCCGGGTACGGGATGCTGTACTCCTCGTCGAGGCCGTCGACCGTGGTCATCTCGTAGAACTTGGCCTGGATGTGGTGCACGGCCGGCAGGTGGTCGAGCAGCAGCTTCGGGTCCGAGCAGATGAAGTGGGTGCTGGTCCGGGCCAGGTTCACGTCGGCCGGGTTGCCGCCGAGCCTCTCGACGTCCTCGACGATCGTGGCGGTGTCCCGGTTGTCGTAGCGCTCGACGATCTGGTCGACGATCGCCGGGGTGGCGCCGTCGCGCAGCGCCCGCTGCCAGATCACCCGGGGGAAGCGGCGCACGTAGATGCCCATGTCCGGCATCACGCCGACGTGCTCGACACCGACCCGGTCGGCGACCTCCAGGTGCCGCTGGATGTGCTCGTCGTCCCAGTCCCACGGCGAGTGGATCTCCAGGGCGAGCGTGATGCCGTGGTCGATCGCGTACGGCGCGGCCGCCTCGACCACCTCCGGCGGGGTGGTGACCAGCACCCGGATCACGAAGCAGCCCAGCTTCGCGGCGTGCCGGATGTCCACCTTGAGCGACTCGACCGACTCCTCCAGGCTCAGCGGCCGGTCCCGGTGCAGCTTGGTGTCCAGGAACATGTCGTGCGCGGTGGGGACGGTGCCGTACTGCTTCATCCAGCCGTGCCACTGCTCGTAGAAGCCGTCCGGCAGGTTCGGGTAGCCCGGCATCATCTGCTCGGCGATCGTCTCGATGCCCCGGATGTCGAGCCGGGACATCTCCGCGATGCACTGCTCCAGGGTGAGCTTGCGCAGGAAGAACTCCTCCTGCAACGAGTAGAGGCTGACGCCTCGCTTGATCTTCGTGGTCATGCGATACCTCCGTTAGGGGCGAAGAGGTGACAGGCGACGAGCCGGTTGCCGACCGCGACGTCGGCGGGCCGGGTGGACCAGCAGACGTCGGTGGCCGACGGGCAGCGCGGCGCGAAGGGGCAGCCCTCGACGGGCGCGGGTTCGGCGGTGGCGGTGCTGACGGTGCCGGCCGCGACCCGGGCCGCGCGACGGCGCCGCTGCTCCGCCGGGTCCGGCACCGGGACCGCCGCCATCAGGGCTTTCGTGTACGGGTGGGCCGGGCTGTCGTGGATCTCCGCGGCCGGCCCCTGCTCCATGATCCGGCCGCGGTACAGGACCACGACCCGGTGCGACAGGTGCGCGACGATCGGCAGGTCGTGTGCGATGAACAGCAGCGAGAGCTCCCTCTCCCGCTGCAGGTCGCCGAGCAGGTTGAGCACCTGGGCCCGGGTGACCAGGTCGAGCGCGCTGACCGCCTCGTCGCAGATGATCAGCCGGGGCTCGGTGGAGAGCGACCGGGCCAGCGCGATCCGCTGCCGCTGCCCGCCGGAGAAGCTGTGCGGGTAGCGCAGCGCCGCGTCCTTCGGCAGTCCCACGCTCCCGAGCAGCCGGTTCACCTCGGCGAGCGCCGCCGTCGGGTCGAGCTTGCGCTGCACTTCGAGGGGCTCGGTCAGCGTGCGGCCGACCTGCCGGGACGGGTTGAGCGAGCTGTACGGGTCCTGGAAGACGACCTGCCGGAGCCGGGCGAGCCCGCGCTTCTTCGCCGAGTCGCGGGTGGTCACGTCGGTCCCGTCCACGGTGACCGTGCCCGAGGTGGGCGCCTGCAGGCCGAGCGCGACCCGCCCGATCGTGGACTTGCCGGACCCGGACTCGCCGACCAGGCCGACGGTCTCGCCGGGCCCGACGGTGAACGAGACGCCGTCGACCGCGCGGACCCCGCCGCGGAACCGGACGTGCAGGTCGTCGACCGCGAGGAGCTGTGTCATTCCACCTTCTCCAGTTCGTGCGTGCGGCGGCAGCGGCTGGCGTGCTCGTGCTCGCCGCGCCCGGCGGCCGGGTTCGGTCCGGCCGCCGGCCCGTCCGGGGTGCTCGTCACCAGCTCCAGCAGGATCGGGCCGGTGGTGCAGCCGTCCTGCGCGTGCGGGCAGCGGTTGGCGAACCGGCAGTGCGCGGGCCACTCGGCCGGGACCGGGACGGTGCCGGCGATGGTGCGCAGCCGCTCGCCGGGCACCCGCAGGTCGGGCGTGGCGGCCAGCAGCCCCCGGGTGTACGGGTGTGCCGGATCGGCGAGCACCTGGTCGACCGTGCCGGACTCGATGACCTGGCCGGCGTACATCACCGCGACGTCGGTGCAGAGGTCGGCGACCACGCCCAGGTCGTGCGTGACGATGATGATCGTGGTGCCGAACTCGTCCTGGACCGCGCGGAGCAGATCCAGGATCTCCGCCTGGATGGTCACGTCCAGCGCGGTGGTGGGCTCGTCGGCGATGAGCAGTTTCGGTCGCCCGGTCAGCGCGAGGGCGATGCAGACCCGCTGCGCCATGCCGCCGGAGAGTTGGTGCGGGTACGAGCCGTAGACGGTCTCGGCGGCCGCGATGCCGACCTGCCGGAGCAGGGTGAGGGCCTCGGTGCGCGCGTCCGAGCGGGACAGCCTCCGGTGCAGCCGCAGCGCCTCGACCAGGGTCGCGCCGACCGTGAAGCACGGGTCGAGGGCGACCATGGGCTCCTGGGAGACCAGTCCGATCTCCCGGCCGCGCAGTCGTTCGCGCTGCACCGGGGTGAGCGCCCGGACGTCGGTGCCGTCGAAGCGCATGCTCCGCGAGCCGACCCGGACCGGCGGGGGGACGAGTCCGGCGAGGGCGAGAGCGGTCATCGTCTTGCCGCAGCCGGACTCGCCGACCAGGCCCAGCACGCCGCCGCGCCGCAGGGTCAGGCTCACCCCGTCGACCAGCGTGAGGTCGCCGACCGAGACGGTGAGTCCGTCCACCGCGAGCAGCACGTCGGCGGCGGCGGATCGCTCTCCGGTCGCCTCGGCCCGGTCCGCCTTTTGAGCGCGGGGTTCGGCCCGATTGCGCGTACGGGAAGAAGGTCGTGGAAGGAGGAGGGAGGAGCGTTCAGCCTGGGGGAGGGCGTCGCGCAGGGCGGAGCCGAGGTGGTTGAGCGCCAGGACGGTGAAGATCAGCACGCCGCCGATCGGGACCATCAGCCAGGGTGACGTGCCCAGTCGCTGGGTCGCCTCCAGGACCATCTGGCCCCAGTTCGGGGTCTCCGGGGAGAAGCCGAGGCCGAGGAAGCTCAGCGAGGTGAGGATCACGAACGCGACGCTGAACAGGAAGAACGTCTGCACCAGCAGGGGACCGGTGACGTTCGGCAGGATGTGCCGGCGCAGGATCCGGGTCCGCGGCAGGTCGGCGACCCGGGCGGCGTCCACGTAGAGCAGGTCGCGGGCCGACTGGGTGGACGCCCGGATCAGCCGGGTCAGGCCGCCGGACATCATCACGCCGAGCACGCCCATGATCGCCGGGATGTCGTTCTCGGTGATGAACGCGACGGTCAGCAGCACCACGAAGGCGGGCACCGCGAACATCACGTTGGTGACGAAGTTCCCGAGCCGGTCGGCGATCCCGCCGACGTAGCCGATGAAGAGCCCGGCCGGTACGCCGATCACGACGGCCACCACGACCGCTTCCAGGGCGCCGGCCAGCACGCCCCCGCCACCGTGCAGCAGCCGGGAGAGCAGGTCGCGGCCGAGGTCGTCGGTGCCGAGCCAGTGCGCTCCGGAGGGGAGCGCCAGGGTGGCGTTGAGGTCCTGATCGAGCGGGTCGTAGGGGGCGAGGAAGCCGGCGCCGGCGGTGCCGGCGGTGATCAGGAACAGCCAGCCGAGCGAGATCAGCACGCTGGGGCGGCGGAGTACACGCAGCAGGGCGGCGCGCAGCGGCGAGCCCAGCCCTTCGGGGGTCGCGCTCATGACAGCCGGATCCGTGGGTCGAGCCAGGCGGCCACCAGGTCGCTGACGAAGTTGACGCCGATCACCAGCACGGCGAAGAGCAGCACGACGCCCTGGACCACCGGCAGGTCGTGCGACTGCACCGAGGTGAGCAGCAGGTTGCCCATGCCGGGCGTGTTGAAGATGGCCTCGATCACCACCACGCCGGAGAGCGTGAAGATGAACGCCAGGCCGGTCACGGTGACCACCGGGATGGCCGCGTTGCGCAGCACGTGCCGGTAGATGATCCGCCGCCGGGGCAGCCCGGTGGCCTGCAGCGTCCGGACGAAGTCGCGGCTGAGCACGTCCAGCACGCTGGCCCGGGTCTGCATCACGACCTGGCAGAAGTTGTTGATGCCGATCGCGGTCGCCGGCAGGATCAGCCCGACGAACCAGAGCCAGGGCGACTCGTTGATCGGCGTGTACCCGGTGGCCGGGAAGATCGCCAGCTTGAGGGCGAAGAGGAGCACCAGCAGGGCGGCGAGCCAGAAGCTCGGGATCGCCAGGCCGATGCCGGCCAGGGCCTGCACCGCGGTGTCCCAGCGTCCGCCGCGGACCGCGATCCAGCCGCCGATGACCAGGCCGAGCACGAGCGCGATCAGGGTGGAGAGCACCGCGAGGGAGATCGTCGGCGCGAACGCGATCTGCACCGCCTGGCCGACGGTGAGGCCGGTGACGTACGAGGTGCCGAGGTCGCCGTGCAGCGCGCCGCCGAGCCAGGAGAGGTACTGGGTCAGCGCGGGCCGGTCCAGGCCGAGGTCGGTGTGGAGTGCGGCGATCTGCTCGGCGGTGGCGTTGCGGCCGAGGATGTAGTTGGCGGGGTCGCCCGGGACCAGCCGGACGAGCAGGAACGACAGGGTGGCGACGACGAAGAGCGTCGGCACGGCTACGAGCAGCTGGTTCAAGAGGCGGCGCGCCATCTTCCTCCTTTGCGGGGTGGCTAGGAGCCGTTGTTCCTTTTTAGGGCGGCGGGTGGGGCGGTCGGATGGGGATGCCGGGCGGCGGCGGGTGTCTGGCCTACCGCCGCCCGGCACCGGCTCTTAGGAGGCGGGCTGGATGTTGTAGAGGAACGGCACGGCCGAGCCCTTGGTGGCCGCCATGGTGACCTTCTTGTCGTTGTAGGCGGTGGCGCTCTTGACCACGGCCGGGACCAGGAACCAGGCCTGCTCGGCGATGGTCGTGGCGAGCTGCTCGTAGAGCGTCTTCTGCTGCGCCGCGTCGGTGGTCGCCGCGATCTGGTCGAGCAGCTTGTCGAAGTCCGCGTTGGTGTTCTTGCGGGCGTTGAAGAAGCCGTTCGCGGTGATCATGCCCTGCAGGTTGTGGTACTGGGCGGTGCTCAGCGTGTAGTTGCCGGTCACGATCGGCCAGTCACCGGTGGCGAGCTGGGTGAGGAAGTCGTTGCCGTGGTCGCTGATGTCCAGGTTCACGCCGACCTCGCGCAGCTGGCCGGCGACCGCCTGGGCGAGCTGGCCGGAGAGGCCCGGGTAGTTCAGCACCTTGATGGTCAGGCCGCTGGCGTAGCCCGCGTCGGCGAGCAACTGCTTGGCCTTCGCCGGGTCGTAGCTGTAGTACGAGTTCAGCGCGCTGGTGAACCCGGTGATCCCGTCGACGAACGGCGACGACGAGTAGTTCGCCACCGCGGTGTCCCCGAAGACCGCCTTGACCAGGGTGTCCCGGTCCAGCGCGTAGTTGAGCGCCTGCCGCACCCGGACGTCGCCGAGCGCCTTGTTGACGTCGCCGGTCACGTCGTCGAAGAAGAAGCCGCGGAACTCCTGCGGGTTCGACAGCAGCAGCGTCTGCCCGGACGTGTCGGTCTTCGCGTCCACCGACTGGATCACGTCGACCTGGCCGCTCTTCGCCGCGTTCGCCGCCGCCGTGGTGTCCGAGAAGAACTTCATCACGAGCTTGTCGTACTTGTAGGTGTCCTTCGCCCAGTAGCTCGCGTTCCGGGTGAACGTCCAGGTCTGGCCCTGCACGGTCCCCTCGGTCGCGAGGGTGTACGGGCCGCTGCCGGACGGCGTCGTCTTCAGCGTGGTCGCGTCGCCGAGCGCCGTCGGGCTGACCATGAACCCGGCGCAGGTGCCCAGGTCGGTGAGGATGTCCGGGTTCGGGGTGGCGAGCGTCAGGGTGACCTGGGTGGCGCTGTCCACCGCGGTGGTCACCCCCTTGACGTACGCGTTGCACTCGCCGGGCTGCTCGACCGACTGGGCGTAGTCCAGGTTCGCCTTCACGACACTGCCGTCGAAGGCCGTACCGTCGCTGAACTTGACGTCGTCGCGCAGCTGAAGCGTCAGGTGCGTGCTGTCGGCCTGCGTCCACGAGGTGGCGAGCCACGGCTGGACCGTGCCGTCGGAGGCGACGTGGGTGAGCGAGTCGTAGACCGCGCCCATGCTCCAGACCGAGCCGTTCAGGCCGTTCGGCGAGCCCCACGGGTCGAAGTTGAGGATCTGGCCCTGCAGGGCCATGGTCAGGGTCTTGCTGGTGGCGGCGCCCGTGCCGGCCGTGTTGGTGCCACCGCACGCGGCGGTGACGGTCAGCGACGCGGCGAGGGCCGCGGCACCGGCGAGTCGGGTCACACTGGCTCGCGAGCGAGCCGATCGTCCTCTATACATTGAGGGAACCTCCTGGCGATACACCGGGTGGGAGAGAAATGCGGTGATATGGCCTCTGCTGCCGTTGCGAGCGACAGCAGAGGCGAAAGAGTTCGTCAGGGACGGCTCAGGTCGGCCAGCAGCCGCTTCTCGAGCCGGTGATGTGCGGCGATCATCTCCACCGGGTCGGACTCGGTGTTCCAGTGCCAGCCCTCCCACTCGCTGGAGATGAAGCCGTGGTAGCCGGACTCGACGAAGACCCGCAGGATGTCCCGGATCGGAACGGCGGGCTCGTCACCTTCGGCGTCGATGTCGTAGAACTTGCCGTGCATGTGCACGGTCCACGGGGCGACGATCGCCCAGTCCGCCGGATCCGCGTGACCGAACAGGCCCACGGCGGAGACGGCGAGCATGTTGCCGGCCTCGCCGGCGCCCATCTCGTCGGCGAGCCGCATGAACATCCCGAACTGCTCGCCCATCAGCCGGTCGTCGAGCACCGGACCGTCGGCGTGCAGCCGGTTCCAGAGCTCCTCGACCCGGCTGAGCACCTCCTCGGCGACACCCCGCTTGCGGTACGTCGAGAGCAGGCTCGGCGGGACCCGGCGCATCGAGGTGCCCCAGTCCGGGATGAAGCCGAGCAGCGGGGAGCCGAGCTTCTCGTACCGCTCCAGCAGCGCCTGCATCACCGGGTGACGCGGGGAGTGGTGGCAGTGGATCTCGATGCCGAGTGCGACGTTCTCCCGCTCGGCGATCGGCAGCAGCCGCTCCATGTCGTCGGGGGTGACCGAGTACTGCACGCGTACCGTCGGGAAGCCCAGCCGCCGGGCGGCGACGATCTGCGCCTCCATGTACTCGACCAGCTCGTCCGGGGTGAGCATCCGGTCGCGGCGCAGCGCGGCGTCCGAGTTGGCGCCCATGCAGGAGGGCGTCAGCCCGGTCTCGTCGACCAGCCGGCGGAAGCGGCGGACCTGACCCTCGGTGATGTTCGGCCAGTTGCGGAAGCTCTGGAAGCCGACCACCTCCAGGCCCGGCCCGAGTCCGTTCTCGGCCACCCGGCGGACCAGGTCCTCGAAGCTCGCCGTGCGGCCGTGGAAGTCGCGGGTGAAGCTGTAGACGGTGGTTCCCAGCCGCGGGCTCACGCCGCCACCTCCAGGGTCTTGGTGCAGCGCTCGACGATGCTCAGAGGTGCGCCCTCGACGGGCAGGTAGGGGATGAGCAGCGCGACGCTGACGCTCAGGGTGTGCTCGTCCTCGACCGATGCGGCCGGGATGCGCAGGCGGGCACTATCGGTCACGTACCACCAGACGTCGTGCCGTGCGGGCAGCTCGGAGAGGAGGTAGGGCACGTCGTTGACGGTCAGCTCCAGGTCGTCCGCCGCGATCGGCGTGCCGTTCAGGGTGACGTCGACGGCGCTGACGCTGGAGAGCGGCAGGGCGCGGTACCAGGGCAGCCGGATCTCGACGGAGACGGCGCCGGGCTCGGCCCGCAGCGTGCCGTCGGCGATGACGCGTTCGGGAAACATGGGTCCTCCGGGAGGCTCAGGCGACGATCAGCGGGCGGAGCGTGCGGTGGGCGACCTGGAGACCGGTCTTGATCTTCTCCTCGGTGCCGCCCCAGACCGGGTCCTCGTGCTCGACGCTCAGCACGCCGTCGAAGCCGCCCTCGTAGAGCGTGTCGACCACGGCGGACCAGTCGACCTGGCCGAGGCCCGGCACCCGGTAGCGCCACCAGCCGACGTCCCACGGGTCCTCGCGGACCACGGCCCTGCCCGGCCAGCCGTACCGGTTGCGCTTCTCCGGGAAGAGCTGGATGTCCTTCGCCTGGGCGTGGGCGACCCTGCCGACGTACGGCGTGAGCGCCTCGATCGGGTCGATGCCCATCCAGACCAGGTGGGAGGGGTCGTAGTTGAGGTAGAGGCCCAGGTCGAACATCCACTCCCAGAGCTCGGGGGAGTAGGCGAGGTTGCCGGGGTACCCGTCCGGGTGCCAGCCCTCCATCACGCAGTTCTCGATGACGATCTTGACGCCCTTCTCGCCGGCCCGGTCGACCAGCGGGGCGAAGACCTTCTCGGCCTCGGCCAGGTTCTCGGCGACGCTCCTACCGGGGTCGCGGCCGACGAACGTGCCGACGGTGGGGACCTTCAACGCGGCCGCCGCGTCGATCAGCTTCAGCACGTGCTCGTTGACTGCGGCGCGTTCGGTGGGGTCCGGGTGCAGGTTGTTGTCGTAGAACGCCAGCGAGCTCAGGGCCAGCCCGTGCCGCTGGAAGAGCTCCCCGATCTCGTCCGGGTTCAGCGTGCCGGGGTCGATGTGGGTCGCGGTGAACGGCCGGTCGCCGAGGGCCGGCCAGGCCGCCACCTCGAGCGCCTCGTAGCCGTTCTCCGCCGCCCACTGCGCAATCTCGGTCAGCGAACGGTCCGGCAGGCACGCGGTCAGGAATCCGAGCTTCATGTCAGAGCACCTCCACCCAGGAGCCGGTCTTCGCCGCGTCGAGGACGGCGGCGGTGAGCGCGGCGGCTCGCCTGCCGTCCGCAAACGTCGGCAGGCCGTCCGGCGGGTCGCCGGCGACGGCGGCATACACATCATTCACAAAAGCCGTAAAACAGTCCTGGTATCCCTGCGGGTGGCCGGTCGGCAGGACGTCGTACCTGCTCGCCCTCGTCGCGCCGCGGAAGACCGTCGCGTTCTGATCCCTTCCCCCGACCCAGAGCGTGTCCGGGAGTTCCTGGTCGAAGGAGAGCGAGGCTTCCGAACCGTCCAGGGAGAACCACAGGCGGTTCTTCCTCCCGTGGGTGATCTGGCTGATCACCACCGAGCCGAGCGCGCCCCGGTCCGTCTCGAAGAGCACCGTCGCCACGTCCTCGGTCCCCACTCGCTCCCGGATGCCGGTTCGGGTGCCGCTGTCGGCCGGGGCGGGGCGCCGGTCGTGGGTGGTGAGCACCCGGGCGCAGAGGCGGGCGATCCGGTGGCCCGAGGCGAACTCCACCAGGTCGCACCAGTGCACGCCGATGTCGCCGAAGGCCCGGGACGCGCCGCCGAGTGCCGCGTCGACCCGCCAGTTGGTGTCGTCCGGCGCGGCCAGCCAGTCCTGCAGGTAGGAACCGTGCAGCAGGCGGAGCTCGCCGGCGTCGCCGCGCTGCACCCGGGTGCGGGCGTCGCGAACGGTCGGGTAGAAGCGGTAGACGAACGGAACGGCGGCGATCACACCGGCGGCCGCGGCGGCGTCGGTGAGCCGGGCGGCGTCGGCGGCGTCGATCGCGAGCGGCTTCTCGCAGATCACGTGCTTACCGGCCTCGATCGCGGCCAGCGCCAGGGGGACGTGCAGGTGGTTCGGCGTGCAGATGTGCACGATGTCGACGTCCTCGGCGGCGATCAGCTCCTCGGCCGACGCCGCCGCCCGCCCGGCGTGCAGGCGGTCGACCGCGGCGCGGGCCGAGCCGGGGCTGGCCGCCGCGACGACCGTGACCTCACCCCCGGCGGCGCGGACGGCCCGGGAGTGCACCTCCCCCATGAAGCCGGCCCCGATGACGCCGGAGCGCTGACGACGTGTCATGCGGGCTCCTCACAGTGATGGCGAAAACGGACCTCGCCGGACATCAGCCCAGGTAAAGGCCAGATTTCACAAGATGACGCTGGTGTTTCGCGTCGGTGAGGCGACGTTATGCATGTCACAAACGAAAGTCAACAGGCTATGCTCATAACTCTTCCGCCCATCGAGCCACTACGTTCTTCACGAGACGTCGGCGAGACTGTTCCGGCAGCCGAGATGCTCTTCAGGGAGATGAGAGGAGATGCCCCGTGAGTCAGCCTGGAGCGCGCCCGGTGGTGCCGGACGATCAGTTGGACGGCCTGGTCGCCGTGCTCGACCTGGTCCGCGCGGGCACGTCCACGCGCCCCGAACTGCAGCGGATCTCCGGTCTCGGCCGCACCGTGGTGGCCCAGCGCGTCACCCAGCTGATCGCCACCGGCCTCGTCGCCGAGGAGGCCACCCGCTCCACCGGCGGCCGCCCCGCCCGTGAGCTGCGCTTCCGCTCCGAGGCCGGCCACGTGCTGGTCGCCGAACTCGGCGCCACCAGCATCGCCGTCGGCGTCTCCGACCTGGCCGGCCGGATCGAGCACACCCACGAGGAGCCGGCCGACATCGCCGCCGGCCCCGAGCGCGTGCTCAGCCGCATCGAGGAGCTCTTCGACAAGCTGGTCGGCGCCCGCACCCCCCAGGACCCGGCGATCTGGGGCGTCGGCATCGGCCTCCCCGGCCCGGTCGAGTACGCCGTGGGCCGCCCCATCGCCCCGCCGATCATGCCAGGCTGGGACGCGTACCCGGTCCGGGACCGTTTCGCCGCCCGCTACGGCGCCCCCGCCTGGATCGACAACGAGGTCAACCTGATGGCCCTCGGCGAGATCCGCGCCGGCCACGCCCGCGGCCAGCAGGACGTCGTCTTCGTCAAGATCGGCACCGGTATCGGCGCGGGCCTGGTCTCACACGGCCGCCTCCACCGCGGCGCCCAGGGCGTCGCCGGCGACGTCGGCCACGTGGCCATCACCGAGGACCGCTCCGTCGTCTGCCGCTGCGGCAACATCGGCTGCCTGGAGGCGGTGGCCGGCGGCGCCGCCCTGGCCCGCCAGGCCACCGCCGCCGCTCAGGACGGCCGCAGCCCGTTCCTGGCCACCCGCCTGCGCGACAAGAACCCCCTGGAGGCCTCCGACCTGGCCGACGCCATGGCCCACGGCGACCCCTTCGCCGTCGAACTCCTCAGCTCCGCCGGCCGCCACGTCGGCAGCATGCTCGCCAGCCTGGTCAACTTCTACAACCCGTCTCTGATCATCATCGGCGGCGGCGTCTCCGGCGCCGGCGACCAGCTCCTGGCCGCCCTCCGCGAGACGGTCTACCGCCGCTCCCTCCCGCTGGCCACCCGCGACCTCCGCATCACCCGCTCCATGCTCGCCGACCAGGCCGGCCTCCACGGCGCCGCCTTCATGGTCATCGACGAACTCCTCTCCCTGGACCGCCTGCCCCACTGGATCGACTACGGCTCCCCAGCCGGCCACCCCGAGCTGGCCGCCCCAAGCCTCGCCACCCGCTAACCACCCACGACCCGCCACTCGCCACTCGCCACTCGTCACCCGCGTCGCCCGTCGCCCGGCGTCTGTTGCCCGCCGCTACCCGCTACCCGCTACCCGCCACGCGCCACGCGCCACCCGCGTCGCCCGGCGTCTGTTGCCCACCGTCGCCCGTTACCCGTCTCCTGCTGCCCGCCGTCGCTCGGCGCTTGTTGCCCGCGGGGCTGCGGGGGTCGCTGGCCACCGTCCGGCGTCGCACCGGTCCGGGTCACCCGCCCTGCGGCGATACCGCTCGGCCACCCCGGGGCGGTACGCGTACCCGGACGGTGCGAGCGGGGCGGTACGCGTACCCGGACGCGGTGCGAGCGGGGCGGCACGCGCGCACGAACGACGCGAGCGGGGCGCCGGGCGCACACGATCAACCGCGGGCAGGGGCGGCAGGCGCTCACGATCCGCGACCGTGTACTCGCACGGCCCCCATCGGGGCGCCAGAACGACTCAACCAGCGATCGCGGACTCCCGCCTCCCCGAAAAGCCATGATCGTGAACTCGGGCCGCCCACAGCGCCGCCGCGCACCGACCGAAATCGCGAATCGGTGCACGTCTCGCAGGTCACTCGCGAAGAAACCCGCCCTCGACCCGGCCGGACTGCCCGCCTCGACTCGACCGGACTGCCCGGCCGCGACGGCCCGCCCCGATCGTCCATCGTCGATTGGATGATCAGCCGTCCCCCGCGCCGCATCGATAGATAAGAATGCTTCGCGGGGGGAGATAAAAATGATCAAAGAAGCTCTGGCCGCCACCGTTCTGGTGCTCGCCACGACGGCCGTACCGGCGTCCGCCGCACCGGCCGACGAGTACACCTACCAACTGCTCGGCAAGGCCGCCGCCGACGAGTGCTTCGCCGGCATCGGCGTCCCCTACCCGTCCCGGCCGCCCTGCACCGAGGGCCAGCCCAAGGTCAACCAGTCCTACGTATGGGGCCTGACCCGCGTCGGCGACCAGGTCTGGTTCGGTACCGGCGCCAACGTGCACTGCCTGACCAGCGGCGGCTCGCTCGGCGAGGACACCCCGGTGGTCAACGACGACTACGTCTGTGAGTACGGCGAATCCCAGATCGCCGATAAGTACCCCACCGTCCCCGACGAACTCGGCGACGTCCGCCCGCCACAGTTCTGGCTCTATGACGCGGCGACCGGTGCGCTCACCAACGAGTCCGGCGCCCTGACCGGCGACGACCTGACCCGCTTGCGTAACACGCTCGGACTCCGCTCGGCCGGCAACCTCAACGGCGTCGTGCTCTTCGCGGGCCCCTCGCTCAGCAACACCCTCAACGTCTTCGCATTCGATGCCTCCACTCGTCAGTTCCTCGGTTCACAGACGCTCGCCCTCTACAGCAATGCGCGCACCTTCCTGGTCGCCGAGGAGTCCCTCTACCTCGGTGTCGGCACCGGCCTGGGCGGCGGCCGCGGCGGCGCCGTACTCCGCTGGATCGGCACCCGCGCCGCCCCCTTCCTCTTCGACAAGGTCGCCGACCTGCCCACACAGGCCGCCGACCTGGCCTATCTCGACGGTCACCTCTACGCGACCACGTGGAGCTCGACGGACGCCACCACCACCGCCCAACTGGGCGGCGTCTGGAAGAGCCCCGTACTCCCGATCCGCGCCTGGCAGACCCACCAGTGGACGCAGGTCTTCGACGCGAGCCGCTACGAGACCGACCCGCTGATCCGCACCACCTACGGCTTCGGCGGCGTCGCGGCCTACGGCGGCTACCTCTATTGGGGCAGCATGCACGTCCCGCTCCAGGCCACCCTCGTCCACCAGGCCACATACCCGCAGCCCACCGACGACCTGGTCAAACTGCAGGCCCGCAACACGCAGCGCGGCCTGAGCATCTGGCGCGGCAAAGACCTCGGAACCCCCAATCAAAAGATCGAGCTCCTGTACGGCGAAAGCGCCCTACCCGCCTACGACCCCACCACCTCCACCTGGTCGGCACCCGCTACTGGTTGGACTCCGCTCTACGGCCGCTCCGGTTTCAACAACGTCCTCAACAACTACACGTGGCGGATGACCGTGGCCGGCGACCGCCTCTTCGTCGGCACCATGGACTGGAGCTACCTGGTCCACGACCTGCTCCCCCAGGCCCCGCCCACCGACCCGGCCCTCTGGGGCAGCGACCTCTGGGTCTTCACCTCCACCACCGCCCCGGCCCAGCCCATCAACACGATCGGTCAGGGCAACTACCTCAACTACGGCATCCGCAACATGGCCCCCGACGGTGACGACCTCTACCTCGGCATGGCCAATCCGATGAACCTCCGCGCCGACCCCACTGACGACATCCCCGAGGGCGGCTGGGAGCTGATCAAACTCAACCGTTCCTGACCGCTCCGGTGTATCGCGGCCGGCCCGGGTGACGACAGCCCGGACCGGCCGCGAGTCTGGCGTCCGCTCAGGGCCCGGTCAGCACCGATCCCAGAGCATGCGATCGCTGGTACCGGCGCCGTCACCGGCACAGACCATGTCGGCGACGGCGACGGCCGTATCAGCCGCTCGTTTCTCCGTCCGAATCCATCCCCTCCACATGCGTGCACTCACGCGACGATCAAAAGGGAGGGAGCTTCCCGCCCTCGGCTTCCATGACGTCCAGCATCCGCGCCACGGCGCCCCGGGCGAATCAGTCCGTGGGCTACACCTCGGCATACCACGGTAGTGGGCCCACGGAACGATGCGCCGTGGCGCTCCGAGTGATGACATGAGTGGTGTCGCCTCCGCGGTGTCCGGACGCCGCGGAGGAGGACCGGGACTTGACCCGGCGCGGCGGCCCGGGCTGCTGCTCGTTCGAGAAGAAGCGCGCCCTCAGGCTGATGAGGCCAGGGCCCGCGCCAGCGCGGGGAGGTGGCCGAAGACGCGGGCGCCGGTCAGGTGGTCGGCGTAGTCGCGGGACTCGATGATCTGGCCGTTGCGGACGCGTACCACGAAGATGCAGGGGAGGGTGAAGTCGCGGCCGTGGACCGTGCCGGTGTAGCGGAATTCGAAGATCACCACCTCGGGGTCCTGGGTCGTGTGCACCTGGTCGTCGATGACGTCGTAGCGCTCGATCCCGGGCGGGCGGCCGCCGTCGGCGAAATGCTCCCGCAACGCGTCCCGGGTGAGCAGTGGGGTGTCGCCGAGTGGGCGGAACGGGTGGCGGACGTCGGTGTGCTCGGCGTAGTACGAGGCCAACTCGTCGAACTGGGCGGCCTCCTCTTCGCCGGTGAGGCCGCCGCGCATGATGCGGCAGACGCCGGCCGCGACGGCGCGGACAGTCTCCTCCGGGGTGCGCACGGGATCGACGGGAGCGGGAGCGGTACCGGTGTCAGGAGTGGTGGCGGGAGCGGTACCGGTGGCGGGAGCGGTACCGGTGGCGGGAGCGGGAGCGGGAGCGGGAGCGGTGCCGGGAGCGGGAGCGGGAGCGGTGCCGGGAGCGGGAGCGGGAGCGGTGGGAGCGGGCGTGGGGACGGTGGCGGCAGGCGTGGCGGGGTTGGGGGTGTCGGTGGGTGTGGGCATGTCGTTTCCTCCTAGCGGAGTCTGGACTTCGGTTAGGGTATCGAAGTCGGGACTCCGGTTAAAGTGGTGGCATGCGTCAGGATGCTCGGGAGAACCGGGAGCGGATTCTCGCCGCGGCGGAACGGGTCTTCGGGGCGCAGGGGGAGGCCGGGTCGACCGAGGAGGTGGCGCGGCTGGCGGGTGTCGGGGTCGCCACCGTGTTCCGGCACTTCCCGGTCAAGGAGGCACTGGTCGAGGCCACGCTGGTGCGACACTTCGCCGGGCTGCTCGAACGGGCCCGGGCGGCGGCGGACGCGGCCGATCCGACCGAAGCGCTGTCGGCGCTGATCCGGGCGATGATCGAGCGCGGGGGGACCAAGCTGACGCTCGCCTCGATGCTGGGGGCCGCGCCCCCGGCGCTGGTGGCCGCGGCAGGCGAGGTGAAGGCCGAGGTCGACGTGGCGCTTCGGCGTGCTCAGGCCGCCGGCACGATTCGGCCCGACGTCGGTGTCGAGGAGCTTTACCTGCTGATTCGCGGCCTGACCCAGACGACCGCCGCCACCCCGGTCGACCCGGCGGTCCTCGACCGGGCAATCGGCGTCATCCTCGCCGGCTTCGGTCACCGCCCGCGGGGATGAGGGTCACCGCCCGCGGGGATGAGGGTCGCCGTGTGCGGGGGGAGGGTCACCGGCCGCGGGGGTAAGGGCCGCTGCCTGCGGGGATGAGGGTCACCGGCCGGGCTACGGTCTCGGGGCGGGGATGGGGGCTGCCGGCCGGGCTACGGCTTCCGGGCGACGCCGCAGTAGGCGGAGAGGATCAGGGTCGGGTCGACCTCCTCGTCCGGGCGCCACTGCGGGAGCTGGACCAGGCCGGGCTCGACCAGGTCCAGGCCCGCGTAGTACGTCGCCAGCCGGGTGGTCGTGCGCAGGTTCTGGGTGGTGGGCATGCGCTCGTTGAGCTTGTCGGCGGAGCGGACCACGTTGGCGTCGGCGCTCACGTCGAGAGCGGTGTCGGAGTGGGCCAGGTAGCTGCCGGGTGGCATCGCCTGCATGATGTCGTGGACGATGCCGGTCGGGTCGTCGGCGTCCGGGATGTACTGGAGGATCATCAGGAACAGCACCGCGACCGGCTTGTCGAAGTCGAGCGTACGGGAGGCCTGTTCCAGGATCTTGCCGGTGTCGCGGGCGTCTGCGTCGACGTAGTCGGTGGTGCCCGCCTCGCCGGTCAGCAGGGCACGGGCGTGGGCGAGAACGATCGGGTCGTTGTCGACGTAGACCACCCGGCTCTCCGGCGCCACCTCCTGCGCGACCTGATGGGTGTTGCCGGCGCTCGGCAGGCCGGTGCCGATGTCCAGGAACTGGCGGATGCCCGCCTCGCCGGCCAGGTGGCGCACGGCCCGGCGCAGGAAGGCACGGTTCGCCCGGACGCCGGGAAGGATCTTCGCGCCCGCGGTCACCGCACGCTCGCCGGCCTCCCGGTCGGCCGCGAAGTTGTCCTTGCCGCCGAGCCAGTAGTTGTAGACGCGCGCCGGATGGGCCACGGTCGTGTCGAAGGGGTAGTGACGCTCCCCGGAACCGGTTGACACGCTGGCCTCCTCGTACGTGGAAAAGCGTTCGTATCCTTCCGCAGTGATCGCTTTCTGTCACGTATCCCTGCTGTCCGATGTCGACGGACGGGAAGCGGAGACGAGGTCCGTGCAGCTCAGCCGCGGGGTGATGGGTGGCTCCCTCGTTCGGGTCTCAGGTGTCGGCGGGCGCGGTGATCGGCCGGGTGAGGCGCGCGATCAGGGATGCCAGCCGGTCGTCGAAGGCGGCCGCGTCCAGGGCGGCGCCGAGTTCGGCCCTGCTGATCCTGGTGGCCGCGGCGTGCCTTTCGGAACCGAGATCGGTGATCTGGCAGTAGACCCCCCGGCGGTCGTGGTCACAGGTGACCCGGGCGGCGAGCCGTTTCGTGGTGAGACGGGTGACCAGGCGGCTCATCGAGGACTGGTCGAGGGCGACCGCGTCGCTCAGGTCCTGGATGCGCGTGCCGCGCGGGTTGCCGCGGGTCAGTTCGTCGAGCACGAGCAGCTCGGTGAGGGTGAGGTCGAACTCGCGCACGAGCCGCTTGTCGAGCGACTGGCCGAGGCGCCCGGTGAGGACCGTCAACTGCCGCCACAGGTCGAGCACGTCCGGCTGTCCACCGCGTCGTTCCGCCATCACACCGTCCTCCGGGTCATCGGAGTACACCCTACACGTCCGTGCAAAGTCAATGTTCATACATGCAATCCGGTGGCGATGTTTCGGCTGATCCGTTGGTAGAAAACGGATATCGCTCCAAAAAATGTCTGTACGTACATGTATTCTGTGCGCGTCATCCGACCTGAAACGCCGCTCGGAGGTAATGACCACATGTCCAGCGACACCAGCTCGGCCCGGCGCGCACCCGGCGAGACACCCGCCGGACCGGAGCCCGAGAGCCTCGATCCCGCCTTCCTCAGGATGGCCGGCGTCCTGCTGCTGGCCCTGCTGATGGCCCTGCTCGACGAGACCATCGTCAATGTCGGTGTGGACTGTCTCGTCACGGTCTTCGGCGCGCCGCTCTCCACCATCCAGTGGGTCACCGCCGGCTATCTGCTCGCCGTCGCCGTTGCCACCCCGGTCTCCGGCTGGGGCGTTGACCGGTTCGGCGTACGTCGCATCTGGATGCTCGCCGTCCTGCTGTTCACCGTCGGCTCGCTGCTCTCCGGGCTCGCCTGGTCGGCCGGTAGCCTGATCGCCTTCCGGGTGCTCCAGGGCCTCGGCGGCGGCATGATCTTCCCGGTCGTCCAGGCGGCGATCGCCCAGGCCGCCGGCCCGGCCCGGGTCGCCAAGGCGATGGGCCTGATCTCGATCCCGCTGACCGTCGGCCCGGTGCTCGGCCCGATCCTCGGCGGCTTCTTCGTGGACGACATCAGCTGGCGCTGGATGTTCCTGATCAACCTGCCGGTCGGCGCGGTCGCCCTGCTGCTCGCCCGCACGGCGCTACCGGCCGGCGGACCGGAGCGGGGCGCCTCCCGTCCGCGCCTCGACCTGCTCGGCCTGGCCCTGCTCTCGCCCGGCTTCGCGGTCCTCATCTACGGCCTCACCACGGCCGCGCACCGCGGTGACTTCGGTGACCCGGCCGCGGTGGTGGCGTTCGCCGCCGGCGTGGTGCTGCTCGTGGCATACGTCCTGCACGCCCTCCGGGCCGCCGCTCCGCTGATCGACGTCCGGCTCTTCACCCGCCGCGGGTTCACCATGTCGGTGGTCACCATGCTGCTCGTCGGTGCGGTCGCCAACACCCGGCTCACCGCCACCACCGGCTTTCCCTCATCCGCGTACGCCCGGACGTATTGGTTCGTGGCCGCTTTCGCCGTGGTGGCCGGTCTCGCCGCGGCGCTGCTACCCGGTCCCTGGCGGGCACCGAGGCAGCAGCCCACCTGACGCTGGGGCTCCCCTCGACCCGGCCGCCGGCGCGATCGGGCGATGCGGGGCGACCCGTGTGGCGGCGTCCGGCACACTGTCCGCCGTGACTGATTTCGATGACTTCCGGGCCGCGGCCGCCGCCGAGGGCTTCGCCGCCGAGACGATCGACGCCTGGCTGGAGTTGGCCCGCCCGTACGTGGTCCTCTCCACCGACGCCAGGCACGGCGGCCCGGTCGCCGGCCGCCTCGGTGGCCTGCCGACCCTGACCGGTATCGGCCAGTGGCCGACCTTCGGTGACGACCGCCGCCTGCTGCCACTTTCGGTCACCGTCGACTGCGCGGCCCTGCCGCGACACGGCCTCGCCGCCGATCTGCCCGCTTCCGGCCTGCTGCAGTTCTTCATCGAGTACGACGATCTGTACGGCGACCCCGACCCGTTCGGTGACGAGGCCCGGGTGCTGCACGTCGACGACCCGTCCGCCGCCGAGCGCAAGGCCGGCCCGGACGAGGTCGACGTCTACGAGTCCCGCGACCTGTACATCTGGACCGGCTACGACTTCCCGCACTTCTCCCACGAGGAGTTCGACGTGTTCGAGGAGCGGGAGCCGCGCGCCGAGGCCCTGTTCGCGCTCGCCACCCGCACGCTGGGCGTCCTCGAGGGTGGCGACAGCATCCAGATCGGCGGCTACCCGGCCGCGGCGCACGGCGAGCCGACGTACGACCTGGCCCGCCTCACGGCGGAGGAGACCGGCGCGAGCGACGCCGACCTGGACGCCCGGTACCGCCGCGACTACCGCTTCCTGGCCCAGTTCGATCTCCTGGACGACATCAACGACGCGGTCACCGCCCGTTTCCTGATCCGCCACGACGACCTCGCGGCCGCCCGCTTCGACCGGGTGGCGTCCCTGCCCGAGTTCGGCGAGTGACGAGCCTCAGTCGATGACGGCGACCATCGCGATCGAGACCAGGATCCCCGGGCGGTCGACGCCGATCTTGCTGACGCAGCGCGGCGGTTTGACGCCGGGGAAGAACTCGTCGAAGACCTCGATCACCCCGTCGGCGTCCTCGGGGCGCATCAGCAGGGTGTGGACCATGACGGCGTCGGAGAGCTGAGCGCCGGCGGCCCGCAGGATCGTCTGGCAGTTGAGCAGGGACTGCCGGGTCTGCTCCTCGACGGTGTCGCCGGCCATCGTCCCGGTGGTCACGTCCATGCCGATGGTGCCGGCAACGTAGACCGTGTCGCCGGCCTTCACCGCCTGGCTGTAGCCGGGGAACTCGGGAGCGTCGGGAGTGGAGATCACCTGTTTCACGACGGGGGCTCCTTGCTGACGGAGGAGTGGGGGCGGACCAGGCCGCACTCGTACGAGAAGACCACGGCCTGGACCCGATCGCGCAGGCCGAGCTTTGTCAGAATTCTGCTCACGTGGCCCTTCACCGTCCCCTCGGTGAGGAAGAGCCGCCCGCCGATCTCGGCGTTCGACAGCCCCTGGGCGATCAGCTCCAGCACCTCGCGCTCCCGGGCGGTGAGGACGTCGATCTCGTCGAAGCGGCGGGGGAGGGGATCGCCGGCGGTGCCGATGTGGCGTTCGATCAGGCGGCGCGTCACCGATGGCGCCACGATGGCATCACCGCGCGCCACCACCCGGATCGCCGAGAGCAGGTCCGCCGCGAGGGTGTCCTTCAGCAGGAAGCCACTGGCGCCCGCACGCAGCGCCGCATACACGTACTCATCGAGGTCAAAAGTGGTCAGAACCAGGATGCGCGGTCCTTCCGGCATCGTTGCCCGGATGCGCCGGGTGGCTTCAAGACCATCAATTCCTTCCATGCGTACGTCCATCAGAATGACGTCCGGGGCGGCCGTGACCGCCAGGTCGATCGCCGCGGCGCCGTCGTCGGCCTCGCCGACCACCTTCATGCCCTCGGCGTTCTCCACGATCATCCGCAACCCGGCCCGGAGCAGCACCTGATCGTCGACGAGCAGCACCCGGATCACGACGCCACCACCACGGTGACGGGGATGGTGGCCCGCACGGCGTAGCCGCCGCCGGGGGACGAACCGGCCGAGACCGAGCCGCCCAGCACGGCGAGACGCTCGCGCATGCCCCGCAGCCCGTTCCCGGAGCCGCCCCGGTCGCCGACGCCGTCGTCCGTGACCGATATCTCCACCTGAGTAGCGCGGTAAGCCAGCAAAACCTCGGCGGACGCGCCCGAACCCGCGTGTTTCATGACGTTGGTCAGGGCCTCCTGGACCACCCGGTACGCCGACACGTCCACCGCGCTCGGCAGTCCCCGCGGCTCCCCGTCCACGTGCAACCGCACCTCGGTGCCCGCCTGCCGGACCTGCTCGACCAGCCCCGGCAGCTGGGCCACCCCGGGGAGCGGCCGGGTCGGGGCGTCGATGGTGGAGAGGACCTGCCGCATGTCCGCGAGCGACGCGCGCCCGGTCTCCACGATGGTCTCCAGCGCGGCGAGCGTGTCCGACGGCTTGTTCGCGAACGCGGCCGCCCCGCCCTGCGCCTGCATGACGATCACCGCCAGGCCGTGCGCGACCACGTCGTGCAGCTCGCGGGTGATCCGGGCCCGTTCCGCGGCGACGGCGAGCGCGGCCCGCTGGTCCCGCTCGCGTTCCAGGTCGCGGGTGCGGGAGAGGAGCTCGCCGAGGTACGCCCGGCGGCTGCGCATCCCCCAGCCGACCGCCCACGCGACGAGCAGCGGCGACCCGAGGACCGGGATCCCGCCCCAGTCGGTCGGCCCGAACCGGGTGGTACCCGCGGGTGCCGGTCCCTGCCGGTCACCGGAGAGTGCGGCCAACTCGTCGGGCTTCCCGTCCAGCGCCACGTACGCCGACCAGCCGACCGCCGCGGCGAGCAGCGCGCCGAGCACCCCGAGCGAGACTGCCCGCCGCCGGTGCGCCGCGACGGTGTAGAGCAGGATCGGCACGGCCAGGTCGGTCGGTACCGGCCCGTTCGCGGCCGCCATCTGCGCGACGGTGACCGCCGTGGCCAGCGCGAGTGCCGGGATCGGCCAGGCGCGGCGCGCCGCGACGGCGAGCGCGCCGGCCAGGATCAGGAGCAGCCGGATCCGCGGCCATGCGATGGCGAGCTGCCCGGTCAGCACCGGCTCGATGCCCGCGGCCCGGCCACCGCGCACCGTGGTGATCATCGGGACGGTGCCGATCAGCAGCAGGACGGCGAGCCCGGCATCCTGCAGGAGGGGGTGGTTCCATCGGGGCACATGAGTCTTCATACCTGCCCGGCGGCCTGCCCGATACCCGTCGGAAGTCATGGTTGCGGTCATGACCATGGCCAGGCGCGCGCCGATGGGGGAGGCGCGCAGGCTGGGCCGCATGAGGAGAGCACTGCTGGCCGTACTGGCCACCGTGCTGCTGGCGGGCTGTCACGCCACCACGCTGACCAGCAGCAGCAATCACACGGCGCTGGAATGGACGAAGGTCGTACCGACCGGGGACTGCCACTGCGCGGACGGTAGCCGGTTCAACTTCTGGGAACGCAAGGCGGACCCGACGCGGGTGGTCTTCTTCCTGAACGGCGGCAACGTCTGCTGGGACGCGACGACGTGCGCCATGGACGGCGGCTCGGGCCGGGACCAGAGCTGGGCGTTCAACCTGGCGCACGTCGACCCGTCGAACCGGGACGGGATCTTCGACACCACCCGGGAAGACAACCCGTTCGCCGGGTTCTCGTACTTCTACGTCAGCTCGTGCACCGGTGACTCGCACCTCGGCAGTGCCGTCCGGGAGTACTCCGCGGACCTGACCGTCGACCATCACGGGTACGCCAACGGTACGGCGGCGGTCGACTATCTCGCGGCGAACTACCCCGACGCCACCGAGGTCGTCGTGATCGGCAAGACCGCGGGATCGCCGGCCGCCCCGATCTACGGTGCGCTGATCGCGGACCGGCTGCCGAACGCCCACGTGATCGCCCTCGGCACCCAGTCCGGCTCGTGGCCGGACAGCGCGGCGTTCGGTGACACGGTGCTGAACACCGAGTGGGGCGCCTACCGGGCCGTACCGGAATGGGCTCGTCATGGTGTCGCGGCGGCGCAGTGGAGCGTGACGGATCTCTGGATCGCGGCCGGAAAGCACGATCCGAACCTCACCCTCGCCCGATTCGATTTCGCGTACGACCCCCACGCCACCTCGGAGTTCACCGCGTGGCTGCCGAACCCGCCGGACCTGCTCGCCGAGATCGACGCCAACGACGCCATCATCGCGGCCGCCGGTGTCACCGTGCACACCTACACGGCCGCCGGCGCCCTGCACCAGACGTTCGACGACGGCAAGCTCTACACCACCACGGTCGGCGGCACGAAGCTGATCGACTGGGTGACCGCGCTGGTCACGGGCGATCCGCCGGCGAACGTCCACTGCACCGAGTGCGGTCCCTGACGGGGTGACGCGACGAGGAGCCCGTGCCCTTTTCGGGTGCGGGCTTCCATCGTACGCAAGAAGTGGTGTCATGGGGTTGATTGTGGCATCACCGTGGTGTCATAGTGGTGTCATGGAATTGCGCCCCTACATCGACGCGCTGCGGCACGAGCTCGCTCTCGCCGCGGCGGCCGGTGGTGACGATGCCCGTGAGCTGGCCGAACGGCTGACGGCGCCGCTGGAGTCGGCGACCCGGCTCGCCCTGCTGGACGCCCTCTCCGAAGCGGCCGCCGAGATCACCCGGGACCTCGCGCCCGGGTCGGTGGACCTGCGGCTGCGTAATCGGGAGCCGACCTTCGTGGTGACGCCCGCGTCGGCCGACCCGTGGTCTGACCAGGCGCCTGCGCCTTCTGCTTCCCCCGCGTCCTCGACGTCGACGTCCGCGTCCTCCACGGGGGAGGACGAGGCGATGGTGCGGATCAGTCTGCGCCTGCCGGAGCACCTCAAGGGGCGGGTCGAGCGGGCGGCCTCGGCGGCGGGTGTCTCGATCAACACCTGGCTGATCCGGGCCGCGGCCGCCTCGGTCGACAACGAGCCCGCCCGGCCGAGCACCAGCACCAGCGTCACCGGCGGCCAGCGCTACACCGGCTGGGTCCGCTGACCCGTTACCCCCGGAGAGGAGAACGTCATGCCCACCTTCGACACCCCCGGCACCATCGACGTGACCGTCGACGTGATCGCCGGTGACCTGCGCGTGGTCGCCACCGAGCGGCCGGACACCGTGGTCACCGTCCGGCCCGGGCACGGCGCCGACGACAAGGACGTACGGGCGGCCGAGGAGACCCGCGTCGACTTCGCCGGCGGCGTACTGACCGTGCGCGGACCGCGCCAGCCGCGGCTCGGGATGTTCGGCAAGATCGGCAGCGTGGACGTGCTGATCGAGCTGCCGTCCGGCTCCGGGCTGGACGTCAAGCTCGGGGTCGGTGCCGTGCAGTGCACCGGCGACCTGGGTGGTACCAAGCTGCGCAGCGGAGCCGGTGACCTGCGCGTGGAGAACGTCGGCGACCTGTCGATGAAGACCGGGATGGGGCTGGCCGCAGCCGAGGAGGTGGCGGGCCGGGCCGAGCTGACCACCGGGTCCGGGAAGCTCCAGGTACGGTCGGTCAGCGGGCCGGCGGTGCTCAAGAACGGCAACGGCGAGGTCTGGGTCGGGTGCGCGGGCAGTGAGCTGCGAATCAACTCGGCCAACGGGGACATCGGGGCGGATCAGGCCGGTGGCTCGATCACGGCGAACACCGCGAACGGGAACATCCGGGTGCGCGAGATGATCCGCGGGGTTGCCACGTTGCGCAGTGCGGCCGGGCGGATCGAGGTCGGCGTGCGGAGCGGAACGGCGGCGCGGCTCGACGTGCATACGCATTACGGGAAGGTCCGCAACGAGTTGACCGCGGCTGACGGGCCGGCCGAGAGCGATGAGCGTGCCGAGGTCCGGGCGCGAACGGCGTTCGGCGACATCCTGATCCATCGTTCGTGATGCATCAGGAGTGATGCATCACTCCTGATGTAGTGCCGTGGCATTGTGGAGGCGGCCTCCCGCGCCTTTGTGTCCTGTGCGCCCGCCGCCCTCTGATCCGGGTTGATCGTGTGCACGCACCGCCCGACCCCGCGCCGTCCGTGGACGCGTGCCGCCCCGCCTACGCCGTCCGTGGACACGTGCCGCCCGACCTGCGGCGTTCGTGGACACGTGCCGCCTCGGGATTGCGGGTCCGCGGTTCCGCAGACCACCCGAAACGGAGCGCCGCGGCGCAGAGAACCCGGGCAGTGCGGGAAACGGGCACCCGCACCGAATAAGCCGGCAGGGTCACCCTTGCGGGCCAGCCGAACTCCCGTGGCTGGCGTGTATGGGTGTCTCGGACCGCCTGAGGCACCCATACGGCCCAGCTGAGCGGTCCCGGCTGGTCGCCAGGGGTGTCTCGCGGCGTCTGAGACACCCCTGGCAACCAGCCAGGAAGATCCGCTTCCTCCCGGACGCCGATGCATCAATCACGATGCATCAGAAGTGATGCATCACTCCTGAATCATCGGCGACCCACCTCGACAACTCTCGAAGCACCGACAACCCCCAACAAGGGCCGCTTCACCCTGCCCGAAAACCCCTGAAAACCCCTGAAAACCCCTGAAACCGAACCCCGGAATTGAGGCGCAAAAACGATGACCGCGACAGTCACCACCCGCCCCGCCATCTCGCTCGCCGGACTGCGTAAATCCTTCGGCGACACCACGGTCCTCGACGGCATCGACCTCACCGTCACCGAGGGCACCGTCTTCGCCCTGCTCGGCCCGAACGGCGCCGGCAAGACCACCATGGTCCGGATCCTCGCGACCCTCATCCCGCCCGACGCCGGCTCGATCCGGGTCGCCGGCCACGATCTCACCCGCGAACCCGACCGGATCCGTGCGGCGATCGGCCTGACCGGACAGTTCGCCGCGGTCGACAGGCTGATGACCGTACGGGAGAACCTGCAGTTGATGGCCGATCTGAATCACCTCGGCCGCACCGAGTCGCGCCGTCGAGTCGCCCGGCTGATCGAGCGGTTCGACCTCGGCGCCTCGGCGGGCAAGCCCGTGTCCCTGCTCTCCGGTGGGCAACAGCGCCGTCTCGACCTGGCGATGACGCTGACCGGTGACCCGCGGCTGATCTTCCTGGACGAGCCGACCACCGGACTCGACCCGCGCAGCCGGCACGACATGTGGCAGATCGTCCGGGAGATGGTCGCCGAGGGGGTGACCGTCTTTCTCACCACGCAGTACCTCGAGGAGGCGGATCAGCTCGCCGACCGGATCGCGCTGCTCGACCACGGCCGGATCGTCGCCGAGGGCACCCCGGAGGAGCTCAAGCGCCGGATCCCCGGCGGTCACCTGCTGCTGCGCTTCCTCGACCCGGGTGCCCTGAACGCCGCGGCGGCCGTCCTGGACGTGACCCACCGCGACGACGGCGCGCTGACCCTGCAGGTGCCCGGCGACGGCAGTGTGAACTCCATTCGCGAGGTGCTCGACCGCATTCACGAACCCGCCGAACTGAGCATTCACACACCCGACCTGGACGACGTGTTCTTCACCTTTACCAACAAGAGGCCGGATACCGACAAGAGGCCGGATACCAACAAGAGGCCGGATACCGACAAGAAGCCGGAGGAGAAGCGATGACCGACTCCTGGATCATGTTCCGCCGCCAGCTGATCCATCTGAAACGCTATCCGTCGCTCACGATCATGCTGATCGGCCTGCCGGTCATCTTCCTGCTGCTCTTCGTGTACGTCTTCGGCGGCGCGGTCGGTGCCGGCCTCGGCGGCGGGCGGCACGCGTACGTGAACTACCTGACCCCGGGCATCCTGCTGTTCACCGTGGCCGGGGCGGTCGCCGGCACCGCGATCTCGGTCGCGATGGACATGACCGAGGGCATCGTCGACCGGTTCCGCAGCATGGCGATCACCCGTTCCTCGCTGCTGACCGGGCACGTCCTCGGCAGCCTGGTGCAGAACTTCCTCGCGATCGCCGCGGTGCTGGCCGTCGCTCTGCTGATCGGTTTCCGCCCGAACGCCGGCCCTCTCGAATGGCTCGCGCTGCTCGGCCTGCTGACCGCGGTCGCGTTCGCGCTGACCTGGCTCGCGGTGGCCCTCGGCATCGCCGCGGACAGCGTCGAGACGGCCAGCAACACCCCGATGTTCCTCAGCCTCCTGCCCTTCCTGGGCAGCGGCTTCGTACCCACCGACACGATGCCGTCCGCGCTGCGCGCCTTCGCCGAGAACCAGCCCTTCACCCCGATCATCGAGACCATCCGCGGGCTGCTGCTCGGCACCGGAATCGGTCACAGCGGGTATATCGCCCTGGCATGGTGTGCCGGTATCTCCCTGGTGTCCTACCTGTGGGCCAGACGGGGGTTCAAGCGCCGAGCCGCTCGCTGACCACTTTCGGTAACCCTTACCATGATCACCGTGGTCAGCGAGCGTTCCACCACGTTGAAGGCGTGGGCACTGGTGACGTACTTGCTGCGCGCGAATCCCGGCCTGCTGGTGACCGAGACCCGCTCCGCTCCGGGACATCCCACCTGCCTGACCCTGATCCGCGGCGGCGAGCACCTCATCGACATCGACGAGGCGGGTACCGTGACCGTGCCGGGAAGCCCGGCATTCGGCACGGTGCCCGTCTCCGACTTCTTCGAACGGGTGGACTCCGCCGCGTTCCGGGAGGCCTTGGAGGAGTCGGTCGGCCTGCGCGGCATCTCCAGCCCCTCACCGGAGGGCTCGGCCCGGCCGCTGACGTTCCAGGTTCTGACCGCGGTACTCTCCAGCACCCGCGCCGGCGACCAGGTCTGGGAGGCGCACAACGAGGTCCTCGACACGTCCGGCCGGGAACCGTACGTCCGCGGCTACCTCGAGTGCTTCCCGACCGCCGCCGAGCACGGCCCGCGCATCCCCGGCCTCACGCACCCCCGCCAGCGCTTCTGGGCACTGCTCCGGGACGGCGCCCCGGTCGCCCTCCTCGACATCGACGGCCACATCCACGTCGCCGGCGAGGTCCTGCACCTCCCCACCCTGCACGAGGAGTCCGGCTTCCGCCTCACCCGCACGGTCGCCGTCGCTCTCGGCCCTGTCGTCGATTCTTTCTAAAACCTTTTCCGGTACGCCGTAGGAGTACACCCCGCGCTCAAAAGGCACTCTTCCGGTGTCTTCCGTATCCCGCGAACAACTATTCCCGGCACCCCGCCGTCGCAATGATCCGAGCGCGGTGACTACCGTGTCGGAATGCCTTTCAGCCGTGATTCCGGTGGCATGATCGAAATGGAGATCAGCCTCGGCGGCGACGATTCCGATCATTGTCTCAACGACCTGCGCCGGTGGGTCCGGGCCGACGACGACCTCGCGGCCGTGCGCTGGCGGGTGCTGACCACGGCACCCGCGCCGGGCGAGATGTCGGGCGGCGCCGCGACCGGTCTGGTCGCCACGTTCCTGCAGCCGGAGCTGGCCGTCGCGCTCGTCAGCGCGCTGGGCGGCTGGGCCGCCGCCCGCGTGGCCGCCCGCCGTACCCGGATCCGGGTCCGCATCGGCGATCATGAGGTCGAGGTGGAGGGGCCCGGTTCGCGCAGCGCCCTGGAGCGGCTGGTCCGCGACCTCTGGGCGGATCCGGGCGAGGCAGCGTGACATGCGGCTCCCCGACTTCGCCCGATCGTGGGCGGTGCTCATCGGCACGGCCACCTACGACGAGGGCGACCTGCCCGACCTGCCCGCGGTGGCCCGCAACGTCCTCGCCCTGCACGAGCGCCTGACCGATCCGGGTCTCTCCGGCTTCCACCCCGCGCACTGCGGCACCGTCCTGGACCCGGACCACCCGGGCGAGGTGCTGGACAGCGTACGGTCGACGGCCGACCACGCCGACGACGTGCTGTTCGTCTACTTCGCCGGCCACGGCCTGCTCGACCGGGACGGCGAGCTCCACCTCGGACTGCGCCGCTCGCACGCCGAGCGGCCGTGGACGAGCGTCCGGTTCGCCCAGTTCGCCGAGCAGATCCTGGAGAGTCCCGCCCGCTCCAAGATCGTCGTCCTGGACTGCTGCTACAGCGGCCGCGCGCTCGATCACCTGCACATGTCCCCGGACGGCCTGGTCCAGCGCGCCACCGCCCAGCTCGACATCGACGGCCTGTACGTGCTGACGTCGAGCTCGGCCTCCCAGACGTCCTGGGCTCCGGAGGGCGCCGAGTTCACCGCGTTCACCGGCTGGATGCTGACCACGATCGACAGCGGTGTCCCGAACTCCCGGGAGTTGCTGACGATGCGCGCCCTGTACGCCGCCGTCCGCGACGAGATGCAGCGCCGCAGGATGCCCCGCCCCCAGCAGCACTGCCGCAACATGGCGGGCGAGGCCGCCCTCTTCCGCAACACCCCTCCCGTGCCCGGCACCCCGCCGGCGGGCGGCACTCCGCCGGTGCCCGTCACTCCGCCGGTGGGCAGCACTCCGCTCGCTCGCGGCATCCCGTCCCCCTACGTCGCGCCACCAGCCGAGCCGATCCGGCCTCAACTCCTGTCGCCTTCGCCGCCCGTAGCCCGCGAGCCGCCCCTCGTTTCCCGCCCGCGAAGAAGGCGCAACGACGACCCCCGCAACGACGACCCCCGCAACCCCGGCCCCCGCTGGCGCAGGATCGCCGGTGCTCTGCTCTGCCTGCTCGTCCTCACCGGCGGGACGAGAGCCTCGGCCGCCGCCCCACCGTCCCCGCCGCTCTGCGCGCCCCCGGACGAGATCCGCATGCTGGTCCCGCTCGACGCCGCCGGCATGTTCGGCGAGATCGCCGACGACTACGAGTACGCCACCCGTGGCGGCGGAGACTGCCAGCGCGTCACCGTGACGGTCGTCGGCGCCTCCCGTGAGGACGCCGCCCGGGCGTTCACACTCTCCTGGCGGCTCCCGCGCGACGCCTCCGCCGCCGACGCCCGGCTGCTGGCCCGCGTCGGCCTCCCCCCGGACGTGTGGATCGCCGACCTCGGCGCCGACATGGAGAGGGTCCGGGACACCCTGCGCACGGACACCGGCACGACCGTCCGTATCCCCGGCGTCCCGGAGGACTGGTCGATCGCGGTCTCCCCACTGGTCCTCGCGACGACGGGTCAGCCGGGTGCCCCGCCGGTCGCGAGCAGCGTCGGGCTCTGGCGCGATCGTCTCACCGATCGGGAGGGGATGGTCCGCCCGGACCCGGACACCACGACGATCGGCCGCCTGGTCGACGTGCCTCTCTACCCGTGGGCGCCACCGCCCACGTTCGACGGCCGAAGCGACGTGGAGTTGCCGCTGGACGCCGCCGCGCTCCGGGCCGGGCAGGGGATCGGCGCGCCCGACGTCGCCGGGCTGCTCGGCGCCACGGACGGCACCCGGCCGATCGTCGCGGAGTGGCGGGTGTTCCGGTACAACGCGGAGCGCGCCACCGCCACGCGGGCCCGCCTGATCCACCCGCTCTACCCCGGAGACACCCGGTGGCTGGACTACCCGATGGTCGAGCCGCGCTGGCCGGCGCCGCAGAGCGGCCGCGTGCTCCGTACCGTCCACGGTTTCACCGCCTGGCTCCGCTCCCGCCGGGGCGCTGTCGCGCTCGCCGGGCACGGCTTGCGCCCGCGGTCCACCATGATGCTCAGCGGCAATGGGGTGCTGGACGACTGGCGGCCGTGGACCGGGTTCACGGCCACCGTCGCTGACCTCGAGCGGGCCGAGGCGGCGTACCGGAAGGCTCGCAAGCCCGCGACGATCCTGGTCGCCATCGACGGCTCGGGCTCGATGGCGGCGATGAACGGCGACCGGACCCGGTTCGCGACCGCGCTCGACGGCATCGACGCGGCGTTGAAGGAGATGGGCCCCCGGGACACCTTCGGCCTGACCGTCTTCTCGACGGCGATCCCCGGCGACGTCGACGAGGTGGTGGCGCCCCCGATCGATGCCGGTCACGCCCGGAAGGCGGCCGCCCGGGCACGGACCCACCTGCCCGGCGGTGACACACCCCTGTACCGGGCCATCGCCGACGGGGTGAAGGCCCTGCGCGAGGAGGGCGGCGGCACCGACCGGCACCGCATCCTCGTGGTGCTCACCGACGGCGACGACACCGTCGGGGGCGAGCTTCCGCGGCTGACCGGCGGCGATGTACGGCTGGTGATCGTCAACGTGGGCTCGCAGGGCTGCCCGGACCCCGACCTCGCCACGCTGACCAGGGTGTACGGCGACTGCCTCGGCCTGCCCCCGGAGAGTGTCGGCGAGCAGATCAAGCGACTCTGGCAATAGGAGGACCATGAGCGTCCGTCGATTCACCCTGACCTGGCGCAGTCCGTGGCTGCTGATCCCGATCGGACTCACGGCCGGCGCGCTGCTCGGCACCACGGTCCCGGCCACGATGGACCCGGAGGAGACCCCGGCCACGCTGGTGATCGTCAGCGGTGCCGAGGAGGGCGCCGCGGGTGCCCGGCAGGCCCTCCTCGACCTGTGGAACGAGTCCCATCCCGCCACACCGGCCCGGATCCAGCAGGTCCCCGGCGACGCCGACGCGCAGCACGACGAGATGGTGCGGTACGCCAGGGGCGAGAAGCCGGTCACGGCGGACATCGTCAACCTGGACGTGACCGCCCTCGCCGAGTTCGCCGAGTTCCACTACATCGCCCCGTGGCCCGCCGACCGGATCCCGACGACCGAGTACGAGGCGCTGATGGCGCAACCCCGGGCCAGTTGCTCGTACCACGGCACGCTCTACGGCCTGCCGTTCAACACCGACGCCGGTATGCTCTTCGCCCGCAACAGCCTGCTCGGCCGCAAGCCCACGAGCACGCCCACCACCTACACCTGGAATCAGATCAAAACCGTCAAAAGCAGTCCCTTCGCGTACGGCGGACAACTGGCGACCTACGAGGGCTTGACGGTGAACGCCCTCGAAGCCCTCTGGGCGGTGGCCGACGAGCGCCGCGCCCCGCTGTCACCGCTCGGCGTCCCGACCGACCCGGCCGTCTGGCGCGAGGCGGTGACCCGCCTGTTCGGCCTGAACGACACCGACCGGGCGAACGACACCGACCGGGCGAACGACACCGACCGGGCGAACGACACCGACCGGGTGATCGACCCGGCGTCCACCACCTACCACGAGGGGCAGACTACCGCCGCGTTCGGCGCCGAGCGGATTGCGTTCATGCGCAACTGGCCCACCGCGTTCCGCACCCTCTACGAGAACGCCGACCAGCACCCGTCGGCCGCCGCCGCCGACATCGTGATGACCCCGCTGCCCGGCCCGGCCGTCCTGGGCGGCCAGAACCTCGCCGTCCTCACCACCTCCACGCACGGCGACGCGGCCCGCGAGCTGATCACGTTCCTCGCCTCCGAGCCGTCCCAGCGCCTCCTCATGCAGCTCGGCGGCTACGCGGCCGCCACCACCCGGACCTACACCCGCCGCGAGATCACCAACGCCCGCCCGTACGCCACGAACATCCGCACCGCGATCCAGACCAGTCGCCCACGCCCCCAGACCCCGCACTACGCCCGCTTCAGCGACGAGCTCCGCAAACTGATCCTGGAAACCCGCGCCGCCCACGGCAAACCGCCCGCCAACCTGTCCCAGCGCCTCACCGCCGCCGCCGAGGGCCGCCTCCCACCCCGCTGACCTTGCACGGAGGGAGTACGGCGAACCCCTTTACGGGTGTCAGGCGTTTCCGTTGTCAGACGGCCCGGAGGGCGACAATGGTGGATTCGCCCAAGCGCTGGACGACGATCGACATGCGCCGCTTGCGGAGAAGGCCACGACCGAGCGGCTGCGGATCGAGGCGGAGCTCGAACCGATCGTGGGCGTGATCGTCGAGCGGTAGGTCGCGGGCGGTCGAACGGGCGGTGTCAGGCGCTGGCGGCGTAGAGCAGGTCCCGTACCCGGGGGTCCTGCTCGCGAGCGGACTGCCAGACCAGGCGCAGGGTGAGGGACGGCAGGGGGAGGCCGAGGACGGCGAGGGTTCCGGTGCGGACCGCGTCGGTGACGGCGAACTCCGGGAGCAGGGCGAGCCGGTCGGTGGAGGGATGGATGCCGGTACGCAGTTCGGGGCGCCGCTCGGCGAGCCGGGCCAGCACGGCGGGTACCAGCGTGGCGACCAGGGTCTCCAGCGCACCGAGCCGTACGTCCGGGCGCCCGCTCGCCATGCCTAGCCTTGACTTTGAGTCATCGATCAACGCCTGTCCCGTAATCTGAGAGAGACTGATATCACTGAATGTGTGAGCTGGGGAAACGTCGCGGATGTCTGTCGGATTCCGGGCCGGACGTGGCCGCGTGGCGAGCTCGCGGGTCTGCGGCGCGCCTGTGATTGACTAGTGCTCATGGTTCTGTGCCCGCCCGTGTCCGCTCAAGGGACCCGGTGACCGC
Organism: Actinoplanes sp. NPDC051851; assembly: GCF_040681165.1. Taxonomy (NCBI): domain Bacteria; kingdom Bacillati; phylum Actinomycetota; class Actinomycetes; order Micromonosporales; family Micromonosporaceae; genus Actinoplanes; species Actinoplanes sp. NPDC051851. The sequence goes on along the minus strand of NZ_JBFAYF010000018.1, from coordinate 83,320 downwards.
CGGGCCGACCGCGGCCACGCGGCCGCGTAACCGCAGGCAGCTCATCGTGGAGGCGGCCGGTCAGGTCTTCAGCGGGCGGGGTTATCACGCCGCCTCGATGGAGGAGATCGCCGCCCGGGTGGGTATCAGCGCGGCGGCGCTCTATCGGCACTTCCCCAACAAGTACGCACTCTTCGCCGAGTGCGCCACCGTGATGGTGGACCGCCTGGTCGCCGCCCTGGACGAGGCGCCAGCCGACGCGGCGCTGCCGGACGTGCTCGGCGCGCTCACCCGGGTGACCATCGCGCACCGTACCTCCGGCGGACTGTACCGCTGGGAGGCGCGCTACCTCGACCGGGACGACCGGCGGCTGCTGGGGGCGAAGTTCGAGCAGGTGGTGACCCGGGTGACCGAGGTGGTGCGCCGGGAGCGCCCGCTGCCGGACGAGCGGCTGCGGGCCGTCGCGGCGCTCGGCGCGATCGGGTCGATCACCATGCACCACACCACCGTGGCGCAGCGGCGGATCGAGGAGATGCTGGTGGCGTCCGCGATGCGGGTGGCCGCGACCGAACCGGGCTCGGCGGCGGGCAGCGCGGGCCTGGTCGAGCTGCCCGCGCAGCCGGTGCCGCGGACCCGCCGGGCGGAGATCCTGGCGGCGGCGATCCCGCTGTTCGCGCGGGACGGGTTCGCGAACGTCACCAACGGGCAGATCGCGCAGGCGGTCGGGCTCGCGCCGTCGGCGATCTACCGGCACTACCCCGGCAAGGTGGACATCCTGGTGGCGGCGTGTCTCCAGGCGGCCGGGCTGCTGGCCCAGGCGGTCGAGCGCAGCCAGCGAGACGGACAGAGCCTGGTCGCGCTCGCGGCGGCGTACGTGGCGTACAGCTTCGAGCAGAACGCGCTGACCAGCATCGCCGAGGCGGAGATCGCCGGGTTGCCGGACGACCTGCGGCGGCCGCTGATCCTCGCGCAGCGCGAGCACATCGCCGTCTGGGAGCAGCAGCTGCGCGCGGTACGGCCGGAGCTGGACCCGCGGCAGGCCCGGCTGCTGGTGCACGCGGGCTTCGGCGTGGTGGTCGAGGCCGGGCGCGCCCTGCGCTGGCAGGACACCCCCGGCCACCGGGAGGCGGTCACCGCGATGGTGCTCGAAGCGCTGACTAGGGACGATTCCCCGTCGGGATCGTGATCGGCGTGTACGACGTCGACGTCCCGTTGTTCAGGAAGAGCATGGCGAGTGCCCGGACGAACTGGTCGAAGATCGAGAACGTGGTCGGGATGATCGGCGAGAGCCCCTCGCGGAACGCCACGTAGGCCGGCCAGCCCAGCTCGATCACGCTGCGGGAGATCAGGTCGCGCGGCAGCTTCAACCAGTCGCCGATCTTGTCGCTGAGGACGTACCGGACGAACTCGCGCTGGAAGCCCTGGGTGACGCCGAGGTCCACCTCGGAGGTGAGGCTGAGCAGGATGTCGGCCAGGTCGATGCCCTCCGGGGTGGGCGCCATCAGCGGCGTCAGCACGTAGGCCGACTGCTGGTTCGCGGCCGACCAGCTCGCCGGGATGAAGTCGTCGCGGACGCCGAGCAGGTGCAGCGCGACCTGCCACATGTGCAGGTACGCCTCCTCCTCGGCGGCCGACATCCGGATGCCCCAGGACTGCAGTTTGCTGTGCACGTACGTACCGAGGCTGTGGAAGGTGACCAGGATGTCGCCGTTGCTGATCGGGATGAAGTCCTGGTCGTCGGTGACCGCGCGCCAGGCCGCGGACTGCGGGAGCAGGTGGCGCACCGCGGCGTGGGTGAGCCGCGTCTTGTTCGAGGTGACGATGAAGTGCCCGGTGGACTGGAAGGCATCGGCGGCGCTGAGGTCGTACCCGTACGTGAAGGTCTTGGCCGCCCGGGACTTCATGTCGGCGCCGCCCGCCGAGTGGTAGACGTTGCGCGCCTCGCGCGGGATGACCGTGCTCATGATCCCGCTGCCCAGCCCGTAGAGCAGGAACAGGTACATGCTCATCCGCTTGTTGAACTGCGCACCGCGGGCCAGCTTGGTCTGGTCCGCCCAGGCCGGCAGTCTGTTGTACGTCTGCAGGTAGGTGACGAGCTCGGCGGGGAACGCGCTCGGCAGCGCGTCGCCGTTGTTCACCCAGGACTCGAACGCCGTGTTGATCGCCGGGATCTGCCCGTTCTCCAGGAAGGACGCGACCATCGGGTCGGTGGCGTCGTCCCAGACGCTCCACGGGTCGGTGACGGTGTCGGTCGCCGCGATCGAGTCCTTCGAGGACCACGCCCACGCCGCGCCCGGATCCGCCACGGACGCCAGGCCGAGCGCCGCTCCGAGGGTCAGGACGCGTCTCCTGCTGAGATTCTGCATTCGCTTACCTCCTTGCCGAGAGGCCCGGCGCTGCCACAGGCAAGCAGCTTGCGGCGGCGCTACAAGCATGTTTCAACTGTGTCCCGTGTGTGATTTCTCATTAACATAGCGGCGCGCCCCACCATCGGCAAGGCTGGATGTCTCGCCTTTTCAAGACCCTTTTTGGGTACGCCGTGCGCACCGTGACAGCGCCGTGTGCGCACCGTGCGAGCGGCCACCGCCACGCTGCACCCATGCATGATGTCGTCATCGCCGGCGCCGGGCCGGTCGGACTCCTCCTCGCCGGCGAACTCGCCCTGGCCGGCTGCGACGTGCTCGTCCTGGAACGCGAGCCCGCCGCCGCCACCCCCGTCAAGGCCATGCCGCTCGGCATGCGCGGACTCTCCGCCGCCTCGGTCGAGGCGCTCTACCGCCGCGGCATGCTCGCGGACATGGGCGTCGCCGATGTGGACGCCCCGATACGCCCCCGGCACGTCGGCCACTTCGCCGGGATGATGCTGAACGCCACGCTCGTCGGCGACCTCCCGTACCGGCTGCCCAGCCCGGCCCTCGAGGGCATGATGACCAGCCTCGAACAGGTCGAGTCGGTGCTCGCGGCCCGTGCCGTCGACTTCGGCGCCGAGATCCGGTACGGCATCGAGGTGTCCGAGATCGATCCGCGCGACGACGGGGTCCTCGTGAACGGCGCGATCCCGGCCCGCTGGCTCGTCGGCTGCGACGGCGGGCGCGGGGCGGTCCGGCGTCTCGCGGGCTTCTCCCGCGTCGGCACCGCGCCGCGGTTCACCGGCTACATCGCCCTGGCCACCATTCCCGACCTGGATAAACTGCGCCCCGGCTTCAACCTGACGCCGACCGGCATGTACCTCCGGATGCACGTCGACGGCCACGTCGGCATGATGGACTTCGACGGCGGCGCGTTCGACCGGTCCCGCCCGCCGACCCGCGAGCACCTCCAGTCGGTGCTTCGCCACGTCTCCGGGACGGATGTCACGCTGACCGAGCTTCATCAGGTGTCCACCTTCACCGATCGGTCGGTGCAGGCGACGGCGTACCGTAAAGGAAGGATCCTGCTCGCCGGCGACGCCGCGCACATCCACTCACCGCTCGGCGGTCAGGGTCTGAACCTCGGCATCGGCGACGCGATGAACCTGGGCTGGAAGCTCGCCGCGACGGTCCGCGGACACGCCCCCGACGGCCTGCTCGACACCTACGAGAGCGAGCGCCACCCGGTCGGCGCCCGGGTGCTGAACTGGTCCCGCGCGCAGGTCGAGACGATGAGCCCCGGACCGCACGCGGCCGCGCTCCAGGCCTTCGTCGGCGACCTGCTCGCGACCGGCGACGGCGTCACCTACGCCTACGAGCGGCTCTCCGGCCAGGCGAACCGCTACGACCTGGGCAGCGACGACCCCCTCGTCGGCCGCAACGCCCCGGACTTCCGCCTCAAGGACGGCACCCGCCTCGGCGACCTGCTCCACAGCGGCCACGGCGTCCTGCTCGACTTCACCCCTTCCGCCCTCTTCCGCGACGCCGCCGAGCCCTGGTCGGCGCGCATCCGCTACGCCTGCGGCCCGGCCGTCGACGACCTCGGTCTCCGCGCAGTCCTGGTCCGCCCGGACGGCGTCGTCGCCTGGACCGACGCCCGCGACGACGTCGGGACGGCGGCGGCCCGCTGGTTCGGCCGGGAGTAGCCCTCCCGCCGTTTCCGCGATCCCGGATCCGTTCGTTCAGCTGCCCGGGGGTTGCGTGTAGCCGGTAGAGGACCGTCGCGGCGGCGGGAAGCGCCTCGGCGTAGCGGCGTACCTGGTCGTGCCGCTCCACCGAGCCGACCACCACCAGGCGCTGCGCCCCGTGCCGGTGGAACTCGGCCCAGAGCGCGGCGAGGTTCGCCGCCTTGAGCCGATGACCGCCGGGATCCCGGGCACCGGCCACCCGACCGTCGACTTGCCCACCGCGGTCGCGCCACACAGCCAGAGGATCTCGCCGTGCGTCCGAGGCGGCTCCGGCCACGGCGGGCTCCCCATCCTCACCCGGGCGTGCCCTGACCTCCAGGCGCCGGCGCAGCTCCGGCAGGTCGCTATCGCCACCAGACCCGTCACCATCGCCCGCATCCCGGCATCAGCCCAGCCCTGCGCCGACACCCTGTCGACGCCGCCCCACACCGGGTAGGTTGTCCGCACGATGTGGATCGGTGACGAGTCGTTCCAGGAGCTCGCCGAGCTGGACCCTGCCGGGATGCGCGAGTGGATCCGGCGGCACGAGCCGGAGGAGGAGTCGTCGTACTACTGGTGGGGCATCGCCAGTCGTGCGCAGCTGGGCCTCTACGAGTCCCGCGGTGCGTCCTACGGGGCCGCGTTCGCCCAGCTCGCGGTTATCGCGACGGAGGAGGCGGCCGAGCACGGAGCGCTGAGCGAGCACGACGCGGCGATCGGGATCGCCTACGTGATCGCGGTCCACCTCGCGGGCGGCGGGGAGGCCGGCCCCTTCGACGTGGATGCCGTCGTCGGGCGGTGCCTGGATCTGATCGAGGTCCCGTTCGCGGTGGCCGCGGCACGGGCGCCGCACTGGCGTGAACTGCCGATGCCGGAGATCCGAGCACTCCGATCGGCGAGAAACCTGACCGGACCCTGCGACATGCTCGCCGACCGGGTGTCCGACCCGGAAATCGCCGAGCGCCTGGCGCGGTGGCTGCGGCTCCGGGCGGATCTGCCGTAGCCCCTGGCATCGTCGTCTTGTTACGGTCGCGGGATGTCAGTGATCGGCGTTCCGTATCACCTCGACGAATACCTACCCGATCTGGACTTCGTGCTGCGCCCCGACGTGGTGGTGACCGCGGAGACGGCCGGCGGCGATCCGTGGGAGCGGCTCGCCCCGCTGTACTCGGCGGTCGCCGAGGCGGTCGCCGAGGCCGTCGCCGACGCGGTGGCGGGCGACGGTGGCGCCCCGACGGTGGTCGTGACCGGTGACTGTCTCACCGCGCTGGGCACCGTGGCCGGGCTCCAGCGGGCGGGCACCGATCCGGGCATCGTCTGGTTCGACGCGCACGGCGACGTGCAGACGCCGGAGACCAGCACGTCCGGCTATCCGGCCGGCATGTCGCTGCGCCTGCTGACCGGCCACCGGCCCGAGCTGATCGCCGGGCGGCTCGGCCTGCGCGCCGTACCGGAGCGGGAGATGCTGCTGGTCGGGGCGCGGGATCTGGACCCGCCCGAGGCCGCCTACCTGGACACCGCGGCCATCCGCCGCTGCGAGGTCGCGGATCTGACCGCGGCCGGGCTGCCGGACGGTCCGCTCTACGTCCACATCGACATGGACGTCATCCGGCCGGCCGACGTGCCGGGCATACGTTTTCCGACCCCGGGCGGCCCCTCCGCCGCGCGGGTCGGCGCCGCGCTGCGGTCGCTGCTGGACACCGGCCGGGTCGCGGCCGTGGGCCTCGCCTGCTCCTGGCTGCCCGGCCACGGCGCCGCGGCGGCGATCGCCCCGCACCTGGCGAATCGGCTGACCCGGTAGGAGCCGGTCCGGTGCTGGTGTGGGTGACGGGCAATTCCGGGGCCGGCAAGTCGACCGTGTGCGGGATGCTGCGCGCGCGGGGCCACGCCGCGGTCGACGCCGACGAGGACGGGTTCAGCCGCTGGTTCGATCGGGGTAGTGGTGAGCCGGTGGTGGATCCGCCGGATCCGGTTCCGCAGGGGTGGCTCCACCGGTACGGGTGGGCGATCGACCGGGACCGGGTCGCGGCACTCGCCCGGTAGCACCGATCCGGTGTGGCCTTCCTCTGCGGCTCGGCGGAGAACGAGGCGGCGGTCCTCGATCTCGTCGACCGCGTCGTGTGCCTGGTGATCGACGAGGAGACCCTCCGGCACCGGCTCGCGACGCGGACGACGAACAGCTTCGGCCGGCACCCGGAGGAGCTCGCCGCAGCGCTGGAGTGGAATCCCCGGACCCGGGAGCTCTACGCGGCCCGGGGCGCCACGATCATCGACGCGTCCGGGCCGCTGGACGCGGTCGCCGCCGCCGTGCTCGACGTGGGATCACGGCTGCGGTAGCAGGCCGGCGAGGATGTCGTCGAGGTGGTTCCAGAGGGAGAGGTGGCCCTCGGCGGGTTCGAAACGGAGCGTCGCGCCCGGGATGTGCGCGCCGAGCCAGCGGCCGTGCGCGGGCGGGACCATCGCGTCCCGGGCGCCCTGCCAGACCGTGACCGGCACCCGGATGTCGCCGGGCGAGAATCCCCAATCGCGGACGAAGGCCAGGTCGTCGTCGCGCCATCCGGCGATGCCCGCCGCGAGCGCGTGGTGGAAGGTGCGCACCAGATGGTCCAGGTTCTCGCCGGTCAGGGCGGCCCTGTCCACGTCGGTGACCAGCTCGCCCATCGCAGCGACGATCTCCTCGGGCCGCACCCGGGCCAGCCCCGCGGCCTCCGGGACGAGGAACGCGCTCAGCTCCTCCGGCCCGGTCAGCGCCGCACCGAACTCGGTCACGTTCTCCGGGGCCATGCCGTCGAGAAAATCAAGATCCGGTTTCCCGTACGGTGCGACGCCCGCGATCGTCGCCGCGCCCAGGCAGCGCTCGGGCAGCAGGGCGGCGCAGGCGAGCGCGTGCGGGCCGCCGCCGGAGTGCCCGGCGGTGACGAAGGTGCCGGCACCGAGCGCGTCGAGCAGCGCGGCGGTGTCGGCGGCCACGTCACCGACGGTGCGCCCGGGGTGCGCTGTGGACGGCCCGTATCCGGCACGGGTGGCGACGATCAGTCGCAGCCCGTGTTTCGCGGCGGCCCGCGAGAGCGGCGCGAGCGGTTCGGCGCTGCCCGGCGTGCCGTGGTGGTAGACCAGCGGCAGACCGGTGTCCGGTCCCTCGACCACGTATTCGAGGACCCGGCCGTCAGGCAGTGAGATGTGGTTCATGCCGAGATCCTAGGCGCCGCCGGGGCAGGCATCGAACACTATTGACGGGACGGCACTCTAAAACGTTTCATTAGAGCAGCTGCCTGCGTCGACTTAGTTCATGTAGAAGCCGAATCCTGCCTGGAGGCTGTGTGAAGCGCCGGACCGTCCTCTCCTTCGCCGCGGCGGCCGCCCTGCCCTGGCCCGCGATGCCCGCCGAAGCCGCCACCGCCACCGAAGCCGCGGCCACCACCGAAGCCGCCGCCACCACCAGCGGCGCCGGCGCGGCGACCGGGGCGAAGTTCCGCTGGTGGTGGCCGCACGGGCTCGTCGACCCCGCCGAGATCGCCCGGGAGATCGACCAGATCGCGGATGCCGGATTCGCCGGGGTGGAGATCCAGGACGTGCACCACAGCGTGCGCGAGGGTCTCGACCCGGCCGGTCACGGGTGGGGGACCGCTCCGTGGCGGGATGCGGTCGAGTCCGCGCTGCGGTAGGCCCGAAAAAGGGGGATAAAGGTCGATATAGCGGTAGGCCCGAGCTGGCCCGCCGCCGTCCCGGGGATCACCCCGGACGACCCGGCCGCCGCGAAGGAGCTGGTCCACACGGTCACCGCGTTCACCGGCGGGATCACCGCGCCGATCGCGGCGGACGTCTTCGCGGTCCAGATCGCCCGGCTCGTCGCGACCGGTGTGCTCGACCCGGCCTCGGTGCGGACACTGACCCCGGTGGGTGGCCGGGTCGAGGTCACCGTGCCGGAGGGCGACTGGCTGCTCCTCACCTACCGTGTCCAGGGCTCGGGCCAGCAGCCGGAGGGCGGCCCGCACACCGACCCCGCCTCCTACGTGGTCGACCACTTCGGCCCCGACGGCGTCCGGGCGATCGTCGGCACCTGGCACGACCTCGTCCTGACCCCGTCGATCCGGCGGCTTCTGCACACCGCGGGCGGTGATCTGTTCGAGGACTCCCTGGAGATCGAGTCGGACTGGACGATCTGGACGCCCGCGCTGCCCGCCGCGTTCGCCCGCCGGACCGGCACCGACATCCTGCCGTTGCTGCCGATCCTTCTCCAGCCCAAAGGCAAATTCCTTTTCGCGTACGACGGTGACGCCACGAACCACGCGCGCGACAGTTTCAACCAGGTGCTGTCCGATCTGTACCACGAGCACCACCTGATTCCGCTGCGCGACTTCGCCCACGGCATCGGGCTCCGGTTGCGCGCACAGCCCTACGGGCTCGCGACCGACGCGATCCGCAGCGCGACGGTGCTGGACGTGCCGGAAGGGGAGTCGCTCGGTTTCAAGAACCTGGACGATTTCCGCGTGCTGGCCGCCGCCCGCGACATGGCCGGGAAACGGATCCTGTCGTGCGAGGCGGCCGCCTATGCGAACGGCGCCTACAGCACGACCTGGAACAAGGTGCTGCAGACGATGGGCAGCGTCTTCGCCGGCGGGGTCAATCAGGCGGTGCTGCACGGATTCGCCTACCGGGACGCACCGGGAGCCGCGTGGCCCGGTTTCGCGCCGTTCTCGCCCTACAACGGCACCGGTATCGGGTACGCGGAAGCCTGGGGCCCACGGCAACCCACGTGGCGGCATGTGCCCGACGTCGCGGCCTTCTTCCGGCGTACCCAAGAACTGCTCCAAAGCGGAACCGCCCGTGCTGACCTGGCCTTCTTCCGGCAGAAGGGTTGGACCGCGACCGGTATCGGCGCCCCCTGGGCGACGAATGACGGCATCCCGATCGGCTGGACCCACGGTTTCGTCGACGAGGCGTCCTTATCGCTACCCGCGGCGAAGATCCGTGGCGGACGCCTGGGCCCGCCGCGCTACAAGGCGCTGATCCTCGACGGCGACGCGTTCCGGAACAAGGACCACACGCTCTCCCCGAAAGCGGCCCGGCTCCTGCTGGAATTCGCCGAATCGGGCCTGCCGACGATCGTGATCGGTGATTGGTCGGACGTCCATCCCGCTCCGCTGAAACCCATCATCGAGGCGTTGCTGGCGCAGCCGTCCGTGCGTGTCGTCACCGACCAGACCGGCATCCCGGCGGCCCTGGAATCGCTCGGCGTGCGGCGCGACGTGGAATACGAGCGCTCGTCCTTGATGACGGTCCGCCGCGTCGAGGGCGACGTCGACCACTACTACCTGGCCAATGCCCGCCACGCGGAGAACCGCACGATTGCCGCGATCGATCAGGAGATCCGCCTGACGACGACATCCCGCACCACCATTCCGACGGTTCTCAACGCCTGGACCGGCGCGCGCCAGGGAATCGCTTTCACCCGCGACGGCGACCGGGTCTCCCTCCGGGTCACGCTCCAGCCCGGCCAGTCCCAGCTCCTCACTTTCGGCCACGACAGCCTCGACCTCCCTGACTGGACACCGGGCGACTCGCTGACGTTGACCGATTGGGATCTCGACGTCGAGGACTGGCGCCCGGACGGCGTGACCACCCACCACCTCTCGTTGACCGGACTGCCGCCCTGGTCCGCCGTACCCGAGCTGGAAGACGTCTCCGGAATCGGCCGTTATCGCACCACGGTGGTCTCCACCCACGCGGCTCGCGCCCTGCTCACGCTCGGAAAGGTCGTCGACACCTGCCGCGTCCGGCTGAACGGCCACCCGCTGCCCCCGATCGACGTCCTCCAGCCGACCGCCGACCTGCACCTGTGCCCGGGCCCCAACACCATCGAGGTCGAGGTGGCGACGACGCTGCTCAACCGCCTGCGCACCACGAACCCCACGGTCTTCGGCATCGCCACCCGCCAGGCTTACGGCCTCCTCGGCCCGGTCACCCTGACGTATCTCCATTGACGTTCCGGTCCGTTGATCACATGTGCTTTCATCGGCGGCTACCGCACCACGACACCGGGAGCCGACGATCTTCTTCTTCGAGGGCGAGCGCCCCACCCGATCCGAGCGCCGATCCCGCCTGGCGGGCTTCCGGGCGCTGCTGCTGGGCGGCGTCCTGATCGCGTTGTTGACGGTGATACTCCACCCCGCGACCGACCGGACGGGCTGTTCCAACTACGGCGGCAACGGCAACGGCACCGCGTTCAGTGACGACCGGTGGGACCTGTTCTACCCGCTGATCCTGCTCCTCTGGCTCTCCACGGTGATCGTGGAGCAGTTCCTCCCGAGCACCCGGAGCGGCCGCGGTACGGGCTGGACCGTCGCCCGCGGCTTCCTCGCCATCATGCTCACCATCTCGACCTGCTGCGTCGCCGAACTGAAGGTGCTCGCCCTCTGTCACTAGAAGAACGCCGTCTGATACCGTGCGTTCGGCGTGGCCCACGCCGAACCTCCACGACCGTCCCCGCCGCACGGTCTTCCACGGAGGCAAAGGGACTCCTCGTCTCGGGTCGCTGTCGCTGTTCGCTGGTTCCGGACGTCCTGATCGCGCGGGGGATCGACGCACGGGACAAGCGGAGGGCCTGATGACAGCCAACAGGAATCTCAAACGGCGGGTGCGTGCGCGCGCCGCCAAGACCGGTGAGTCCTACACCGCTGCGCTGCGGCACTTCCGCACGACTCCGCGAGGAGAACCGATGCCGGAGCACACCACCCTGCGACTCGCCGTCGCCCAGCTCACTGTCGTCCCCGACCCGGGCGACACCGCCGCGTTGCGGGAGAGCGGCCACCGGATCCGCGCCCTGATGCGCGAGGCCCACCGGGCCGGGGCGCGCCTGCTGCACCTGCCCGAGGGGGCGCTGGCCTGCCCCGACAAGCGCATCATGTCGTCCACCGGCCCGGACGAGATCGGCCCGGCGGACTGGTCCCGCGCCGACTGGCCGACGCTCGCCGCGGAGCTGAGGTCCATCGCCACCCTCGCCGCCGAGCTGCGGCTCTGGACGGTCCTCGGCTCGATCCACCCGCTGACCGCCCCGCGCCGCCCGCACCTGAGCCTCTTCGTCATCGCCGACGACGGCACCGTCACCACCCGCTACGACGAGCGGATGCTCTCGAACACCAAGGTCAGCCACATGTACACCCCCGGCTCGTCGCCGGTCACCTTCACCGTCGACGGCATCCGCCTCGGCTGCGCCATCGGCATGGAGGCCGCTTTCCCCGAGCTCTTTCTGGAGTACGAACGTCTCGACGTCGACGTCGTGCTCTTCTCCACGCACGGCCCCGGCACACCGGTGAACAACGCCCCGTTCGCGCTGCAGGCCCAGGCTCTCGCCGCCGCCAACAGCTTCTGGGTGAGCTACGCGACCACCGCCCAGGACGCCCCGAACGCCCCGTCCGGCATCGTCACCCCGCACGGCGACTGGCTGACCCGCTGCCCGTCGTCACCGGCCTCCGCCATCGCCGTCGCCGACCTGGACCTGACCGCCGAGAACCTCGCCCGCCCCTGGCGTCGGGCGGCGCGTGGCGACCTGTACGCCCGCTATCAGGCGCACGATGATCCTCGAAGCCTGGATCGGGCCGCACTCTGACACTGTGGGCGGTGCCGGGATGGAGTGCCCGGCACCGCCCACGTCGCGTCAGCCGGCGAAGCCATTGATCAGGTCCGGGAGCTCGTGGTGCCAGCACGGTTCGCCGGTGCGGGTCCGCAGGCGGGTGAAGTCGGCGTAGGTGGCGCCCGGTGGCTTCAGCTCCAGTGTCCAGACGCCGAGGACGCACTGGTAGCGGACCTCCCACCCGTCGTCGCGGGCGAACCAGCGGCTGCCGTTGCCGCCGGTGCTCGACGTGGACTGGACGTGGGTGAAACCGTTCGCGGTGAGCCATGATGTGGTGAGGGCGACGTCCTCCGTCTCGGCGAAGTCGCCGGTGGCGTTGTCGTCCAGCGCGGTGAGCGTGAAACCGCCGTCGTCGCCGGGCCGCCCGACGACAACCTCGATCGTGCTGTCGTCCGCGAAACGCAGGGTGAACGCCGGATCGAGGTCGTGGGTCTGCCGGAGGTCCTCCAGCTGCGCCGGATCGCACAGCTTTCCGGACGCGACGTCCGCGATGACCACGCGGAACGGGCCGATCATGAATGAGCTGTTCGCCCACCATTCCAGCCTGGCCACAACACCGTCGTCGATGCGGCCAACACTACCGCGACCTAACGGGCGGGCCGCATGCCGCCTGACTGACCAAATGACTGATTGGGTCAGTATGCTCGGGACATGAGTGGGAATCAGCGAGTGCTCGTGGTCGGGATGGGTGTCGCCGGGATCGCGGCGGCGGCGCGGCTGCGACGCGCCGGGTGGGCGCCGGTGATCGTGGAGCGGGCGGCGGAGCGGCGCACCGGTGGGTATTTCGTGGCGCTCTTCGGGGCCGGGCACGCCGCGGCGGAGCGTCTCGGGATCCTGGAGCACCTGCACGACCGGGCCTCGGTGCTGCCCGGCGTCGACATGGACCGGGACGGCACCACCCGGCCCGGGATGAGCTACGCCGACATGCCCGGCAAGCCCTGGCTGGTGCTGCGTGGTGACGTGGAGCAGGCGGCCTTCGCGACGCTCCCCGACGACGTGGAGGTGCGGTACTCGACCACGCCGACCGCGATCGAACAGGACGCCGGCGGGGTGGACGTCACGCTGCTGGACACGGGCACCGGAGAGACCGTGACCGAGCGGTTCGACCTGGTCGTGGGCGCGGACGGGCTGCGGTCCACCGTACGGGAACTGGCTTTTGGAAAGCATGAGCGATATCTCCGGCGTCTCGGCTACATGGTTGCGGCCTTCGGATTCCGGGGTACGCCGCCGGGGCTGGCGCCGGGGCAGGCGGCGACGCTGCTGGAGCCCGACCGGTCGATGTGGGTGTTCGCGTTCGCCGACCACGACCCGACGATCCTGCTCAGCTACCGGACCGACGACGTGGACGCCGAGTTCGGCCGGACGCCGGTGGAGAGCGTGCGCGCGGCGTTCGGGCCGCAGCCGGCCGGCAGCACGCTCGGCGCGGTCCTCGACGAGATGGAGAACGCCGACGCGCTGCTCTTCGACTCGGCGGAGCAGGCCCATGTGGAGAGCTGGCACCGGGGCAGGGTGGTGCTGCTCGGTGACGCCGCGTGGTGCGTGACGCTCTTCGCCGGGATGGGCGTCTCCTCGGCGCTGATGGCCGTCGACCTGCTCGGCACGCTGCTCGAACGCCGGCCCGGTGACCTGGAGGGCGTGCTGACCGAGTGGGAGGATGGTCTGCGGCCCTACATCGGGCACTACCAGGAGAACGCGCCCGGCGACCGGCGGATCTTCGTGGTCGACAACCGGGCGCAGATCATGCTGCGGAGGGTCATCCCGAAGCTGGGGCGCACCCGCCTCGGCAAGCGGCTGACCGACCGGATCATGCGGGTCGACGACGTGGTCAAGTACAAGACAGCGGACGTCGTGGGTGAGATCATGGGCCGCCCACCCCGTGAGGAGAGACGCGTTGCCTGAGACCGCCGCACCCAAGGCGACCCGGATCCTGGCCGCCGCGGGCGAGCTGTTGCTCGGCCGCGGCAGCCGGGGCGTGACCATCGCCGACGTGGCCCGCAGGGCGCACATCGGCAAGGGCACCGTCTACCTGTACTGGAAGACGAAGGAGGACCTGCTCCTCGACCTGGTCTGCCGCGACTTCCTGGCGCTGGCGGACGAGATCACGGCGGCGGTCACCGACGACCCGGAGCTGGCGCGACCGTCCCGCATGTGCCCGAACATGCTGCGGATGTCGGCCGAGCACCCGTATGTCAGCGCGCTGCAGGTCAACGACGCGGAGCTGCTCGGGGTCCTGATCGAGGATCCTCGGTCGGCGAGCCTCCTCGAAGCGCTCGGCCCGGTCGCGGTCATGCACCAGCTGCTGCCGATCTGGCGTGATCATGACCTGGCCGGGACGGACTGGGCGCTGCCGGATCAGGCTCTGGCGTTACAAGCCCTTATATCCGGATTTATCATTGTCAAACCGGACGCAGCGGATGTTCTGGCGGCTGCCGTGACCGCGCTGCTGGGCCCGGAACGAGCGACGTCCGATCAGGTCAGGGGCGCGGCGGAGCGAGGGCTCCGGTCACTCGACGAGCAGCGTGCCCTGGTCCGGGAGCTGATGTCCCGGCCCGTCTGACGCCGGTGGGAGCATGGCGCGCCGCCCGGCCGCGATCGGGGAGCGCATGGTCATGCCGCCGTCCACCACGAGGAGCTGGCCGGTGAGGTAGCGCGACTCGTCCGAGCCGAGGAAGACCATCGCGTGGGCGATGTCCTCGGGGGCGCCGAGGTAGGGCAGGGCGTTGCCGTCCCGCAGGCTGTCGACGACCGACGATGGCAGGTTCCGCTCCAGCGCGGGGGTCATGACCGCCCCGGGCGCGATGGCGTTACAGCGGATCCGGTCCGGCCCGTACTGGGTGGCGATCGACTTGGTGAGGTTGACGACGGCGGCCTTCACGGCGCCGTACGAGATCTGCGTGACGTCGCCGACGAGCGCGGCCACCGAGGCGGTGTTGACGATGGACCCGCCGCCGGCGCGGATCATGTGCGGGATCGCGTGCCGGCAGCCGAGCAGGGTGCTGCGCACGTTGAGGCCGACCGCGCGATCGAATTCGGCCATGTCCATCCGGAGCAGATCCAGGTCGGCGCGCGGATCGGTGCCGCCGACGTGGTTGCAGAGCACGTGCGGGCCACCGAACTCGCGGACCGTCGCGCCGATCATGTCGGCGATCGAGTCTTCGTTCATGACGTCGACGGTGACCGCCATCGCGACGCCCCCGGCGGCGGTGATCGCGGCGGCGGTCTCCTCGGCGGCCCGCGCGTCGTGGTCGGCGACCACGACCCGGGCGCCCTCGGCGCTCATCAGCTCGGCCGCGGCGCGGCCGATGCCGCTCCCGGCCCCGGTGATGACGGCGGTCTTGTCCCGCATGCGGTTCATAGGGTCTCTCCTCGGTGTACGACCTGCGCGGACGTCTGATCCCGCGCGAGGATGAGCATGGTGTCGATGTTGACGTGCGACGGCCGCCGGACGACCCAGGTCACCGCGTCGGCGATGTCCTCGGCCCGCAACGGCGTCATCCCGGCATAGACGCGGGCCGCCGCCTCGGTGTCGCCGCCGAACCGGTTGACGCTGAACTCGGTCTCCACCATGCCGGGGTCGATCTCCGAGACCCGGACGGGCTGTCCCAGCAGCTCGATGCGGAGCACCCGGGTCAGCGCGGCGACCGCGTGCTTGGCGGCGTTGTAGCCCCCGCCGCCGCGGTACGGCTCGCGGGCGGCGATCGAGCCGATCGTGACGACCTGCCCGTCGCCGGAGGCGATCAGCAGCGGCAGCAGCGCCTTGGTGAGGCGCAGCGTGCCGAGCACGTTGACGTCGTACATCGCCTGCCAGGCGCCGACGTCCGCCACGGCGATCGGGTCGGCGCCGATCGCGCCGCCGGCGTTGTTGACCAGGACGTCGCAGCGGTCCACGGCGGCGGCGAAGGCGTCCACCGAGCCCTGGTCGGTGACGTCGAGCGGGTGGCACTCGATGCCGTCGGTCGCGGCGAGCTCGTCGAGGAGCGTGCGGCGGCGGGCGCCGGCGATCACCCGGTAGCCGTCGGCGGCCAGGCGCAGCGCGGTCGCGCGGCCGATGCCGCTGGAGGCGCCGGTGACGACGGCGGTCGGTGAGGTCATGATGATCCTTCTCTGCGGGGGTGGACGCGGCCGCCGACCACGGTGGCGCGGACCGCGATGTGTTCGACGTCGGCGGGGTCCGCGACGTCCAGCGGGTCGGCGGCGAGCGCCACCAGGTCGGCGAGTTTGCCGGGTTCGAGGCTGCCGATCCGGTCCTCGGCCTTCAGCAGCCGGGCGGCCCCGAGGGTGACGGCTTCGAGTCCTTCGGCGACGGTGAGCGCCTCCTCGAGGCCGAGGACGCGCCCGGAGGCGGTGCGCCGGGTCGCCGCGATGGCGATGGTGGCGAGCGGGTTCATCGGGGTGACCGGGGTGTCCGAGTGCAGCGAGACGGTGACGCCCGCCCGCAGCGCGCTGGCGGCGGCGTTCATCCGGGCCGCCCGCTCCGGACCGACGGTCCGGTCGGCGTGCTGGTCGCCCCAGTAGCGGATGTGGTTGACGAACAGGTTGGCGCCGATCCCGAGCCGGGCCATCCGCCGGTACTGCTCCGGTGTGGTCAGCTGCGAGTGCTCCACGGTGAGGCGGTGATCGGCGGGCGGGAGATCGTCCAGGGCGCGTTCGGCGACGTCGAGCAGCAGCTCGGTGGCCTCGTCGCCGTTGCAGTGCACGTGGACCAGCGCCCCGGCGCCCAGGAAGATCCGCAGAAGCCGCTCGAACTCGTCCGGCGCGGTGAACCAGATCCCGTTCTCGTCGCGATCCAGGTAGCCGGGCGGCAGGAGGCGTGCGGTGAACCCCTGGATGGAGCCGTCCAGGATCAGCTTGACGCCGCCGAGCCACAGCCTGTCGCCGCTGCGTTTGCGGGCCTCCCGCAGCAGCTCGGCGGCCTCCTCGACGGTCCGCGCGCCGGCCAGCTGGCCGAGCTGGAACGGGACGATCCGCGCCGGGAACCCGTCCTCGTGCACGGTCCGGGAGTAGCGGGCGGCGCCGTCGGCGGTGAAGACGTCGAGGGCGGCCAGGTCGGTCACGGTGGTCACCCCGGCGCCGGCGGCGTCCGCGGCGTACAGGCGAAGCGAGGTCTCGTCGGCGGCGCCGATGCGCATGCCGTAGGCGCTGAGCGCGAGCTGCATGGCCGCCGACTCCCGCAGCTCACCGGTGAGCGCGCCGGTCCCGTCCCGGACGACGCCCTCGACGCCGGTGCCGGGCCCGATGCCGTCCGCGGTCATCAGTGCGCCGTTGACGGTGGCCGCGTGGTGGCTGGCGTGCAGCACGAAGATCGGCCGGGTCCGGGAGACCCGGTCGAGGTCGGCGGCGCTCAGCCGGGGGCCGTCGAGGAAGAGCGGGTCGAAGCCCCAGGCGTAGAGCGGCTCGCCCGGGTCGGTCATCGCCGCGTCGGCCTCGCTGAGCAGGGCGATGACCGCGTCGATCGTCGGGTAGCCGGGCAACCGGTCGCCGGTCGGGGAGCGCCGGGGGTAGAAGCCGGTGTAGGTGTACTGCCACAGGGCGCCGGTCATCACGTGGCCGTGCGCCTCGACGAAGCCGGGGCAGAGCACGTCGCCGGCGAACCGGGTGTCGACCCGGACGTCTGCGCCGGCCGGCATGTCGCCGGCGGATCCGACGGCGACGATCCGGTCGCCCCGGACCGCGAGGTGGGTCGCGGTGGGCCGGGCGGGGTTCATCGTGTGGATGACCCGCGCCGGATAGACGACGGTGTTCTCGGTCATGGTCGCTCCAAAAGGATCTTGTCGGTGTTCACTCTCGCCCCCGGACTGACCTGCTCACAGCGCCAGTACGCGACGTCTCGCCGGGTCCAGTGGTTACACGCCGGTAACCCGAACTGGTACCGGAAGAAGGGGGTCGGACTGGCCCTGTCGAGGGAGCCAGCCGGCGGCGCACGATGTGCCGCGCCACAGTGAAAGGGGGGCATGCCGTGCCCATGCCGCAGTCCGAGCGCGGACGCGCCATCTACGAGGCCGACCGCCGTTTCGTCTTCCACTCCTGGTCCGCGCAGGCCGCGCTGGACCCGATGGTGATCGTCGACGCCGACGGTTGCCGGGTGACCGACGCCGACGGCAGGAGTTACCTCGACTTCTCGTCGCAGCTCGTCTACACGAACCTCGGCCACCGCCATCCCGCGGTCGTCGAGGCGATCCGGCGGCAGGCCGCCGAGCTCGCCACGATCGCCCCGGCGCACGCCAACGAGGCCCGCTCCGAGGCCGCCCGGCTGATCGTCGAGAAGGCGCCCGCGAGCCTGGAGAAGGTCTTCTTCACCAACGGCGGCGCCGAGTCGGTGGAGAACGCGATCCGGATGGCCCGCCTGGTCACCGGCCGGTACAAGGTGCTGTCGCAGTACCGCTCCTACCACGGCGCGACGGCGCTGGCGATCAACGCGACGGGCGACCACCGGCGCTGGGCGAACGACTACGGCGCCGCCGGGACGGTGCACTTCTTCGGCCCGTTCCTCTACCGCACCGTCTTCCACGCCCGGAATGAGCGGGAGGAGTGCGAGCGCGCGCTGGAGCACCTCGAGGACGTGATCCGCTTCGAGGGGCCGGGCTCGTTCGCCGCCCTGATCCTGGAGACCATCCCCGGCACCGCCGGGATCATGCCGCCGCCACCCGGTTACCTGCGCGGCGTCCGCGAGCTCTGCGACCGGTACGGGATCGTGCTGATCCTCGACGAGGTGATGGTCGGTTTCGGTCGTACCGGCCGGTGGTTCGCCAGCGAGCACTACGACGTCGAGCCCGATCTGATGACCTTCGCGAAGGGCGTCAACTCCGGGTACGTGCCGCTCGGCGGGGTGCTGCTGAACGGCGCGACCGCGGGCTTCTTCGACACCCGCCCGTACCCCGGTGGAATGACCTATTCCGGGCATCCGCTGGCGTGTGCCGCCGCGGTCGCCACCATCACGGCGATGACCGAGCAGCACGTGGTCGAGAACGCCGCCCTGCTGGGCCGCGAGGTCTTCGCCTCCGGGCTGGCCGAATTGGCCGAGCGGCATCCGTGCGTCGGCGAGGTGCGCGGTCTCGGCGCGTTCTGGGCGCTGGACCTGGTCACCGACCGGGACACGCGGGAGCCGATCGCCCCGTACGGCGGCACCAGCGAGGCGATCACCCGGACGCTCGCCGCCGCCCGCGACGCCGGCCTGCTGCTCTTCCACCAGTATCACCGGGTGCATCTGGCGCCCCCGCTGACGATGACCCCCGAGGAGGCCCGGCACGGCCTGGCGCTGCTCGACGAGGTCCTGGAGGTCACCGACACGTACACGACGACCGGGGCGTGAGCGCCGGCATGGCGCTGGCGGTGACGCTGGCCGTGCTGGCCGGGGCGGCCGCGCAGTCGGCCACCGGCGTCGGCTTCGGGGTGCTGGCCGCCCCCGCGCTGCTGCTCGCGGCCCCGGCGGCCGGCCCGTTCCCGGTGCTGGCCGCCGGCGCCGCCGTGCTCGCGGTGACGCTGGCGGAGAACCGGGCGGGCCTGCGCCGCCGGGTGGTCGCCACCGTGGTCCTGGCCGCCCTCCCCGGTGCGGTGCTCGGTACGGCCCTGCGGCAAGCTGCGGATATGCGGGTTCTTCAGGCCGGGGTCGGCGGGCTGGTGGTGATCTCCGGGGCGCTGACCCTCGGCGCGGTCCGGATCCCGGCGTCCCGCCCGGCGCTCGCGGTCGCGGGGCTGCTCGGCGGGGCGCTCAACTCGGTCGCCTCGATGCCCGGCCCGCCGCTGGCGATGGTCTACCGCCCGGCGGACGCGGAGCAGTTCCGGGCCAACCTCTCGGCGGCCTTCCTCGGCATGACGGCGGTCTCGCTGGTCACGACGGTCCTGGCGCACGTCCCGTCGCCGGCCGACCTGGCGCTGACGCTGGCGGTCACGGTGACCGCGCTGGCCGGTCAACTCGCCGGTCGCCGCTGGGCGCGGCGCCTGCCGGTGCGGACGGTCCGCACGGCGGCCGTCCTGCTGAGCGTCCTCGCCGGCGCGGTGCTGGTGGCCACGTCGGCGGGCGTCCACCGGTGACCGGCGAACCCCTCTACCAGCAGGTTCGCCGGATCATCGAGAACCTGATCGCCACCCGTTCCGACGTGCGGCGGCCGCTGCCGTCGTCGCGGTACCTGGCCGCCTCCCTGGGGGTCTCCCGCAACACGGTGAACGCCGCCTACGAGGAGCTGATCGCGCTCGGCCTGGTCGAGTCGCGTCCCCGCAGCGGTCTCTACCCCAGCGAGATCGCGGCCCGGCCCAGCCCACCGCCGGACCGGGTGCCGACGGTGGGCTGGGCCGCACGTGCCCGCCGGCCCGCCTCCCGGATCGACGCGCCCCGGGTCCACCCGGACTGGACCCGGTACCCGTACCCGTTCCTGCCCGGACAGCCGGAGCTGGGCGCGTTCCCGGCCCGCGGCTGGACACGCGCGCTCACCGACGCGCTGTACGGCCCGCACCTCGCGTTCAGCGTCCGGGACAGCTCGGACCGG
Organism: Actinoplanes sp. NPDC051851; assembly: GCF_040681165.1. Lineage (NCBI taxonomy): Bacteria > Bacillati > Actinomycetota > Actinomycetes > Micromonosporales > Micromonosporaceae > Actinoplanes > Actinoplanes sp. NPDC051851. Next base: position 63,150 of record NZ_JBFAYF010000018.1, on the reverse strand, counting down.
GACGACCCGCTGCTGGTCGAGATGATCCGTACCGAGATCCTCGCCTCGCGCGGCGTGCTCACCGCCGCCGACACGATCCTGGTCACCCACGGCGCGCAGGAGGCCCTCTCCCTCGTCGCGGACGTGCTGTTCGGGCCGGGCGTCACCGTCGCGGTGGAGGATCCCGGCTACCGCGACGCCGCGCACATCGTCACCGAGTCCGGGGCGGACCTGCTGCCCGTCCCGGTCGACGGCGCGGGCGCCCGGGTGCCGGAGGACGCCCGCTTCGACTACCTGCACCTGACGCCGAGCCACCAGCACCCCACCTCGGTGACGCTCGGCTACCCGCGGCGCCGGGAGATCCTGCGCCGCGCGCGGTCCGAGGACTTCGTCGTCATCGAGGACGACTACGACTCCGAGGTGCGCTTCCGGGGCCGGCCGACGCCGTCGCTGAAGTCCCTCGACACCGACGGCCGGGTCGTCTACGTCGGGACGTTCTCGAAGTTCGTCGCGCCGGGCATCCGGATGGGCTTCGTCGTCGCCCCGCCCGACCTGATCGCGCTGCTGCGGCGGCGCCGCCGGTACGCCAACCGGCACCCGAACGGCCACACCCAGCGCGCGCTCGCTCTGTTCATCCAGTCCGGCGACTACCACCGTGCGCTGCGCGGGCACCGCAACCACCTGCGGCGCAAGTGGCTGGCGCTCTCCGGTGCGCTGGCGGAGAGCCTGCCGTGGCCGCTCGAACCGCCGCCCGCGGGCGGCATGAGCATCTGGGTGACCGGCCCCGCGGACTTCGACGGTACGGCCGTCGCGTCCGCGGCGCTCGACCGCGGGGTGCTCATCGATCCGGGTTCGGCGTTCCACCTGACCCCGGACGCCGGGCGCGCCAGCATCCGGGTCGGCTTCAACGCGATCCCGCTCGCCGCGATCGCCCCCGGTGTCGCGGTGCTCGCCGACGTCATCCGCGCGGTGGAGAGCTCGTGACGCCCCGCTCATACGAGGACGTTCGCCGTCGTCCGCTCGCGGAGCGTGAACGCCAGCGCGATCATCGCGCCGCCGATGATCGCGCCGATCGCCCACACCGCCCGGAACGAGGCGATGGTCGACACCGACACCTGTGCCCCGGCGACCGTGGCGGGCATCGCGAACAGGGACATCACCAGGGCGAACAGCGCTCCGGCGATGGCGCCCGCCGCGGTACGGGAGGTGTTGTACAGGGCGGACGAGACGCCCACCACGTCGGCGTCCGCGCGGGCGACCACGACCGCCGGCAGCACCGTCACGACCAGGCCGTTGCCGATCGCCCCGACCACGCCCGCGCCGATGAACAGCGCCGCGCTGCCGCCCGCGAGGAGCATGCCGAGGTAGGAGAGCGCGGCGAGCAGCCCGCCGACCGCGAGCGCGCGGGGTGCCGTGATCGCCCGCGCGATCCGGTCGCCGGTCATCGAGGCGGCCACCATCACCAGGGTGGGCAGCAGCATCACCACCCCGGCCAGGCCGGCGGGGAAGCCGAGCCCGTACCCGTAGACCGCCGGATCGGCGAGGTAGTAGAAGGTGGTGGCCGTGGTGCTGCCGTAGAACTGCGCGCCGAAGAGCACCGCCATCAGCAGCGGCAGGCCGATGCCCGCCCCGGAGAGCACGGAGAGGTCGATCAGCGGATGCGCCACCTGGCGTGCGGCGAGGACCCAGCCGCCGAGCAGCACCGGCCCGCCGATCAGCCCGGCGAGGACGACCGGATCGGCCCAGCCCCAGGTCGCGCCGTTGGAGAGGGCGCCCAGCAACAGCAGCAGCCCGAGACCGAGCAGACCCGCGCCGAGCCAGTCGACGCGACCGGTGTTGCGGGTCGTGGTCTCCGGCACCAGGAAGGCGACGATCGGCACGCAGAGGGCCATGAAGAACACCGGGATCCAGAGCGTCACCGCCAGGCTGCCGACGACGCCGTAGAGCACGCCGGAGATCACCCCGCCGAGCGCCGCCCCGAAGGTCAGCGCGGCGACCAGTCTGCCGATGCTGCGCCCGGCGTCCTCGGGCCGCCGCTCCCGGACGATGGCGAACTCCAGCGGCAGGAACGCGGCGAGCGGCGCCTGCAGTGCCCGGCCGAGCAGGAACACCCCGAACGTCGGCGCCACCGCGACCACGATCGACCCGGCGGTGACCAGGGCGGCGGTGATCGCGAGCATCCGCTGATGGCCGTAGACGTCGCCGAGCTTGCCGAGCACCGGCACGAAGACCACCGTCATCAGCATGTAGATCGCGGTGACCCAGTTCAGCTGGGCGGTGTCCACGTGCCAGCGGGTGCCGATCGCCTCCACCAGCGGGATGAACCACCCCTGCAGGAAGCCGCTGGCCAACTCGGTCACGACGAGGAACCCGACGACGCCGTTCCGTATCTTCATCACGCACTTCCTTCGTTCCGCACGACGAGCGCGGCCAACGTAGGAAGCGGTTGTTTCTCCGGAATTTCCCTCGCGCCGAATCCGAATCCGGGCGGGCGGCGGTGAGCGAAATCGAACTCGACCCGCTGGATCGTGCGCTGATCGACAGCCTGGCGATCAGGCCGCGGGCGACCTGGTCGGCGCTGGCGGCGGTGCTCGGCTCGGACGCGGGGACGCTGGCCCGCCGCTGGCGCCGGCTCACCGGCGAGGGGCTGGCCCGGATCGCCGCCGAGCCGGGCCCGGCTCGGGCGCGGTCGGTGGCGGTGATCGAGATCGAGTGCGACCACCCGGAGGTGCGCGGCGTCGTCGGGCGGCTGGCGGCCGAGCCGGTGGTGGTGTCGGTGGACATCACCAGCGGCGGCCGGGACCTCGTCGTGGTGGCGGCCACCGTCGAGCACGACGACATCGTCGTCCTGCTGACCGGTCGGCTGACCGGGGTGCCCGGTGTCCGGTCGGTCCGCGCGGCCTTCGCCGACTCGCGGATCCGGGCCGACGTGGTCTCGTTCGGCGCGCTCACCGGCGCGCAGCGGGCGGCCCTGCGGGCGATCCCGGAGCCGGCGACCGTCGCGGCCCCGGTGGATCCCGGCGTCGAGCGGGCGCTCGGCGCGGTGTTGGCCCGGGACGCCCGTGCCTCCTGGAAAGAGCTGTCCGACGAGGCCGGGCTCTCCCCGCACCGGGCCCGCTCGGCCCTGGCCGCGCTGCTGGCCGGGTCCCGGCTCCAGCTGCGGATGCGGCTGTCGCCGCGGATCTCGCACACCGGTGTGCTGGTGTGGTTCTTCGGCAAGGCCGATCCGCTGCGGGCCGGCGCCGTCCTCGACGAGATCGCCCGTGCCGAGAGCGTCCGGTTCGCGGCCGCCGTGCACGGGCGCTACGACCTCGTCGCCTGCCTGCGCCTGCGGACGATGGACGACGTGCGGGACTTCCTGGAGCGCTGCGTGCGGCAGTTGCCGGGGGTGCGTTTCGTGGACCGGTCGGTGGTGTTGCGCAGTGATCCATTTATGCACTTCTATTGACAGGGGGTGTTGCGGCGGCCCCAAATGTAAGGCGTGAGTCCTGTTCGAGCAGTGATCTCCATGGCCGTCCTCTCCCTCGCCCTCACCGGCTGCATCCCCGGCCGGGACGGCGACGACTCCGATTCCGCCTCCGGCACCCCCGACAAGATCGTCATCGGCGCCACGCTGCCGCTGACCGGGACCGAGTCCAAGACCGGCGCCCGCTTCAAGCAGGGTTACGAGCTCGCCTTCGAGATGGAGAACGCCGACGGCGGCATCGACGTCGGCGGCACCAAGGTGCCGGTCGAACTCCAGCTGCTCGACGACACCACCGACCAGGCGAAAGCGGTCAACCTCGCCCAGCGCCTGATCACCCAGGACCGGGTGAACTTCTTCCTCGGTACGTACTCGACCGCGCTCGTCGAGGCGCAGAGCACGGTCGCCGAGCAGAACAAGATCCCGTACGTCACCGGTGGCGGCGCCGCGACCTCGATCTACGCCAAGGGCTACACCTGGGTCTTCGGCACCCTCGCCCCGGTCGCGAACCTGGCCACCACCGAGATGGAGTGGATCGCCGAGCAGCAGGCCGCCGGAGCGCTGCCGAAACCGGCCAAGGTCGCGCTGGTCTGGGAGAACACCTCGCACGGCAAGGACTTCCGCAAGGGCGTCCAGGACTTCGCGACGGCGCACCCCGGATCGTACGAGATAGTCACCGACGAATCCTTCGCGCTGGACGGCAAGGACTTCTCGGCGATCCTCAGCACCGTCCGGGCGGCGAAGGCGGACCTGTTCATGGTGGACGCGCACCTGCCGGACTTCATCACCATGCAGCGGCAGTACCTCAGCTCGAACATGTGCCATCAGCTGATCACGTACGGCGCCCGGGGTACCGAATCGGACGCGAAGACCGCGCTGGGCCAGACCGGCGTGGACTACATCCTCTCCGCGGTCTGGTGGAACAAGCAGCAGGGCAACGCCGGGCTCAACAAGGAGTTCGTCGAGAAGTTCACCGCCATGTTCGGCACCGCCCCGGAGTGGTACCAGGCGCTCGGCTACGAGGCCGCCCGCTCCCTGTTCACCGCGATCGCCAGGGCCGGGACCGTGGACAAGGCGGCCGTCCGTGATCAGCTCTCCGCGCTCGACATGGACTCGATCCTGCCCGGCGGCAAGCTGCGCTACCCGGCCGACAAGGGTGGCCAGGCCGACTACCCCTTCGTCGTCCAGCAGAACCTGCCGGACGGCAGCTCGCCGATCATCTACCCCGCGGAGGTGGCGACCGGCAAGGGGGTCGCGCCGAATCCCACCTGCCATGGGTGAGGCGTTCACCCTGGCGGTCTCGGCGGTGCTGCTCGCCGGTTTCTACTCCGCCATGGCGTACGGGCTCGGGCTGATCTACGGCGTGCTCCGGATCGTCAACCTGGCGCACGGCGGGATCATCATGGCCGCCGCGTACCTCGCCTGGCAGCTCTTCGACCGGTTCGCGATCGACCCGTTCCTCGCCATCCCGATCGCCCTGGTGGTCTTCTTCGCGGTCGGGGTGGCGATCTATCTCGGACTCGTGCGCTTCATCCCGCGTGGTCCGGCCGGCGGCGTCCAGTCGCTGCTGCTGCTCTTCGGCGTCTGGCTGGTCATCCGCAACGCCGCCTACCTGCTCTTCTCCGGCAACGAGCAGGTCATCCACACCACGTACGCGACCTCCTCGGTCTCCCTGCTCGGCGGGAGCTTCTCGGTCACCCGGGTGGCCGTCTTCGTGGTCGCCCTGGTCACCCTCCTCGCCCTTCACCTCCTTCTCTCCCGTACGTTCCTCGGCAGGTCCATCCGCGCGGTCGCCCAGAATCCGGAGAGCGCCACCCTCGTCGGCATCGACGTGCACCGGGTCTACGTGATCAGCTTCGGTCTCGGGACGGCCCTGGCCGGCCTCGCCGGGGTGCTCGCCTCGACCCTGTTCGCGTTCACGCCGTCGTTCGGCGCGAGCGAGCTGCTGAAGAGCTTCGTGATCATCGTGCTCGGCGGTCTGGGCAGCGTCGTCGGCATCGCGCTCGGCGCCCTGGTACTCGCCGCCGCCGAGGTCTTCGCGGTCTACGTGGTCCCGCCGTACCTGACCGCAGCCGTCGGGTTCGTCCTGCTCGTGGTGGTCCTCGTGCTCCGGCCGGGCGGTCTCTTCGGCCAGCGGGTGCTGCGGTGAGGATGGCGGGTACTCCGATGACCCGGTGGCGCCCGGTGGCCGGCGCGGCCGCCGCGTTCCTCGCGCTCTACCTCGCCCCGGTGCTGCTGCCGATCGACGAGTACACCCACGACATCGTCGGGCTCACCTTCGTGTTCATGGCCGCCGCGCTCGCCTGGAACTGGGTCGGCGGCTACGTGGGCCAGATCAGTTTCGGGCACTCGGCGATGTTCGGCGTCGGCGGTTTCGTGGCGGCCCGCGCGATGACCGCCCTGGACCTGCCGTTCGTGCTCGCCTGGCTGGCGGGTGGCCTGATCGCCGGGGGCTACGCGCTGCTCTGGGGGCACCCGACCCTGCGGCTGCGGGGACCGTACTTCTCCATCGCCACCATCGGCGTCGGCGAGGCGACCCGGCTGATCGCCACCTACTGGTCCGACTTCACCGGTGGGTCCTCCGGCGTCTCGCTCCCGCTCGCCGGCAACCCCTCCAAGTTCGAGCTCTACTGGTACGGCCTCTACCTGCTGGCCGCCGCCGTGGCGGTCTCGTACTGGCTGCGCGTCTCCCGGATCGGCCTCGGCCTGCTCGCGATCAAGGAGGACGTCGAGGCCGCCGGTGACCTGGGCGTCAACCCGACCCTGTACCAGGACGTGGTGCTCTTCCTCTCCGGCGTCATGGTCGGCGTCTGCGGCGGCTTCTACGCCTCCTACCAGGCGTTCATCGACCCGCAGGACATGTTCAGCTTCGACCGTTCGATCGGCCTGATCCTGATGGCGGTGATCGGCGGCATCGGCACCGTCCTCGGCCCGATCGGCGGCGCCGTGGTCTTCGTGATCATCCAGGAGTACCTGCTGGCCAACTACTCCGACCTCTACCTGGGCCTGTACGGCCTCCTGCTGATCCTGATCATCCTCTTCGAACCGCAGGGCCTGACCGGTCTCCTGCGCCGGCTCCTCCGCCTGCGCCCGCACAGGTTCCGCCGCGAGCGCCGCGAGGCGGCGACGTGAGCGGGCATCGCGAGGCGGCGACGTGAGCCCGCTCCTGGTCGGCGAGGCGGTCAGCCGGCACTTCGGCGGGCTGCGCGCCGTGGACGGGGTCGACTTCCACCTGGACGAGGGCGAGATCCTCGGGCTGATCGGCCCGAACGGCGCCGGCAAGACCACCCTCTTCGCGGTCGCCGCGGGCTCGATCCGCCCCACCGCGGGCCGGGTCCTGCTCGACGGAAAGCCGGTCAGCGGCCGTGCGGCACACCGCTGCGTGCACGCCGGCATCTGCCGGACCCACCAGATCGTCCGCCCGTTCGCTCACCTGACCGTCCTGGAGAACGTCCTGGTCGGCCACCACTTCGGTCGTCCCGTTCCGGCGGCGGGCCGCCCCGCTCCGTCGGCGGCGATGGAGATCCTCGACGTCATCGGGCTCGCCGACCGGGCCGCGGACCTCCCCGGGGAGCTCACCCTGGCCGGGCGGAAGCGTCTCGAGGTGGCCCGTGCGCTCGCCACCGGCCCGCGGGTGCTGCTGCTCGACGAGGTGATCGCCGGACTCAACCCGGTCGAGGCGGCCCGTTTCGTCGACCTGATCCGTGAGATCCGCTCCCGGGGCGTCGCCATCATCATGATCGAGCACGTCATGCACGCGCTGATGAGCCTCTCCGACCGCGTCGTCGTCCTCGACCACGGCCGCAAGATCGCCGAGGGCCTCCCGGACGAGGTGGCGAACGATCCGGTCGTCGTGGAGGCGTACCTCGGAGGGCCCGATGCTGGAACTGCGTGACATCGACGTCTTCTACGGCGACGCCCAGGCCCTCTTCGGTGCCTCCCTCGACGTACGCCGGGGCGAGCTGGTCACCCTGGTCGGCGCGAACGGCGCCGGCAAGACCACCGCGCTGCGCGCCGTCGCCGGGATCCGTCCGTGCACCGGCGGCGACATCCTCTTCGAGGGCGCCTCGCTCCGGAGGGTCCCCGCGCACCGCCGCCCCGGCATGGGCATCGCGCTGGTCCCCGAGGGCCGCGAGCTCTGGCCCCAGCTCAGCGTCCTGGAGAACCTTGAGCTCGGCGCCTTCGACCGGTCCGCCCGCGCTCACCGCGCCGCGAGCCTCGACCACGTCTTCACGCTCTTCCCCAAGCTCCGCGACCGCTCCCGGCAGCTGGCCGGCAGCATGTCCGGCGGAGAGCAGCAGATGGTCGCGATCGGCCGCGCCCTGATGAGCCGCCCCCGCCTGCTGATGATGGACGAGCCCAGTCTGGGCCTGGCCCCGGTCGTGGTGGCCCAGATGTTCGCCACCATCCAGCGCCTGCACGCGGAGGGCCTGACCGTCCTGCTGGTCGAGCAGAACCTGACCCGCGCCCTGCAGATCGCCGACCGCGGCTACGTCCTGGAGTCCGGCCACGTCACGCTCTCCGGCCCGGCCCCCGCGCTGCTCGCCGACCCCGCCATCCGGGCCGCCTACCTGGGCCTCTGACCGTTAGCCCCCGGGCAATCCCTGCCTGGCGCCAGCCGGGATGGACCAAGGGGACGCGGCGGCCTCGTCCACAGGGGAGTATTCCCGGGCGGTGCGGGTGGTGGACGTGGTAGGAACGGTCGCGTGATGTCCGAAAGGGAGTATCTGGCACCTCGGTGGGGGTCGTCGGGGCTGGTTGTCATCGACATGCAGGTGGACTTCGCCGAAGGGGGTGCGAGCCCGATTCCGGGTACGGCGGGTGTCGTGCCGGGCGTGGCGGAGCTGCTCGGGGCGTACCGGCGGGCCCGGCTGCCGATCGTGCACGCGATCCGGCTCTATGTGCCCGGGTCGGGAGATGTTGATCCGCCGCGGCGGGCGCTGATCGAGAGTGGGGCGAGCATCGTCGCGCCGGGGACGGCGGGGGCGGGGATCGTCACGGGGCTCACCCCGCCGACCGTGGAGCTCGACACGGAAGTGCTGCTCGATGGGCGTACCCAGGAAGTGGGTCCTGATGAAGTGGTGATGTTCAAGCCGCGGTGGGGTGCCTTCTATAGGACCGGGCTGGAGGGGTGGCTGCGGGGGCGCGGGGTGGACACCGTGGTGGTGGCCGGGTGCAATCTTCCGAATTGTCCTCGGGCGACGCTCTTCGAGGCGAGCGAGCGGGACTTCCGGACCGTGGTGGTGCCGGACGCGGTCTCGCAGAGCACGCCGGAGCGGGTGGCGGACCTGGAGCTGATCGGGGTGCGCGCGGTGCCGCTGGTGGAGGCGCTCGCCGCGCTGGCGGGAACGACGTCTGAGCGGGCGGTGCCGGAGCCGGCGTCGCGGGAACACGTACCGATGAGCGGGGCTACCGGGGGCGTCCGTGGATGATCTCTGGTACTCGTTGCCGACGCTGACCGGCGACCGGATCCGGCTGGAACCGCTGGCGGTCGAGCACGCCGAGGGCTACCTCGAAGCGGCCGCCACGTCGGCGGACATCTTCACCTGGCAGAGTCCGCCGGCCGGTGCGCTGGCACAGCCGGCGACGGTCGACGACGCGCGACGGCACATCATGAGCGCTCTCGCGGCACGTGCCAAGGGCATGCGTTTCCCGTACGCCGTGACGGAAGTGATCAGCGGGCGCTTCCTCGGCACGACGTCCTTCGCCGAGCCGGACCCACGCCTGCGCTGCCTGACGATCGGGTACACGTGGCTCGGCCGCCCGTGGTGGGGGAGCGGCGTGAACACCGAGGCCAAGCTGCTGATGCTGACCTTCGCGTTCGAGACGCTCGGCGCCGTCCGGGTGCAGCTGGTGACCGATATCCGCAACGTGCGCGCGCAGACGGCGATCGAACGGCTCGGCGCGGTCCGCGAGGGCGTGATGCGCAAACACCGGCGCCGCGCGGACGGCTCGTGGCGGGACACCGTGCTGTACTCGATCGTGGACGACGACTGGCCCGCGGTCCGGAAGGGCCTTCAGCGCACGGCGATCACCGCTGACCCGGCGTGACCGGCCTGCACTCGTACGCCAGGACCACCGCCCGGGTGCGCCTGGGCAGTGGGGGCGTCTGGGCACTGTGGTGCGCGATCGTGGGCAACGCGCTCGGGCCGCGCCTCAGGTCCAGACGGCGCTGAGACGGGTTCACACAGCGTCACGCTCGGGTGGCGGCGGCGAGGAAGCGGTGCTCGGCGTCGTCGTAAACGGTCAACCGCCAGCCCGTGTCGGCGGTGGTCGCCCGGAGGACGTGCTCGGCCAGCGGCTCGTCGGGGTGCAGCGTACGGCCGTGCCGGGCGGCCAGCGACGCGCGACCGGAGGGGTGGAACAGGACCAGGCGGGCGCCCGTACGCGCGATACGGGCGAGCTCGCGCAGGCCGGAGGCGGCCGACGGCAGGTGGTTGATCAGCCCGGCGGCGAAGATCGCGTCGACGCTGCCCGGCGCGAACGGCAGGTGACGGGCGTCGGCCTGCAGCAGCATCGCCCCGCATTCGCGGGCCCGGTCGCGCGCCGTGGCCAGCATCTGCGGCGTGTGGTCGACGCCGAACACCGTCCCGGCCGGGCCGACGGCGTCGCGCAGTGCGGGCAGCGCGCGGCCGGTCCCGCAGCCGACGTCGACCGCGACACCGCCGGTGAGCAGGTCGGACTCGGCGATCGCGGCGGCGTAGGCGGGCAGGTCGGCGCCGAACTTCGTGTCCCAGGTGGCGGCGCGGGCGGCGAAGAAGGCGCGTGACTCCGATCGGTACCAGACCTCGTTCGGGACCAGCTCAGGGTCGATGTGGCGGATCACCGGCCAGTCGACGTCGTGCAGGTCGAGCACGACATGCGCACTCTGCCCGCTCTCGCCCGGCGGCTCGGTGTGCGACGGCTCGGTGTGCGACGGCTCGGTGTGCGACGGCTCGGCGTTCGGCGGCTCGGTGTGCGGCGGTGTGGTGTGCGGCGGATCGGTGTGCCGCGTTCTCGCCCAGACGGTCAGGTGCCAGACGCCGTCGGGCACGCGATCACGCCACTCCGGCCCGGCCACCACCACGGCGGCGCTGGTCAGGGCGGGCCAGCCGCCGTCCTCGGGATCCGCACAGACGCCCGCGGTCAGCCGGATGCAGGGACGCCCGGTGTCACGCAGGTGCTCGGCGAGGCGATCGGCGAGCAGGTCGGGCCCGTTGATCAGAACCAGTCGTCCCTCGTAGGGCAGCGCGCCGACCAGGTGGTCCAGCACGGTCGTCCATCGGCTGGTGTTCGCCCCCATGGCCTCCATCATGCAGGTGCCGCTGCTATCACGCCACTTCAACAGCATTTGCTAGGTGTACGACCAAAGCTCGCTCGCAGTTGCAAGTTTCCTAAGGTCGGGTGCCCTCGGGGTCGATGCTGCTCTGTCGAAGCGGCGTCCCGGCCCGCTTCGCCGCCCCCCCCCGCAGGAGGACGTCTTGCTCAGCCGTACCCGCCGTGGTGTCGCCGTCGCCGCTGTCGCCGCGCTGGTCGTCGCGGCGACCCCCACCGTCGCGCATGCCGCGTCCGCCGACACGCAGGTATCGGGCGTTCTGCAGCGGGTGGTCAGCGACGATCTCGCCGGCGGGCACACCGACTCGGCGACCGTGGTGACCGCCTCGGGAACGCACTACGCGGTCGACGAGCAGGCGGTCGACGAGCAGGCGGTCGACGAGCGGGCGGTCGACGAGGACGCGGTCGCCGGGATCGCGTCCGGCACCCCGGTGAGCGCGACCGTCGTCGGCGACCGGATCGTGGCGGTGCGTGCGCGGCTCCGGGCCACCGCCGAGTCGTCGCAGTTGGGCACCCACCACCTCGTGATCGTCCCGATGTACTGGCAGACCGACGACGTACCCGCGGATCAGCCGACCGCGTCCGAGCTCCGGACCCGGGGCGCCGCGCTGGACGGCTACTACGACGCGGTGTCGGACGGGCAGGTCCGGGTCACCGTGGACGACGTGCTGCCGTGGCGCAGGGTCGACGCGACGACCACGCCGGACGGCTGCGTCGACACCGGTGCCATCGAGACGGCCGCCCGGGCCGCGGCGGACACCCCGGACGACGGGTTCCACCACGTGGTGGCGTACTTCCCGCCGGTCGACGGCTGTGGGTGGGCCGGGATGGCGTACGTCGGTGGGAACTTGATCTGGTTGAACGGCTGGTCGGACCTGCTGGTGTTCGGGCACGAGTTCGGCCACAACCTCGGCCTCGAACACGCCAACGGCTGGAGCTGCTGGTCGGACACCGCGCACACCCAGCGGGTGACCTGGTCCGACGACTGTTCGGTCAGCGAGTACGCGGACACCTACGACATCATGGGCAACGGCGCGCCCGGCAACCTGGACGCGCAGCACCTCGACCAGCTCGGGCTGCTCCCCGCGGACGCGACCACGGTGCAGGGCGGCACGGGCAGCGTCCGGGTCACGCTCTCGCCGCTGGCCTCGGGAACCGGGATGCGCCAGGTGTCGCTGCCGATGGGCGACCGCACCTACAGCCTGGAGTACCGGGTGGCCACCGGGGTGGACTCCTGGATGTCCGATTATGGTCTGCCGGACGGCCTGGCGGTGCACTTCACCGACACCGACGGGGACGTCGTGCACGGCGGCACCGGGCTGCTCGACTTCCACCCGGGTGACCAGCCGCTACTGCTTCCCGGGGAGTCCTGGACGGCGCCGGACGGGTCGTTCGCGATCCAGGTGGGCGAGGCGACCCCGGAGGGGTTGACCGTAACGGTCACCCGGGGGACCACTGCGGACACCACCGGGCCGGCGGTCGGTGCTCCGGTGGCGTCGTTGCGTACCGGGTCGGTGACCGCGACCGGAACGTTGCCGGTGACCGTGACCTGGGGCGTGGTCTCCGACCCGCAGGGCGTGGCCGGCCTCGGGTACGCCCGCGACGGCGGCGCGCTGGTCAGCGTCCCGACATCGGCGCGATCGGTCACCACGACGGCCGCCTCCGGCGCCCCGTCCACCTGGACGGTCCGGGCCGTCGACGGCGTGGGCAACTATCGTACGGTGACCGGGGCGCCGACGAACGCGGTGCTCGACCGGCAGTCGGCCCGCAGGGGCTACAGCGGCGCCTGGAAGTCGGTGAAACGCGCCGGAGCCCTGGGCGGAACCGAGCAGGTGACCACCCGCCGCGGCGCGAGGGTCAGTTGGTCGACGACGGCCCGCTCGGTCGGCTGGGTCGCGAGCCGGGGCCCGTCGATGGGCGCGGTGACCGTTTATGTCGACGGCCGGCGCGCCGGCACGGTCAACCTGCACAGCGGGTCGGCGACGGTGCGGCAGGCGGTGTTCACCCGTACCTGGACGACGGCCGGCCGGCACACGATCACCCTGGTCAACGCGGGCCGGGGGATGAACGTCGACGCGTTCACCAGCCTTTCCTGACCGTCCCGTGTCGTCGCCTTCCCGCTCGCCGCGCCGGTCTGTTCGTCTTCCGGCTCGTCGCGCCGGTCTGTTCGTCTTCCGGCTCGTCGCGCCGGTCCGTTCGCTGCCTGGTGAGATGGTGGAATGCGGTGGCGGGTGGTGTCCGCGGCCTCGCCAGGATGGCCCGTTCCGCCTCTTGGCTGGTCGTGAGGGGTGCCTCGAGAGGCTCGAGGCACCCCTCAC
>NZ_JBFAYF010000018.1:0-50067 GCF_040681165.1 Actinoplanes sp. NPDC051851 | reverse complement strand
GGCGGGCCGCGGGGGGCGCCCCCCGCCCCCCGCCCCCCCCCCCCCGACCAGCCGAACCGGCCGAGCTGGCACTGAAGGGTCCCTCAGAGCGGCTGAGACACCCATGAACGCCAGCCGCAGAGATCCACCGCGCTCCGACGGAACACCCCGCCGACGCGAAGCCCTCCATGAGCGGATATCGACCACCGGAACGAGTGTTGCCGATACCCGAAAACCCTTAACTGCGCGGCCTCGGCCCCTATCCCGTGAACTGTGTCAGCACGTTGGTTATGCCGCCGGTGATGAAGAGGAACACGGTCGGGATGATGAGCAGATAGCCCATGATGAGTCCGGCGACCGCCATGCCGTAGCCGCTCTTCGACCCGTCCTTCGTCTCGCGTAGTCCGAGATGCCCGCACACGACCGCGGCGATGCAGGGCAGGCCGCAAACGCAGAACCCTCCCATCAGGCTGATTATCCCGAGAATCAGCGACGCGATCGCATAGACCGACGATGGCGGCGACTGGACTATGACCACCTGTGGTGGTTCGGCACCGGGAGGCGCCCAGCCGGGCGGTGGTGTCGACTGCGCGTGGGGTGGTGGTGCCGACTGCGCCTGGGGCGGCGGGAAAGGGGCGGAGCCCGGTGAATCCGTGCCGGGCATCGGGCCGACGTTCCGGTGGATGATGGCGTTGATCTCCGCCGGGCTGATCCCGTACCGCTGGGCGATGTCGTCGATGCTGTGGCCAGCGCCGAAATCCGCGACGATGCGGTCTTCGAAGTCGGGCTGGTCGTTCGTCGACATGAGGGGAAGGTACCGAAACCGGCCCCGGCTTTCGGCCTTTCGGCGAACCGAGTGACCAGCGGTGTCACCGTTTCACGGGAGGCCGCCGGTGGCCTCTGGTGCTCCCGTCGTCTCACACTCCGTCGCCGGTGGTGCGCCTTTCGATCTGTGCTGCCTCGGCACGCTCACCGGTGTTCCAGAGCAGCCGTTCAGCCGGGTCGGCACGTGTGTCACGGCGCGTGAGCGCGGTCGGTCCTCACGAGGGCAGCCGGGCGCGGAGGTGGTGCAGGTGGGTTCGTTCGGCGGGATCGTGAGTCAACGCGATGGCGTGGTCGAAAGCGGTCATGGCCTCGGGGAAGCGGCCGAGGCGGGTCAGCAGGTGGGCGCGTGTCGTGGCGGCCGGCTGGAAACGATGGGCGGGTGGGCCGGCCATGGTGAGGAGATCGTCGAGGAGGGCGAGGGCGGCGGCGGGGCCGGTGACCTCGGCGGTGACGGCGGCCAGGGCCACCGCGCCGCCGAGGGACGGGGCCAGCTCCTGTAAGTGCTGGTGGAGATTCAGCAGCGTGGGCCAGTCGGGCGGGGCGGACGCGGTACGGGCGCAGTGGACGGCCTGGATGGTGGCCTCCAACTGGAACCGGCCCAGGTGCGACAGGGCGTGGGCGGCGCGGAGGTGGGCGTGCGCCTGGGCGATCAGGGTGGTGTTCCAGAGGGACGGGTCCTGTTCGGGGAGCGGGACGAAACGGCCCTCGGCGTCGACGCGGGCGGGAGCGCGAGCGGCGGAGAGCTGAACCAGGGCGGCCAGGCCGTGGGCCTCGGGATCGTCCGGGGCGAGCGTGGCCAGGACCTCGGCGAGGTGCACGGCCTCGGAGGGCAGCTCGCGTGGCTGCGGGGCGGTGGTGGACCAGTCGATCACATATGCGCCGTAGACGGCCTCGAGGACGGCAGCCATCCGGGGCGGTAGGCCGGCGCGATCCGGGATCCGGAACGGGATACCGGTCAGCCGGATGCGGCGCTTGGCGCGGACCAGGCGCGTGGCCATGGTGGCGGTGGGCATGACGAAGGCGCGGGCGACCTGCTCCGCGGTGTAGCCGAGCACCGTGTTGAGCATCAGCGGCGTGTGTACCGTGCGGTCGATCGCCGGGTGGGCGCAGACCATCATCAGCTCGAGGCGGCGGTCGGGGATGGCGTCCAGGTCGAGGTCGTCGATGTGGACCGGGGAGTGGCGCTCGATGTCCAGGGTGGTGGTACGCCGCTGCTCGGCCGACTTCCACCAGTCGCGCAGGCGGTTGCGGGCCACGGTGAGTAGCCACGCATCCGGATTGTCGGGTACGCCCTGATGCGGCCAGGTGCGTACGGCCCGCTCGAAGGCGTCGGCGAGTGCGTCCTCGGCGGTGGGCAGGTTGCCGGTGGCGGACGAGAGCAGGGCCAGGAGCCGCCCGTAGCTGTCCCGGGCGGCTCGCTCGGCACCACCCGTCAGCGTGCCCATGCTCCGTCGAGGAAGGATGTGGCGACCGGGCGGATCTCCATCGTTCCCCACTGAGAGCCGGGGCACTTCTCGGCCCAGGCGATGGCGGCGTCCAGGTCGGGCAGTTCCAGCAGGAAGACACCGGCCAGGGCTTCCTTCGTCTCGGCGAACGGCCCGTCCTGGACCTGTAGCGTGCCGTCACGCCGGGTGACGCTGGTGGTGCCGTCGGTGGGGCGCAGTACGTCGGCGGAGAGCAGGACGCCTGCCTTCTGTAGCGCGTGGGCATACGCCCCGAAGGCCTGCTGAGCCTCGGCGACGGCCTCCTCGCTGAGCTCGCCGGCGGCCGGTTCACGGTAGTGCATCAACAATGCGTAGCGCATGACTCTTCTCCTCCTGTGCGAAGTGTGCCGCTTGCACAGGGATGACGAGCGGCCCGCCCCGGAATCGTCAACCTCTTTCCAGTTATCAAAGAACTTTTTCCGCGTACGCGAAAAGGGGTTGGAATCCCCTCCGGAGGCGATCAGCGCAGGCCGGCGGCGAGTAGCGCGAACGCGTCCGTCAGATGCTGCACGTGGGCGGCGGCGATCGTGTCAGCGTCGTAGCCGGCGAGCTGGCGGCGCATCGTGGCGGTGGCGACCGTGCGGTACGTGGCGACCAACAGGGCGGCATGCAGGTGGGCGTCTCCGGAAAACCGCGGGTCGTCGCGGAGGGCCGTGGCCAGATCCGACTCTATCTCGTGCTCGAAGGTGCGCAGCCGGGCGAGGAGCGCGGGCGAGTGGATGACCGTGCGGAGGAACGGGGCGACGTCGGTGTCCAGGCCGGACAGCGGGTGGCGTTGGGCGGCCATGTCGAGAGTGGCCCGGCGGAAGGCCTCGACGACGGTGGTGCCGGTGGGGCGCTCCTGAACGATACCGCGGACCAGGGCGACGACGTCGGGCAGGCGGTCGAGAAGCAGGTCCTCCTTGCGTTCGAAGTGGGCGAAGACGGTCACTTTGGAGACGCCCGCCGCTTTGGCCACTTCGGCGATCGTGACCTGGTCGAAGCCGTGCTCCAGGAAGAGGGCGGTGGCGATCTCGGCGATGCGTGCCCTGGTTTGTGATCCACCTCGGTCACCTCGATTTGGCATATTGCCACGCTACCTTGACCGGCTATGCTGACCGGGTAAGTTTACCGAGTAAGGCATGGAGGGTGTCGTGGATGTAGTCGTCATCGGAGCCGGTCCCGCGGGTCTCCTCGTCGCGGGTGAGCTGGCTCTGCACGGAGCGGAGGTGATCGTCCTGGAGCGGCTCGGCGAGCCGGATCCGACCATCAAGGCGGGCTCTATCAACGTGGCGAGCGCCGAGTTGCTCGCTCGGCGGGGCCTGCTGCCGGCGCTCGAGGGGATACAGGAGGGACTTCTCTCCAAATTGGGAGGTGGTGGCATGCGTGGCCGGCTGGCGGCCCAGAGGTTCCCGGTGGCGGGGCACTTCGCGGGGATGCTGTTCCGGCCGGATCTGGTCGACCAGGGCGATCCGGTCCTGACCGCGCACGCCGGGGTGGCCGGCGCGGTGCTGGTGCCGCAGTTCGACCTCGAGCTGGTGCTGGGCGAGTGGTGCGCCGAGCTCGGGGTGGAAGTCCGGCGGGGTATAGAGGTGCGAGGCGTGCGGAGCCCGGAGGGAGAGAGCGCCGTCGTCGAGACGAGCGCGGGCGAGTTCACCGCGGACTGGGTGGTGGCGGCGGACGGTGGGCGGAGTGTGGTTCGCAGGCGGCTCGGTGTCGGGTTCGAGGGGACGCCGCCGACGCTGGTGGGCTATCAGGCGATCACGGAGATGGAGGATGCGAGCGGGCTGAGGCGTGGCTGGAATTGGACGCCACGAGGGATCTACGCATATGGGCCGGTGCCGGGGCGCATCCTGGTGGCCCGGTTCGGCGAGCAGCCGCCGGACCGGGAGGCGCCGGTCACGGTGGGTGAGTTGCAGGAGGTGGTTCGTGAGGTCACCGGGGTCTCGGTGACGATCACCGGGTTGCGCGGGCGGGCGACGCGGTGGTCGGACAACACGCGGCAGGCGGTCTCCTATCGGCACGGGCGGGTGCTGCTCGCCGGGGACGCCGCCCACGTGCACGCGCCGTTCAGTGGGCAGGGGTTGAATCTCGGTCTCGGTGACGCTGTCAACCTGGGGTGGAAACTGGCGGCGACCATCCCAGGGGTGGGCACCCGAGGGGTTGCTCGACACCTATCAGTCCGAGCGTCACCCGATCGCGGCCGGGGTGCTCGACTGGACACGGGCGCAGGTGGCGCTGATGCGCGGCGACGAGCAGACGGGGCAGCTACGGGCGGTGATGGCGGATCAGCTGTTGACCGTGCCCGGAGTGATGAACCGTCTGGTGGCGCTGACGGCCGGGATCCTGCAGCGCTACGACGTCGCGGAGGACGCCGACGTGCCGGTCGGGACCATCGTGGGCGGCCTGTTCGATCACGGCCACGACGGCGGGTTCGTGCTCGTCGATCGGACAGCCGAGGGCAGCCTCTCCACTGTCAAACCCCGGTTTGTGTACGCGCATGAGCCGCGTACCGGGGAACCGAGCATCCTGGTCCGGCCGGACGGGGTGATCATCTGGGCCGCCATCTCGGACGACGAGGACACCCGTGCCCGGCTCGACAGGGCGCTCGCTCGGTGGGCCGGCAGCGGGGCAGACGCGGAGAGGAGGACTGCGGTTAGCTTCCCGGCATGACGGAACCCTGGTCCTTCGCCACAGCACGCATGCACCACGCGGAGCTCAATCGCGTCACCGAAGGTAGGCAACCACTCGCTAGAGGCTACCTGGAGGGCTACCAGATCGAGCGGTAAGCCAGGAATGCCAGGAAGGCGGCGAACAGGCCGGCGCCGGCGGCCTCGGTGCCGAGACGGAAGACGGAGGTGACCTTGGCGCGGCGGAAGAAGATCCAGGCCGGGGAGACGATCACGTCGACCAGGAGCATGAGGGGGATGAAGAGGAAGACCGAGAACGAGATGCCCCAGGCGAGGTCCTCTGCGGTCGGCGAGACTCCGGTGGCGACGCTGTAGCCGAGGAGGTACGCCAACATCACCAGCGGGATGGTCAGGACTGCCCACCCGGTAGCCACTGCATAGGAGCGCCAGAAACTGATCACTCAGCGACCTTAGTGATCCAATTGGATGGGTGTCGTGGGCCTTTGTGCCCAATGCCCGTCCCGGAAAAGCTGGGCCCCGAAGAGGCGGCCGCCATGGTCGTCACGGCGTCGCTTCGGCTACGGCGGTTGCCAGGTGCAGGCGCGCGGCAGATACGGAGCCAGCTCAGGGCGGAGCCAGCTCAGGGCGGAGCCAGCTCAGGGCGGAGACAGCTCAGGGCGGAGGACGATCCAGGACGGAGAATGGTTGACGATGGAGATGGTCACGGGCGGCGCTGGGAGATGGCCTCCTCGACGGCCAGCATCGCCTTCGGGGGGTGAGGGCTGAAAGGGCCACCGGCGGTCACCATCAGTTGGCAGGGGATGACCTCGAACGTCTCGGTGCCGCAGTGGACACGGAGGAACCAGCGTTTCGATGATGCGTCCCGTTCCACCGCGGTGATCTCGGTGAACGGGACGCGGTGGGCACGGAGGTACCACTGCTGGGTGATGGCCTCGTCGTCGACGATGGTGCGTACGCGGAAGCCGAGCGCCAGGAAACCGATGATCGGGGAGATCAGCAGTAGACCGGTGTACGCGCTCGCCACACTGTTGATGCTGGGTGAACTGATTGCCGTCGCCGCCATACGGACCGCGCCGGAACCGAAGATCAGAAGGAGGAATGAACTCCAGCCGAGCCAGGGCAGATGCCGGTAGGTGGCCGGAGGCATGCGGTGGGTGGCCCGGGGCATACGGGTCAGCGGGCCGGGCTGACTCTCGCGCGGAAGTCGGAGAGCGTTACCGTGGCCGCGTTCAGGCCCTCGACCGGGAAGATGGCGATGTCGGCCTCGTCCTCCTCGAGCTGAGGGAGCCACTCCTTCAGGAAGACCTTCAACGGGATGCGGATGGCCTCCTCACCCGGCTCGTCGCCCTCGTTCTCCAGGCGGGCCACCGTGGCGTGCGGCCAGATCGGCAGCAGGTTGCGGCGGCGGGCGTCCTCGGTGAAGAGGATGTCGCCCTCGTCGCCCCATACCCAGAGTGCGCCGTTGTTGATGATCGCGTCGAAAGTCGTGGCCACCCGCGCGGCGTCGTCCAGTTGGCGAAGCCGTTCCGCCTGCCCGCGCGCGATGTCGTCCCGTGCCACGTGTCCTCCGATGATCAGATCGCCTGCCGCGGCCTGCGCCGCCGCCTCACTCGATTCTCATCGTACGGGTGAGCAAACCCGGCCCTCGCGGGTGATCAGCCCAGCGCGTCATCATGCGGGCGCTGGGCGCCTTCGGCTGGGCGCCTTCGGCTGGGCGCCTTCGGCTGGGCGCCTTCGGCTGGGCGCGGATCAGGTCAGCGCGTCGCGAGGGGCGGTGGTGAGGCCGCGGGCGTGCTGCTCGTCGAAGCGGGTGGGGCCGAGCGCTTCGAGGGCTGCCGCGCGGACCAGGGCCAGGTCGGCGGCGTCGTCGGGATCCGGGACCTGGCCGAGCGCCGCGAACGCCGCGTCGGTCACCCCGACAAGAAACGCTGCCCGTTCCTGATCAGTCTCGACGGCGGGAAGGGAAGCCGTGGAAAGAGAGGCCTCTGCGGAGGCGAGCGCGGCGTAGGCCAGGCAGACGTAGGGCACGAAATCGGTCCAGCCCTCGTGGAAAACCCGATCCCGGCCGGCCGTGAAGAGGTTCCGGGCTGCCCCGATGTTGCCGAGCTTCAACTCGCAGAAGGCGAGGTTGTGGTATTCCGAGTTGACCGTGAGCGCGTTGCCGAGGGCCTCGTTCAGGGCGATGCTCTCGCGGTACAGGTCGCGGGCGCGGAGCAGGTCGCCGGAGATCCGGGCCACCGCGGCCAGCATGTGGCGGGGGCGTTCCTCCAGCGCGCGGTCGCCGGAGTCGAGGGCCACCTCCAGGGCCTGCCCGGCCAGCTTCTCACCGGTGGGCAGGTCGCCGCCGCGGATCGCCACCCGGGCCAGGCTGTACAGCGCCTCCACCTCGCCCGCCGGATCGCCGGCCGCGCGGGCCCGCGCGATCTCGGCCTCGCTCATCCGGACGACGACCTCGTTCTCGCCACGCCGGAACGCCGAGCGCACCTCGTCGCTGAAGCCCATCCCATGTCCCCTCGACTGACTAAGTATTGACGCTGAACTATATTCATTCCTAGGCTGGCCGCATGATCGGCCGTCGCCTCGTCGCCGTCGTCGTGCTGCTTCTCGCCGGCGTCGTGCTGCCCACCCCATCCGCCTCCGCGGCCACGGCCGTCGAGATTACCGTCGATGCCGCGGATGTCGCCGCCGGGAACGTCAACGGGCTGACCTTCAAGGGGTTCGGCGTGCTGAGCGCCAACAGCACCAGCGCTCTGCTCCTGGACTACAAGGCCCAGCACCCCGAGGCTTACGTACGGCTGCTCCGCGTGCTCTTCGGTGGGGCGCATCCGGTGATGAGCCATGTGAAGATCGAGATGGGTGACGACCGGAACAACTCGACCGGGTCGGATCCGGCGACCAAACGGTGGGCGGACGAGCCGGCGAACGTGGCGCGGCACCCCGGGTTCCAGCTCGCGGCGGACGCCAAGAAGGTGAACCCGGACCTCAAGGTGAGCATCCTGCGCTGGAACGCGCCGAAGTGGGCGGACACCAACGACAAGATCTACGCCTGGTACAAGGAGACGATTCTCGCGGCGTACCGCACGTACGGGTACATGGTCGACTACGTGAACCCCGGCGTGAACGAGGCGGCCGCGGACCTCACCTGGACGAAGGCGTACGCCAAGAAGGTGTTGACCGATGATGTTGACTTTCAGCCCGGGGAGGCGGAGCTCTATCACCGGATCAAGGTGGTGATCTCGGACGAGGCCGGGATCGGGAGCTTCGGCGGCGCGCTGACCGGGGACGCGGACCTGCTCAGCGCGGTGACGGCGGCGGGATATCACTACAACACCGACGATGACAGCGCCGGGAACTTCACGCGGCTGGCCGAACAGTACGACAAGGAGGTCTGGAACAGCGAGGCGCAGGCGACGTTCAGCAACTCGGCGTTCCGGCCGAACAACAACACGGCGGATCCGAGCGTGGCGGGGACCGGGCTGGGCGGCTCGGGCAGCGCGCTGGAGATGGCGAACACGATCGTCAAGGGATTCGTGAAGTCGCGGCGGACGCACTTCATCTATCAGCCGGCGATCGGCTCGTTCTATGAGGGCGGACAGTACTCCTACAAGGAGCTCATCTCGGCGCGCGACCCGTGGTCAGGGTGGATGCACTACGACGCGGGACTCGCCGTGCTGCAACATTTCAGCAGTTTCGCCACGACCGGCTGGGAGAACGACACCAACACCGCAGGCATCTGGCGGGTGGTGCCGCAGGCGAGCGCGTCGACCGCCACCGGCACCAATCCCGTGGTCGGGCGCAACGGGCTGCCGGACTACCTGACGATGGCCGCGCCGGACGCCTCGGACTTCTCCACGGTCCTGGTCAACGACTCTGAGTACCCGGCCACCTACACCATCACGCCGACCGGTTTCGACCTCGGCACCGATCCGACCCTCGCGGTCTGGCAGACGAACGCGGCGGCCGGTGGGCAGGCGTTCAACGCCGGGTACAAGCGGCACGTCGCGGACATCGCCCCGGGCGGCACGGTGACCGTGGCGCCGTACTCGATCGCGACCGTGACCTCGCTCGACGTCAGCCACGACCCGGAGTGGACCGCACCGCTGCCGGTCGAGGGGAAGCGCACCGTGCTGGACGCGGACCCGAAGCACGGGACGCTCTGGGCCGACGACTTCGACTACGAACAGGGCTTCGTCGACGAGCGCGGTGGCGACACCGGTGCGATCCCGCTCTACACCTGGGACCGGAACGGATCATTCGAGGCGGTCACCGAGGACGGGAACCGGGTACTGCGCCAGCAGGTGGACCGGGACGTGACCGGGGTCGGTGGCGCCTGGAACAACGCGGACCCGATCACCGGGGTCGGCGACCTGCGCTGGACCGACTACCAGACCTCCGTCGACGTGCGCTTTGACCGAGAGGTATCAGCGGACAACTATGCCGCGATCGGCGCCCGGTCGACCGGCGGTAGCGCGTCGCACAGTCTCGCCGGGACCCCGTACGCGCTGCGCCTCGGCTCGGACGGGGGCTGGCAGTTCCTGCGTACCGGAAGTGTCACCGCGAGCGGAGCGGTCAGCGCCTTCGACGCGGCCGCGTGGCACCACCTCGCGATCCGGGTGACCGGGGCGGACGTGACCGGTTTCGTCGACGGGACCCAGGTCTTCGCCTGGGCCGACCCGAAGCCCTTCCTCTCCGGGCGCGTCGACCTGGCCAGCGGTTTCCACTACACCAGCTTCGACAATCTGCGGGTCGAGCGGGTCTCCGGGTACCCGCCGTACTACAGCGAGCTGCTCGACAACCTGGAGATGACCGATCTGGCCCAGGTACCGAACACGAAGCTCGTCTACGCCGGGACGTGGCAGCACAGCAACGGGCGCGGCATGTACGAGTACCAGCGCTCGGCCTCGATCACCAAGACCCCCGGTTCGACGCTGACCTACACCTTCTCGGGTACGGGCCTGGACCTGCTCGGCGTGAACGACGGCACGGCCCGCCTGACGGTGACCGTGGACGGCGTGGTGACCGGAACCGATCTGGCGACCCGGGTGTCCACGAACTACCAGCAGACGTTCGGCCTGCGGGGTCTCGCGTGCGGCCGGCACACGGTGACCGTCGAGGTGACCTCGGGAACGCTGCTGGTCGACGCGGCCGGTGTGCTCGGCACACCGGCCCGGTAGTCCGCCGGAGTGCAATTCCGGAAATAGGCATTCCCGTGACGAGGGGGGTGCGTGAAACCCGCGTTCCCCCGATCAAGGAAATGACCAGCGGAGGTTCCGCCGAAAGGCGGGTGAACCGCTCCGGACGGGCGACCCGGAACGAGGAGCGCGGCAGATCGGTGCGCGTTTTCCGGTCTTTTTAGACTCCATAATGATGGCAGCTCTTGAAGGTGTTTCGCTTCACACGGACGACGGGCGGAGCCGTGACGCGACAGACGCCGCCCGGCAGGGACGGGCCGGGGAATGAGATGGACCGGCCGGTTCCTCAAGGACTGGCGATCGGCGCTGCTCGGCGTCTACTGGGTGGGCGCGCTCATCGGAACGGTCGCGAACGGCATCCAGATCCTGACGGCCGGCCGGGCGACCACCGAGGGCCTCGTGATCGCGGCGTTCATCATCTTCGCCGCGGCGCTGCCCCTGGCGTATCAGATCGGGCGGCGCACGGGCGGGGCCGCCGTGCCCCACGATGACCTCCTCGGCCAGGTGAAGGACGCGGACAACACTCGACGCGTGCTGGGTGGAACGCTCGGCACCTATCGGCCCTACTCCGAGGACTGGCGGATCATCTTCGACATCGGCGAGAGCAAGGGTGACGACACCGTCGAGGAGATCCACACCACGAGGCCGTATCTCGCCGAACGCGTCTACTGGTGTCTGTTCGAGGCGTTCAACCGTGGGCGGGACCACCAGCTCGGCTGGGAGGACATCGACCTGCACGTGACCCGGCCGCCGGCCAGCACGGGGGAGCCGCAGCAGGTCAAGGTGGTGAAGCTGGACGGCAAGTCCGTCCCCCGGGCGCTGATCACCTTCGCGCCGCCGCACCACGAGGTGACCTGGATGGCGAGCTACCGTGCGCCGGGGTACTGGGATCCGCTGCGCCAGTCCGCGCACGTCCAGTACTTCGAATGGCTGCCGCCGGCGGTCGGCCTGGACGAGGACGGTGACCGCCGCAGCCCGGTCGGGTCCGCGGTCTTCGTCTTCCGGGTGCCGAACGGGGTGGGGACGCTCGTACCGCAGGGATTGCCGCCCGGGGTCACCTTCCGGGAGAAGCCGAACGGCCTGGCCTCGATGCGGGAGTACGAGTTCTCCGTCGCCGCCGAGACCATCGCGCAGGCCATGGAGCCGATCGGCTGGAACCTGCGGCTCAAGCGGATGAGTCTGGCGTGATGGTCACGTCGGACGCGTTCCGGGAGAAGGTCCGGCGACTCGCCGGGGCCGCGTCGGCGCCGACCTGGGCCACCGCGGGGACCGTGGCGGCCCTCAACCTGATGCTGATCGTCGGCGCCAGCGTCGGGTTCCGCACCACGTCCGTGGTCGTGGTGCTGATCGCGCTGATCGTCGTCGCCGGGGTACACACCGGCCGGTCGGCGAGACCGCCGGCGAGCCGGGGTCACTCCGCTCTGAATCGACCGGAGGCCGTGCGACCCGGGTCGGAGGCCTTCGACGAGGACCTCGAACTCGTCATCCACGTCGGGCTCGGGGCCGAGGGCGACCGGGTCGTCGAGCACCGGGTGACCCGGCGCCGGCACGCGCACGCCATCGGTTACCGGAAGCTCACCTTGATCTCGGCGTACGTGGGGTCGGACACCGAGGAGGTCTCGGTCGTTCCGGAGCTGACCGTGCACGATCAGGACATCAAGGCGGACTGGCTGCCGTTGGACATCACCGGCCGGGGCGCGGTGATCTTCATGCCGCCCGTCTTCGTTCCGGTGCTCCGCTGGGAACTCGGCTATGCGGTGCCGAACGGGATCTGGAATCCCCTTCGTGAAGTCGGTATCGACAATCTGCGGTACGATCTGCGCACTTTCCCGATCCGCCGATTCACCGTTCGGTTCGTGATCCATCCACGGGCGAAAGCATTCGTGGTGCGCGAGCGCAATCGCCTGGGCACCATGCGTGACGACGAGTGGGACGCGAATGGCAATCTCGTCGTCTGCTGGCAGGCGGAGGATCCGGCCGTGCAGACCCGCTATGAATGGGATCTTCGCGCGGAATGGCAGTAAATCTTGATAACCTCGCTGCGGCAGAAGCAAACGTTATCGAGGGCGTACATCATGATTGCAACCGGAAGCGTGACGGGCCGCGGCGGAGAAGGATCCGGCGGGTAGGCGTCATCGCGCATCGCTCTCGAAAGGCCGGTGCTGGTCCGGGCGGACGGGCCACCGGCCTTTCGTGTACCCCGGGCGCGGTGCCGGGGCGGTACCGTCACTGGCGTGACTGACGAGCCGGAGGCGTTCTATCTGCCGGTCGGGGACGGGGAGTTCGAGTCCACCCCGGCGACCGCGAGCCCGTGGGACGAGGAGATGCAGCACGGTGGGCCGCCCACCGGGTTGCTCGCCCGGGCGGTGGAGCTGACCCGGCCCGATCCCGGGATGCCGATCGCCCGGCTGACCGCCGACTTCCACGGGGCCATCCCGCAGGGCCGGGTGCGGACCGAGGCGCGGATCGTGCGGCCGGGCCGGCGGATCGAGATGGTCGAGGCGGCGCTCTCGGTGAACGGGAAGGTCGCGGTCACCGCGACGGCGTGGCGGATCAAGAGCGACCGGGAGGCGACCGCGGGGCAGGCGAGCACCGCGACGCCCCCGCCGCTGCCGGACGCGCAGCCGCCGGTCGTGATCCCCGGGGTCAGCCCGTCGTGGGGGTACGGCCGGGCGCTGGAGTGGCGGTTCGTCGAGGGGTCGTACGCGGAACCCGGCCCGGTCAGCCTCTGGGCGCGGGTCCGGCTGCCCCTGGTGGCGGGAGAGAAAACGGTCGGGGAGGGGCCGTCGACGGTCCAGCACCTGGCCGTCCTGGCGGACTCCACCAACGGGGTGTCGGCGGAGCTGCCGTTCACCGAGTGGTTCTTCATCCCGCCGACGGTGACGCTGACGATCGCGCGGCCGCCGGAGGGGGAGTGGCTGCACCTGGCCGGCCGGACCACGATCACGCCGCACGGCACCGGGGTGGCCCAGGGTGAGATCTCCGACGAGCGGGGCCTGGTCGCCCTGGTCGGTCAGCCGTTGCTGGTGGCGCCGCGCGGCTGAGGCTCGGGCCCGGTGACCGCCGGCGTCTCGGGCGGCAGGAGCACCCGGTCGCCGATCGTCATCCCGGCGTCGGCGGGTTCGTCCGCGCCGGTGGGTGCGACCTGGAGTGCCCAGGTGCCGAAGGTCGCTCCGGCGACCAGGCCGAGCCCGGCTTTCGTCTTCATGGTCCGGCCTTTCGCGTCGGTGGTGGCGGACCCCTCCAGGTTGACCACGGCCGGCGCCCACGGGTGACGGAACCGTGCGCGCATGGGCCGTTCGGCTGAATCTTCCGTCCGGAGGGCCGCGATGTAGCCGTCCGCGAGACAGCGTCGTCCTCTCCGAAACTTCCGGAAACAAAACGAGGCAGTCTGGGGCATTCGATACCCTTAAATCCCTATACATGGGATGACTGGGAGCGTGACCAACGTAAACGGCACGTTGAGATTTCCGGAAGCCGGGGCTATGTTCCGATCGATGAGATTCAATCTTCGAGGAGGGCCCTGATGAAGAGACTTCTGGCCGCGTTCGCCGCGCTGGCGGCGATCGTCCTCGGCGTGGCGCTGCCGTCCTCGCCCGCGGCCGCCGCCTCGCTGCAGGAGATCACCGGCTTCGGCACCAACCCGACCGGCCTGCGGATGTACCTGTACGTCCCCGACCGCCTCGCCGCCTCCCCAGGCCTGCTGGTGGCCGTGCACTACTGCACCGGCTCCGGGCCCGCGTTCTACTCCGGCACCGAGTTCGCCTCGCTCGCCGACACGTACGGCTTCATCGTGATCTACCCGTCCACCACCCGGTCCGGCAACTGCTACGACAACTCCTCCGCGAGCGCCCTGACCCACGACGGCAACAGTGACCCGGTCGGCATCGTCTCGATGGTGAAGTACGTCCAGGCGAACTACGGCACCGACGTGGACCGCACCTTCGTCACCGGCGCCTCCTCCGGCGGGATGATGACCAACGTCCTGCTCGGCGACTACCCGGACGTCTTCGCGGCCGGTTCCGCGTTCATGGGCGTGCCGTTCGGCTGTTTCGCCGCCACCGCGGGCGATCCCACCGATCCGGCGAACCAGGCCGGCTGGAACAGTGCCTGCGCCAACGGCCAGGTCGTCAAGACCGCGGCGGAGTGGGGCGACGCGGTCCGGGCCGCGTACCCCGGATACACCGGCCGCCGCCCGCGCATGCAGGTCGTCCACGGCACCGCCGACACCACGCTCTACTACGCCAACTTCGGCGAGGAGATCAAGCAGTGGACGAACGTGCAGGGCGTGAGCCAGACCCCGGTCCTCACCGACACGCCGCAGTCCGGCTGGACCCGCACCCGATACGGTTCCAGTGACACGCAGGCCCCGGTCGAGGGCATCAGCGTCGCGGGCGTCGGCCACTCCCTGCCCCTCTCCGGTCAGGCGAAGCTGGCCATCTCCTTCTTCGGCCTCGACACCACGTCACCCACGACCTCACCCACCGCATCGCCGTCCACCACGTCCACCACGGTCCCGCCCTCCGGCGGCTGCGCGGTGACCAGCGCGATCAGCGCGTGGAACACCGGCCTGACCAACAACGTGACGATCACCAACACCGGCACCACGACGATCAGCGGCTGGCGTCTCGCCTTCACCCTGCCCACCGGCCAGACCATCACCAACGGCTGGAACGCCACCTACAGCCCCACGTCGGGAACGGTCACCGCGACCAACGTCTCCTACAACGGCACCATCGCGCCCGGCGCCTCGGTCACCCTTGGCTACCAGGCCACCCACACCGGCAACAGCACCGCCCCGACCGCGTTCACCCTCAACGGCTCCGCCTGCGGATAGATCAAAATCAGGATGTCGTAGCGGGGTGGTGGGTACAGACCGTCGCTCCCGCCGAGGGCCCCTGCGGGCCGGGCTGGCCGCTGGCGCGTCCAGGACGCCCGGCCCTCCCGGGCGACCTGCGTGCGTGGTCACGCCCCCTCCGGCCGCAGTCTCCGCCGTCGCCCGGGGGACCGCATCGAGGTGGCCGGCGACGGTGTCACCGCCTGACTCCGGGCGTACCCCCGAGGAAGCCGGCGCCGGAAGACGTAGGTCTCCCCGCGCCCGTGGGTCAGGCGGAGCCGGTGGGGAGGCCCGCCCAGCCGTCGAGGGAGAAGGGCCGGCCCGCGGTGATCTGGGCCAGGGCCGCGGCGGTGTACGGGACCGTGTCGGCGGGTGGCGCGGACGGGTCGGCCCAGACCAGGCGGGCGCACTTGTGCGGCTCGCGGGGGATCGCCGAGCCGGTGTTCGCGCGCTCCATCAGCAGGACGTGGCCGTCGGCCCGGCACCGCAGGACGTGGCCGTCGGCGATGCTGCGATGGCGATCGGCCATCAGGCGTCGCCGAGGTACGGGTCGGCCCAGGCGCTGATCACGCGGGCGGCGCGCTGAGGTTGTCCGGGAGTGGTCAGCAGGTGGTCGGAGCCCTCCAGGGCGATGAAGCTGCGCGGGTGCCGGGCGGTGCGGAAGATGCGGCTGGCGTTCTCGACACTCACCGTGGCATCGGTGGGTGAGTGCATCACCAGCAGGGGCAGACCCAGCGCGACCACGTGGTGGTACAGCTCCGCCTTGCGGAAGTCCTCCACCAGGCTGCGCTTGAGGATCAGCGCCTTACCGCCGATCAGCCACTCGGCGTGGCCCTCCTCGAGGACGCGGTTGACGACCGCCTCGTAGTGCCGCTCGACGTTCTTGGGCTCGAACGGGGCGCCGATCGTGGCGACCGCGCGGACGCTCGGGATCCGGTTGGCGGCGGCGATCACCGCGGCGCCGCCGAGCGAGTGGCCGACCAGGATGTCGGGGGGTGTGCCGCGTGCGGTCAGGAACTCGGCGGCCTGGACGGTGTCGTCGACCTTCACCTCGAAGGAGCCGTCACCCCAGTCGCCCTCGGAATCGCCGAGCCCCAGGTTGTCGAAGCGCAGCATGCCGATGCCCTCGGAGGCGAGCTGCTTGCAGGTCCGGGAGGCGGCGGGGGAGTCCTTGCTGAGCGCGAAGCCGTGCGCGAACACTCCCCAGCCCCGCACCGGCTCGGCGGGCGGGTCGATGAGACCGGCCAGTGCGGGCCCGCGGCTGCTGGCGAATCGGACGCGCTCGGCCATACCGCCGATCCTAGAACCGGGCCGGCGCGGAGCCGGGCCTGATCTAGACTTTTGTGCCGCTCGGCACGTTGGGGGATGGGATGGCGCGGAGGCAGATCGAGGTCGTCCTGGGGGACGACCCCCTACCTGTGTCGCTTCCGGCCGGTATCGACCGTTATATCCGTAAATTTCCGGTTGTCGGGCGAGACTCGCTGCGGTTCCTCTGGCGGGACGGGGCGGTCTGGCTCGCCGTACACCTGATCCGGGAGGGCGGGGACCGGATCGTCGTGCGCGCCGCCGAGGCGGATCTGCCGCGCGGCGTGACCGCTCGCGAGGTCGACGTGCTCACGCTGCTGGCGCTGGGGCTGACCAACCACGGCATCGCGGACCGGCTGGGCACCAGCGCCCGCACCGTCTCCACGCAGATCGAACGCCTCCTCGACAAGCTGGACCAGGCGACCCGGGGCGGCCTGGCGGCGCTGGCGGTCGACACCGGGCTGCTCTGCCTGCCGCTGCCCGGCGGTCCGGCCGAGGACGCCCCCGCGATCGGGATCGTCGAGCTGGAGGCGGCGGTGTCGGGTCGTCCGGTCACCCCGCCGAAGCGGGTGTCGCCGCGCTACCCGGGCAGGAAGCCGCTGCGGGTCGGCGTGCTGCTGCCGGTGGCGGCCGCGGCGGCGGACGGTGCCGAGGTGCTGCGGGGGGCCACGCTCGCCGTGGAGGAGCTCAACGGCGTCGGCGGGGCGGCCGGGCGGCGACTGGAGCTGGTCACCGCCGAGGTCGACGTGTTCAGCCGGGACAGCGTGCAGACCGGTCTGGCCGGTCTCTTCGGCGCGGAGGTGGACGCGATCACCACCAGCTACGGCAACGGGCAGGACGCCGCCGACATCGCGATGGTCGCCGAGTACGGGCGTCCGTTCCTGCACACCGCGACCTTCGACGAGCAGGTGCGGTTCGCCGAGTCCGATCCGCAGCAGTACGGCGCCGTGCTGCAGACCTGCGCCTCCGAGACGTACTACGGCGCCGGCCTGATCCGGCTGCTGACCGAGCTGGAGGCGCGATCGCTCCTCGCGCCCCGCAACCGCCGCCTGGTCAGCATCGAGGCGGACACCATGAGCACCCACGTCACCACCGAGGGGTTCGTCGCGACGGCGGGCCGGGCCGGATGGTCGCTGGCCGAGGTGATCCGGGTGCCGGTGGGCGCGGCCGACTGGCCCGCGGTCGTACGCCGGCTGCAGGACCTCGACCCCGAGGTGGTGATGCTGACGCACTTCCTCGCCCAGGAGGTCACCGCCTTCCAGCGGGAGTTCCTCGGCAGCGGCCTGGAGTCACTGGTGTACGGCGTCTACGGCCCGTCGATCCCGGACTTCCAGCACTCGATCGGCCCCGGCGCCGACGGGGTGATCTGGTCGACCACCACCGGGACGTACGACGACGTGCTCGGGCGCCGGTTCCGGCACCAGTTCGCGGCCCGGTTCGGCCGGCACGCCGGGTGGTCGCAGGCGGGTGCGGCGTACGACCAGGTGCGGCTGCTGGCGGCGGCGTGGGCGGCGACCGGGGTACGCGACGCCCGCGAGGTCGTCGGCTACCTGCGGCACTGGCCGCACCGCGGGGTCAACGGCGTCTACTACTTCGGCGAGTCGAGCCAGTCGACGCTGTCGTACCCGGACGTCACCCCGGACCCGTCGATGGGCCAGGCCCACATGATCTACCAGATCCAGGACGGCCGGCACCGCCCGATCGCCCCGGAGCCGTTCGGTTCCGTCGCGACCTTCCGGTTGCCGCCGTGGCGTACCTCCGCGCCGTCGGGCTGAGGCGCGCCTCTCAGGATCGCGGCCCGACCGGTGCCGGCCGCAGCACGTCGAGCACCAGGCGCCACGCGTTCGTCGGGAGGAACGCCCAGGCCCACAGGAACGGTTCGACGACCAGGCGCATCAGGCGTGCCCGGTCGGTGTCGAGGCCGAAGCCGTCGACGTGGTCCAGGTACTGGGCGATGTTGCCCGGGAAGACCGCGACGAGGAACGCCGTCATCACCAGGCCGGTCAGAGCCCGCCAGCGGCGCAGCACGACGACGGCCCCGCCGATCAGGATCTCCAGTACGCCGGAGACCAGCACCACGGCGTCGGGTTCGGCGGGGAACCACGACGGCACCTGAGCCTGGAACTCGGTCCGCGCGACGGTCAGGTGGGTGATGCCCGCGAAGAGCAGCATCAGCCCCGCGGAGACCCGCAGGGCGGCCGCGAACCAGCGCTCCCGCCGCCCGGACGCGGATCGGGCGGCCTCGAGGAATTTGTTCACGTGTGCAAATTATCAGACGTCGAGGGTGGGCACCATCGATCGCCGAAGGGGGTCGCGCCCTATACGACCGCCGTGCGGACGCCGTGCGGACGCCGTGCGGTCGCTCTGCACCTGTCGCCCGGCCGCCGCAGGGACCGCCCTACGCCTGTCGCCCGGCCGCCGCAGGGACCGCCCTACGCCTGTCGCCCGGCCGCCGCAGGGCCGCCCTCGATTCCGGCGGCGGCGAAGTCGGCCAGCCGTTCCACGAAGGCGGCGTCGAGCCCGGCGCCCGGTGCGCCGCGCACCCCGCCGACCTGCTCGGGGCTCACCAGCAGGGCGAGGACGGAGAAGACCGCGATGCCGACCCGGCTGGCCACCTCATGCCGGTCGCGGTCCGGCAGCACCCGCGCCGCCACCGCGGCGAGCAACTCGTCCAGCTTCGGCCCGCCGCTGACCGCGGCCACCCAGGAGGGGTCCTCCGCCAGTTGCAGCCGCGCGATGATGCGCATCCAGCGCAGGCCGCCCACCGGATCGGCCTGGATCAGGGCGACGGCCGGCAGCAGCACCGCCTCGACCAGTTCCCGCGGCGCGACCTCGCCGTCCCGCTCCAGCAGCGCACCGAGGCGGCGGCCGATGTCCTCGCCGACGAGGGTCATCCGGCGGTCGACGACCGCGGCGACCAGGGCGGTCTTGCCGTCGGGGAAGTGGTACGCGAGCGCTCCGGGCGCCACACCGGCCTCACGGGCCACGGCCCGGGCCGACACCGGGTCCAGGCCCTGCTCACCGAACATCCGCTCGGCCACCGCCACCAGCCGGGCGCGGACGTCGACGTCGGTGCGCGGGCCCCGCCGCCGCCCGGGACCGAGGTCGGGGCCGGTCGTCACACGCCCAGTCTATGCATCCCACTCCCCGCCCTCGCGCACCAGCCGCACCGGTTCAGCTGGTCCTCACGGGTCCCTCACCCGGCCGAAGGCACCCGCCAGCACCCGCCAGCACCCGCCAGCACCCGCCATGACCGTGCACGAGCGTCGGCCGCCTGCTCCTGGCTGGCTCAGGGGTGTCTCGACGGCTCCGAGGCACCCCCTGGTCAATTCCGGCGGGATCGTCACCGGTGGGGTCGCGGGGTGGGCGTTCTCGGTCATGGTCCGGGTTGGGGGTTATCCACAGCCGGGGTTTGTCCACAGGGCCCCGGGCCAAGATCACCGTTTTCTGCCACTGTTCCGTTAGGGATGGGGGTTTCCCCCGGTTGGGGTGGGCCCCGTCTGGCCGGACTTGATCAACATTTCATGATCAACTGCGGTGATGATCTTGGTGGCTGGCGTTCTGGGGTGTGTCGGCGGGCTTGAGTGACCCGTGAGCGCCAGCTTTCCCGGCGTGGCTGGCGTTCACGGGTCTCTCGGGCGCCCGAGACACCCCTGACCACCAGCCGACCGGCCTGAGACACCCCGGATCGCCAGCCGACCGGGGCCGAGGCACCCCGGATCGCCAGCCGGACCGGCCGAGGCGCCCTGGACGGCCCGGCCCACCGCCTGCGGGCACCGCCGCCCGGCGGGCCCGCGACCGAAACCTGGCCGACCGAAACCTGGCCGACGGAATCGGCGATCCACGGGCGGCGAGTGTTTCGGACGGGCACTCGCCGCGGGATCCGGCGTCCCACTCGTGCGGTCCAGCATCGACCAGCAGGGTCACCCCTGGACGCCAGCCAAGAGCTGACGCCAGCCAAGAGCTGACGCCGGCGCGCTGGGCTGGGGG
This sequence comes from Actinoplanes sp. NPDC051851, assembly GCF_040681165.1. Taxonomy (NCBI): domain Bacteria; kingdom Bacillati; phylum Actinomycetota; class Actinomycetes; order Micromonosporales; family Micromonosporaceae; genus Actinoplanes; species Actinoplanes sp. NPDC051851. The sequence continues at coordinate 29,825 of NZ_JBFAYF010000018.1, read as the reverse complement.
CGGGTGGGTGGGGTCAGGCGATCGCGGTGCCGCCGTCGACCGGGATGATTGCCCCGCTCACGTATGTGGCGGCCCCGGAGGCGAGGAACAGGCAGACCCGGGCGACCTCCTCGGCGGTGCCGATGCGGCGCAGCGGGACCCGGCTCTCGAAGAACGCGGCGGCGGCCGAGGGGTCGTCGGTGAGGCTGGTCATGGCGGTGGCGATGACGCCGGGGGAGACGGCGTTCACGCGGATGCCGTATGGGCCCCACTCGGCCGCGAGTTGCCGGGTCAGCGAGACGATCGCGCCCTTGGACGCCGAGTAGGCCGCGCTCGGCTCGTGGGCGTCGCCGCGGACCGCACCGAGACTCGACATCAGCACGATCGAGCGATCGCCGGGCTGGTCGCGCATCCGGCGGGCGGACTCCCGGGCCACCAGGAAGGAGCCGCGGGCGTTCACCCGGAAGACCCGGTCCCAGGACTCCGTGGTGTCGTCCAGTGTCGGGTGGACCTGGTAGACGCCCGCGGAGTGGACGACCGCCGTCGGGCCCTCCGGCCACACCTCGTCCAACTGCTCGAACGCCGCGAGCGTCGACCGCTCGTCGGCCAGGTCGGCGGTGAGTACGGCGTCCAGGCCGTCCCGCGCGGGGACACGGTCGAGTCCGGCGACCTGCCAGCCTCGATCGAGGGCCTCCCGGACGACGGCCGCGCCGATCCCGTTCGCGGCTCCGGTCACCAGCAACCTCATGACACCCGGCAACCTCATGACACCCGGCAGACTCATGAGGCCAGGATCCCGCCGTTGACGTTCAGGGTCTGGCCGGTCACGTACGCCGCGTCCGGGGAGAGCAGGAACGCGATCGCCGCGGCGACGTCCTCCGGTGTCCCGTGCCGGCCGAGGGGTACCCGGGAGCGGTGCGCCTCGATCTGGTGCTCCAGCGTGGTGCCCTCCGCCGCGGCGCGGAAGATCATCTCCTCGCGGTGCATCTCGGTCATGATGTAGCCCGGCGCGACCGCGTTCACGGTGACGTCCGGGGCCAGTTCCAGGGCGAGGGCGTGCATCAGGCCGATCACGGCTCCCTTCGAGGCGATGTACGGTCCGGCGCCGGGCACCGGTTGCTGGGCGAAGACGGACCCGAGCACGACGATCCGCCCCGATCCGCCGGCCCGCAGCAGGGGTGCCGCGGCCCGGGCGCAGCGCAGCGTGCCGCCGAAGTTCACGTCGACCACGTGGTCGACGGCCGGGGCCGGGGTGTCGAGGACGGGGGTGGAGGGTCCGCCGACGCCGGCGTTGGCGACGAGGGCGTCCAGCCCGCCGAACCGGTCCCGGACGGCCGCGACGGCCCGGGTGACGTCGTCGTCCGAGGTGACGTCGGCGACGATGCCGAGGGCGCCCAGCGACGCGGCGGCGTCGAGCACGTCCCCGGTGCGGTCGGTGAGGCCGACGTTCCAGCCGTCGGCGGCGAGCCGTTGCGCGGTGGCCAGCCCGAGACCCCGCGCGGCGCCGGTTACCAGTGCGGTCCTCATCGCAGGCTCGCAGCCAGGTCACCGGCGGTGGAGAGGGCGAGGCCGGAACGCCCGCGCGCCCAGGTGAGGAACTCGCGCAGCATCCTCAGCCGGGACGGCCGCCCGATGATCTGCGGGTGCATGGTCAGCGTGACGAGCCCGCCGAGGTCCCAGATCGCCGCGGCCTCCTCGCGCCAGATCGCGGCGACCTCGCCGGCCGAGCGGATGGTCTTGTCCCAGGAGGAGGTGTCGAACCAGAAGTGCGGGGCGTCGTCGAGCAGCCAGTGCACCGGCAGCTCGACCAGGTCGTGCTCCGCGTGCCGGTACGGGTGCACCGCGTCCATCATGTTGGACGAGTACGCGAAGCCGTGCCGCTGGAGCAGCCCGAGCGTGCTGGACCCGAAGTCCCAGGACGGCGAGCGGTACCCGGCGACCCGGTCGGTGTGCCGGTGCAGCGCGGTGAGCCCGTCGACGATCTCGGCCTCCTCCTGCTCCGCGGTCATGGTGTGCGGGGAGCGGTGGCTGAAACCGTGGTGGCCGATCTCGAAGCCGCCCGCCGCGATGGCGTCCACCGCGTGCGGGTGCCGTTCGGCGTCCCCGCCGCATACGAAGAAGGTGGCCGGGACGTCGAGCTCCCGGAACATCGCGAGCAGCGCCGGCACCGCGACCTGGACGCCGTACCGGGCCTGCGAGAGGACACCCGGACGGCGGGCGTTCTCCGGGTCCTCGGCCAGCCACAGCTCCTCGGCGTCGAAGTCCACGGTGACCACGAGCTGAGCCGCGTTGTGCACGTCCACGGGCATCTCCTCATCCATGATCGAAAGGGGGTCGGCCTCGCAGCGTGCCAGGGCCGGGCCGTTGCGCGCATGCGTCGTCCGACGTACGTGAAATGACGGATTGACCAGGCATGCACCTGGCCGGAAGGTGTCTCGGATCACCGGATCTGTCGAAAGGAACGGCGAGGATGTCTGTCTCGTTGACCTCACCCCCATCGCTACGGCGCGTCCTCGGCCTGCCCTCGCTCGTCCTGTTCGGGTTGACCTACATGTCGCCGGTCGCCGTGTTCACCACCTACGGACTGGTCCAGCAGCAGACGAACGGGCATCTGCCGGCCGCGTACGTGGTGGCGACCGTGGCCATGCTGCTCACGGCGCACAGCTACGGCCGGATGGTGGCGGCCTTCCCCGCCGCCGGATCGGCCTACCGGTACGCCCGCAGCGTCTTCGGCCCGCACCTGGGCTTCCTCTCCGGCTGGACGCTGATGCTCGACTACCTGTTCCTGCCGATGGTGAGCTTCCTGCTGGCCGGGATCTACCTGAACTCGCAGTTCCCGGGCGTACCCGGATGGACCTTCAGTCTGGGTCTGCTCCTGATCGTGCTGGTCCTCAACGTCCTGGGCGTGAAGGTGCTCAGCGGCGTCTCCGCGATCGTCATGGGCATCACCGCGGTGGTCATCGGGATCTTCGTGGTGCTGGCGTTCGGGCACAGCGCGGCCCCCGCCGGTGACGCCCTGACCTCGTTCCTGCCGGGTTCCTCCGAGGTCTCGCTGATCCTCGGCGGTGCGGCGATCCTGGCCTTCAGCTTCCTGGGCTTCGACGGGGTCTCGACGATGGCCGAGGAGGCCCGCGACCCGCGGCGGACGGTGCCCCGCGGCATCATGCTGGCCACCCTGATCGGCGGCCTGCTCTTCATCGTCGTGGCCTGGTCCGGCAGCCTGGCCCACCCGTCCACGGACTTCGAGAACGTCGACGCGGCCGGGGTCGAGCTGATGGTCGCGCTCGGCGGCAAGGTGTTCAGCGGGATCTTCGTCGCCGTCTACGTGCTCGGCTGCTTCGGCTCGGCCCTGGTCTCGCAGGCCAGCGTGGCCCGCATCCTGTACGCGATGGGCCGCGACCGCCTGCTCCCGGCACCGCTCGGCCGGGTGCACCCGCGCTGGCAGACCCCGGTCGTCGCGCTCGTCCTGGTCTCGGTCGTCGGCCTGCTCTCGCTGGTGCTCAGTCTCGAACAGGCCGTCGTGATGATCAACTTCGGTGCGCTGGTGGCCTTCTCGGTGGTCAACCTCGCGGTGATCAAGCACTACCTGATCGACGAGCGGGACCGTACGCCGCGCTCCCTGGTCATCAACGTGCTGATCCCGGCCCTGGGCTTCGTCTCCACCGCCTGGCTCTGGACCGGGCTGACCGGCGAGACGTTCGTCGTCGGCTTCGTCTGGGTCGCCGTTGGCCTCGCCTACCTCGCCGTCACCACCCGCCTCTTCACCCGCCCGCCGGCCGAAGTCGACTTCTCCGAGTGAGCGACCTGATCGTCACCCGCGTCCGCGTCCACGACCGGCCCGGCGTCACCGCGCTCGCGGCGCGCGACGGCGTCATCGTGGCGCTGGGCGGCGAGGCCGAGGCCCGGCGCGCCGTCTCGCCCGGCGCCGAGCACCTGGACGGCCGGGGCGGGACCCTCACCCCGGGCCTGATCGACTCGCACGCCCATCCGCACCACGCCGCCGGTCTGGCCGGGGCCGTCGACTTCGGAACCGTCCACACCTGGGACGACTTCCTGGCCCGGCTGCGCGCGCTGGCCCGGCGGCACCCGGACTCGTGGCTGCACGTCTGGAATCTGGATTACGCGATCTTCGCGGGTCGGGCCATCCGCGGCGGCGACATCGCCGATGCCACCTTCGGGCTTCCGGTGTACGGGCTGTTCTTCGACGGGCACACCGCGATCGCCTCGCCGAGGGCGCTCGAATTGGCCGGTGTGACCGGAAGGGAACAGTTCAGCGACACCTCGGTCGTGGTCGTGGACGAGCATGGCGTGCCGACCGGGGAGCTCAAGGAACGGTCGGCCTTCCAGTTGGTCGCCGCCCATCTGCCCCCGGTCAGCCGGGAGCAGGCCCGGGCGGCGGTGCTGGACACCATGCGGCGGATGGCCGCGACCGGGCTGACCGGCGCGGTCTCGATGGACGGCACCCGGGCGAGCCTCGACCTCTTCGAGGACATCGACCGGACCGAGGGCCTGCCGATCCGGCTGCAGACCGCGCTGACCCACCGGCCGCACTTCGGGGCCGACGAGATCGCCGACATCGTCGCCCAGCGCGACCGGCACGGACGGCGGTGGCGCACCGGGCTGATCAAACTCTTCCACGACGGCGTGATCGACACCGGGACCGGCTGGCTCTACGAGCCCGACACCCTCGGCGACGGCCTGGCCTCCTTCTGGCCGGATCCGGCGCGGTATCGCGAGGTGGTCACGGCGTACGCGAAAAAGGGTTTTCAAATCGCCACGCATGCCATCGGGGATCGTGCGGTGGGTGAGACCATCGACGCCTATCTCGCGGTCGGGGTGCGGACGCCGGCCGGTGCGCCGCACCGCATCGAACATCTGGAGACGCTGACCGATAACGATCTGCGGCGGGCGGCCGGGGCGGGGATCGCGGTCTCCATGCAGCCGCTGCACATGCAGTGGCGGCACGAGGACCATTCGGACTCATGGGCGCATCGGCTGGGGCGGGTGCGCAGCGCGAGGGGTTGGCGGGCAGCCGATGTGCTGCGCGCCGGCGCTCTGCTGGCGCTCGGGTCCGACTGGCCGGTGGCGCAGTTCGATCCGCGGATCGGGATGGCCTGGGCCGTGCTCCGGAGGGAACCCGGACGGCCGGACGCGCCGGTCTTCGACGGACACCTGAGGCTGACCAGGGAGGATGTCCTGCACGGCTACACCCGGGCAGCCGCCGACGCGATGGGGGACACCCGGGTGGGACGGCTGGAGGTGGGCGCCCTCGCCGACCTCACGGTCTTCGCCGACGATCCGGCCTCCGTCGACGGCGACACCCTCGCGAGCCTTCCCGTGGTCGGCACGGTGGTCGACGGCGAGGTGGTGCACCGGCTCGCGGGATATTGATCGCTGTTGTCATCATGGGCGGATGCCGCGACATGACCCGCCGAACCGCTTCACCGCGGCGCCGACACCGTGGCGATTCGTCGTCGGCGTCGCGGCGCTCACGCTGGTCCTGCTCTCCGCGGGCGTGTCGATGGCCGTCGGCGTGTTCGTCGTCAAGTTCGGCTCGGCGGCCAAGGCGCAGCACCTCGCCCGGGAAGGTGCTGCCGTCGAGGCGGTCCTGAGCGGCTACCGGGAAGGGCGGAGGCTGTCCTCCACGGTCTGGCTGACGTACGAGTACGCGGGCGGCGCCTATCGCGTTCAGGTGGAGTGCGACGACCGCGAGCGGTGCGACCCGCAGTACAGCCGCACCCTGGCGATCCGGGTGGACCCGGCGGACCCGGGCGAGCTGGTCACCGTCCTGGGCGCTACCGACGACTCCACCAGCCTGCTGAACAGCTGGGTCCGGCTCGTCCACGCCGCGATCGTTATCGCTTTCGGCGGCGTCGGCGCCTACCTCTGGTGGCAGCTGCACCGTCAGGCCCGCGCGGAGCGGCGGACCTCCACGTTCCGGCGGCAGTGAGGGCGGTCGCCGGTCTGCAGGGCCGGGTGCGTGGCGCGCGGTGGCTCCTGCACCCGGGCCCGCTCAACCAGCGTTGCGACAGGAAGGGATCAGTGCGGGGAACTCTCCCCGAGTGGAGCCACCAACCCCGGCCGCCGGTCGTCCGATGGACGCCGAGGCTGGGCCAGGCGAGTCCATCTGTGCATCTCGTCCCGCTCGATTGCGTGTGCGGCGTCGCGTACGGTGCGACCGTGACGAACCGGATGAGAGCGTCCTGGCCGGACATCGTGGCCGCGATCGTCGTGGTCGCCGTGTTCTGGGCCGGGTCGCCGCTCGGGGTGGTCCTGGCGCTCGCCACCGGGGCGGCCATGGTCGCCCGGCGGCGGGCACCGCTGACGGCCACCCTGGTCGCGGGCGTCGCCACTCTAACCGGCACGCTGCTCGGCGTCTGTCAGGACCCGATGCTCGCCACCGCCTGGTGCCTCTACCCGCTCGCCGTCGAACGGGCCGCGCGCACCCGCCTGGTCGCCGCCGTGCCGGTCGGCCTCTTCGGGGCGTTGGCGCTGGTCACCGGCGTACCCGAAGATGGTCTCGGTGAACGGCTCGTGGTGGCGGTCGCCGCGCTGAGCGCGGCCTGGCTGCTCGGCCTCGCGGTGGGCCGGCAGATGGCCGCCGCGCGGGAGGCCGAACGGGCCCGCGTGCAGCTGGCCGTGGCCCGCGACGTGCACGACGTGGTCGGGCACGCGCTCGGCGTGATCGTGGCCGAGGCCGGGGTGGTCCTGAGCCTGCCCGACGTCCGGGAGGACGAGTTGCGCGAGACGCTGACCGCCGTCGAGTGCCATGCCCGCACCGCCCTGGCCGACGTGCAGGGACTGGTCCGTACGCTGCGTACCGACGGCGCCGCACCGGGCACGGAGGACCTTCCGGCGCTCTTCGCCGCCGTGCGCGCCGCCGGGGTACGCCTGGAGACGACCGTCGACATCGGCGAGTTCGACCATGCGGCGACGCTGTTCCGGATCGTCCAGGAGGCGCTGCACAACGTGGTCCGGCACGCGCCCGGCACGACCTGCGCGGTGGACGTGAGACGAGAGAAGGGCGAGGTGACCGTGCTGATCCGCGACGACGGCGGGGCGGGAGCGGTGCCCGCGTCACCCGGCAGCGGCCTCGGCCTGACCGGCATGCGGGAGCGGGCCCGGCTGGCCGGCGGCAGCGTGACCTGGGGCGCCCGTCCGGAGGGCGGATTCCAGGTCCGGGCCAGCTTGCCCCTCGCGGGTGACCGATGATCTCGGTCTTCCTCGCGGACGACGACCCCGGGATCCGCGCCGCCTACCGCAAGCTCTTCGAGCGCACCGAGGGCTTCCGGTTCGCGGGCGAGGCCGCCGACGGCGACGAGGCCGCCCGGCTGGTCGCCCGGCGCGGTCCGGACGTGGCCCTGCTCGACGTGCAGATGCCCGGCACCGACGGTCTGACGGCGGCCCGGCGCATCCTCGCCACCGGCGAGACCCGGGTGATCATGTTGACCACCTTCGACCTGGACGAGTACGTCCACGAGGCGCTCACCCTCGGCGCGTCCGGCTTCCTGCTCAAGAACGTCACCCCGCCCGAGGTGCTGCGGGCGGTGCGGACCGTCCATGAGGGCCACGCGATGCTCGCGCCGGAGGTGACCGCCCGCCTGCTGGAGCAGTTCGCGCCACGGCGTCCGGTGCGGCGGCACCCGTTCGCCGGTCAGGTGCTCTCCGCCCGGGAGCTGGAGGTGATCCGGCTGGTCGCCCGTGGCCGGTCCAACCAGGAGATCGCCGACGAGTTGTTCCTGAGCGTGGAGACGGTGCGGACCTATCTGCGCCGGATGTTCGCCAAGCTCGGCGTCCACGACCGGACCCGGCTGGCGGTGCTGGCCCACCAGGCCGGGCTGTTGTGACTGTCTCCTTCCGGGGGACGCGCCGGGATCGGCGGGACACGCAGGCTGAGGCCATGATCGAGATCACCGGGCTGACCAAGGGCTACGGCGCCACGGTCGCCGTCGACGACGTCGGTTTCACCGTACGACCGGGCCGCGTCACCGGCTTCCTCGGCCCCAACGGCGCGGGCAAGTCGACCACCCTGCGGATGCTGCTCGGACTCGACCACCCGACCAGCGGCACCGCGCTGATCCACGGTAGGCGCTACCGGGACCTCCGCTTCCCCCTGCGCACCGTCGGCGCCCTGCTCGACGGCGCCGGGGCGGTGCCCGAGCGGCGGGCGATCGACCACCTGACCTGGATCGCGCAGAGCAACCGGATCCCGCGCGGCCGGGTGCGGGAGGTGCTCGACCGGGTCGGCCTCGCGGACGCCGCCACGCAGCGGGCCGGCCGGTACTCGCTGGGCATGACCCAGCGGCTGGGCATCGCGGCCGCGCTGCTCGGCGATCCGGAGATCCTGGTCCTCGACGAGCCGGTCAACGGCCTGGACCCGCAGGGCATCCGCTGGGTGCGGTCCCTGGTGCGGGAGTACGCGGACGACGGCCGTACGGTGCTGCTCTCCAGCCATCTCATGAGCGAGACCGCCGACATCGCCGACGACGTGGTGGTCATCGCCCGGGGCCGGATCGTCGCCGACGGCACCCTGGAGCAGGTCACCGCCGGTCACGACTCGCTGGAGTCGGCGTTCTTCGAGCTGATCGCGTGATGGGCGCGCTCGCTGCCGTCCGCGCTTCCGTCCGCGCCGAGTTCACCAAGATCATCACGATGCGGTCGGTGTGGATCGCCACCGCGGTCATCCTCGCCCTGCATCTGCTGATTCAGCGGGCCAACCTTGGGAGCAACACGGCGGCCGTCACGGCGATCACCCCGCAGGGCACGATCGAGATCTTCACCGGCGACCCTGAGCCGGCCCGCGGTGCGCTGCTCGACCTGATGGTCGCCGGCTCCTTCCAGATGGTCCTCTTCCTGCCGGTGCTCGCCGCGCTCATCGCCGGCCAGGAGTTCCGCTCCCGCCAGCTGGACCGCACGCTGCTGGCGGTGCCGCACCGGGGCCGGCTGGTGATCGCCAAGACAATCGCCGCCGCCGGCTTCCTGACGGTGGTTGCGGTTTTGATCGCCATGATCAGCATCTTTTTCCTGTACGCAGCAACCCGGGCCTGGGACCCGGGCCTGGCGACCAGCGCCGACGCGCTGTGCGGACAGGCGGGATTCCTGGCCCTCGCGGTCCTGACCGGCCTGGTCGGCCTGGCGTTCACGATGCTCGGCCGCGGTACCCTGGCCGGGATCGGCGCGACCGTCGTGCTGACCGTGCTGACCATGACCCGGCTCCTGGCCCGGCTGTCCCCGGCCCTGGACGCGATGCTGCCGCTCAGCGCGGGCCGCAACCTGCTGCTGAACCCGGCCCAGAACACCCTCTCGTCCGGCCCCGCCCCAGCCCTGATCGTGCTGCTGCTCTGGCCTCTCGTGACGCTGACCGCGACGGGGATCGTGCTGTACCGCCAGGACGCCCGATGACCGGCCTGCTGACCGCGGAGCTCACCAAGATCCGTACGCTCCCGGCCGTCTGGCTCGCCCTCGGTGTCGCGCTGCCGTCCGGCGTGCTGCTGGGCCTGCTGACCGGCGCGGGCGGCTCGGTCTCGATCGGCGCGCCCGGCCTGGTCGCGCTCGTCCCGGCGTACGTGCTGGTGGCGGTCCCGGCCTTCGCCGGCGGCAGCGAGTACCGCCACGGCCAGCTGCGGCTGAGCCTGCTCGCGGTCCCGTCCCGCGGCCACCTCTTCGCCGCGAAGCTGCTGGCGAGCACGGCGGTCACGGTGGCCCTCGCGGTCATCGTGGCCGCCCCCGGCTACCTGCTGGAGCGCGGCGTGTCGGCCACCGCCGCCGGCCTCGGGGCCCGGATCCTGGCCTACGTCCTGCTCGGCCTGATCGGATTCGGACTCGCCGTGCTCACCCGCAGCGCCGTCACCTCGATCGGCGCGCTCGTCCTGCTGCCGGTCCTGGTCTCCACCACCCTCGGCGGCCTGGCACCCGGCCTCGTCCGGGTGCTGCCGCACGAAGCTGTCCTCGCCTTCCTGGGCCTGACCACCGGGCTGCCGCACCCGCTGCCCGCCCCGGCCGGCCTGGCGGTGGTGGCAGCCTGGGCCGCGCTGATGGTGGCCGTGGCCCGCTCGGCCACCATCCGGCGCGACGGCTGACCGTTCACGGTTGTGGGTAGCCGGCCACCAGTTCGGCACCGATCCGGGACAGCTCCGCGCGGACCTCCGGTGGGGAGAGCACCTCCACGGTGGAACCCCAGCCGGCGAGCGTGCGGGCGATGTCGCGAGCGGTGGGCGCGCCGACCCGGACCCGGACGCGGCCGTCGTCCAGGGTCTGTCCCGGCCGGCAGTGCCGTCCGAAGTGCTCCCGCAGCACCCAGAGGAAGCGCTCCGGGATCAGCAGCTCGGCCCACGTGCGGGAGCGTCGTTCCTCCAGCGCCTCGACAACCTCTGCCCAGGCCGTACCCAAAAGGAAGTCGCTCGGTCTTGTGAAGGTCTTGCCGTTCGGGGTGAGGTCGGTGAGGCGATCCAGTCGGAAGGTGCGGCGGCCCTGGTCGGTGCCGGCGAGCAGATACCAGACGCCGTCCTTGTCGATTAGTCCCCACGGGTCGGCGTCACGGGGTCTGCCCTGGTAGGCGAAGGTGACCTGCTGCGCGCCGATGACCGCCTCCTGCAGACGCCGGACCGTCTCGGGCGGGTCGGGCCGGCGAGCACCCCACGGATCCGGGTCGATCAGGGTGGCCCCGGTGGCGGCCTGCGCGCCGGTGCGGTAGGTCTCCGGGAGCGCCCGCAGCAGCTTGCGCAGCGCGGCCTTCACCTCGGGCGACGACGACGCGGCGGGGCCGGCGAGCAGGAACAGGGCCCGGGCCTCGGGCTCGGAGAGGCCGCTCAGATCGGTGCGCGCGCCGCCGACCAGCTGCCAGCCTCCGTGTCGGCCGGGCTGCGGATAGACCGGTACCCCGGCCGTCGCCAGCGCCTCCAGGTCACGGCGGGCGGTGGCGACCGAGACCTCCAGCTCGGCGGCGAGTTCGGCGGCGGTGACCCGCCCCCGGGTCTGCATCAGGAGGAGGACGGCCACGAGACGGTCGGCGCGCATGGGGTCATCCTCCCGGGAAAAGTACTCAGGAGATGCACACTTTACGTCCGACGATGAGGTCATGACTGCTTCGACGACACTGCGCGGGATCACCACCGTCACCGCCTTCGCCGACGACCTCGCCGCGGCCCGGACCTGGTACACCGAGGTCTTCGGTGCCGAGCCGTACTTCGTGCGCGAGGGCGCCTACCTGGAATGGCGGATCGGCGACTATCAGCAGGAGTTCGGCCTGCTGAACACCGGGTTCGCCCCGCACCGGCCCGCCGCCGGGGCGATCGTCTACTGGGCGGTGGACGACGCCGGCGCGGCCTACCGGCGGCTGCTGTCGCTGGGCGCGACCGTGCACGAGGCGCCGACCGAGCGCGGCACCGGGTATGTCACCGCGTCCGTGTTCGACCCCTTCGGCAACATCCTCGGCGTGATGCGCAACCAGCATTACGACGACGTCCGGTCCCGCTCCGGACTCCGGAGCGGGACCGTCCAGTCCGGTTAACGGATCTCGTCGGGGCCGAGGGTGATCGCCGCCGCGCGCAGGTTCTCCTCCAGGTGGGCGATGCTGGACGTGCCGGGGATCGGCAGCACGTTCGGCGCCCGGTGCAGGAGCCAGGCCAGGGCGATCTGGGCCGGGGTGGCGTCGTGCCGCCGGGCCGCCTCGTCCAGGACGCCGCCGGGCTTGGCGAGCTCGCCGGTCGCCATCGGGAACCACGGGATGAACGCCATGCCCTGCTCCCGGGCGTAGTCGAGCACGTCCTCGGCGGCGCGGTTCGCGACGTTGTACATGTTCTGCACCGACACGATCGGCGCGACCTTCTGGGCGGCCTTCAGCTCGTCGACGCTCACCTCGGACATGCCGATGTGCCGGATCTTGCCCTCCCGCTGGAGGGTGAGCAGCTCGCCGATGCTCTCCTCGACCGGCACCAGCGGGTCGATCCGGTGCAGCTGGTACAGGTCGATACGCTCGACGCCGAGGCGGCGCAGCGACATCTCCAGGGCCTGGCGCAGATACTCGGGACGGCCCAGCGGCGGCCACTCGTTCGGGCCGGTGCGCAGCACGCCGCCCTTGGTGGCGATGACCACCTCATTGCGGTACGGGTGCAGCGCCTCCCGGATCAGGTCCTCGGCGACGAACGGCCCGTACGCGTCGGCGGTGTCGATGAGGGTCACCCCGAGCTCGACCGCCCGGCGCAGCACGGCGATCGCCTGCTTGCGGTCCCGGGGCTCGCCCCAGTAGCCCTCGCCGACGATCTGCATGGTGCCGTAGCCGAGCCGGTTGACGGTCAGGTCGCCGCCGATGGTGAAGGTGGTGCTGTCGGATGTCATGCCATTGATCGTGGAAACTTCGCGGCCGGCCATCCAGACCCGCTTCTGCCTACACCTGCCAGGTACAGGCACGGCTGTCCGTGGACGCGCATACTTCATGGTCATGGACGTACGATCGCCGCTCGGCGAGTTCCTGCAGGCCAGGCGATCCCAGATCAGCCCCGCCGACGTCGGGTTGCCCCGGTACGGCGATCGCCGCCGGGTGTCCGGCCTGCGCCGCGAGGAGCTGGCCATGCTCGCCGGGGTCAGCGCCGGCTACTACACCCGCCTGGAGCAGGGCCAGTCCCTCAACGCCTCCACCGAGGTCCTCGACGCGATCGCCACGGCCATGCGCCTGAGCCCGGCCGAACGAGACCACCTGCACCTGCTCTCGGCCACCGCGCCCCGCCGTCCCCGCCCGTCGTCTCCGCCCGACGAGGAAGCCGATGCCGCCCTGCGCACCCTGCTGACCGCGATGCGCGATGTGCCCGCCCTCGTCGTCGGTCGCCGTAACGACGTCCTCGCCTGGAATCGTCCCGGCCACGCCCTGCTCGCCGGCCATCTCGACGCCGACGCCCCGGACAGCCCGGAGACCCGTCCCAACATGTCCCGGATGGTCTTCCTCGACGCCCATACCCGCGCCCTCTACCGCGACTGGGCCGGCAAGGCCCGCGCCGTCGTCGGCAACCTGCGCATCATGACCGCCCATCATCCCGGCGACGCCGGGCTGGCCGCGCTGATCGGCGAGCTGGCGATCGAGAGCACCGAGTTCGCGACACTCTGGGCCGACCACCCGGTCCTGCCGTGCGGCCGCGACGTCTACGAGCTGACACACCCCCTGGTCGGCGACCTCACGGCGACCCAGCAGACGTTGCGCGTCCCCCAGACGCCCCATCAGTCCCTGATCACCATCACCGCCGAGCCGGATTCCCCCTCCTCCGCGGCCTTGACGATGCTGCTCCAGCTCTGCGCCGGCCACAGGTAGGTGTGACGGCATCACGGTTGCTGGAGATGGCGCCCGCGACCGCAGATCATGTCATCGCTTTTCTCGTTGACGCGGAAACGCTGACCCACCCGGACACCCCGATCTTGGTGGTCAAACTCGACGACAACGTGGAGGGCCTGACTGACGAGGGCAAGGGGCCGCGGTACGGAGCGACGTTCCGCGTCGTGCCATCCGAGATGTGGTCGGTGCAGAACAACCTGCCGATCGCCAACATGGCCTGGGAAGAATTCGCCGACAACGTGGACGGCGATGGCATATTCCGTGGCTTTGAGTAACCGGAAACCGGCAGCTGCCCCTTCCGCTCTTTAAGCGCCGCGCCTGCGGATCCGAAAGGGAAGAAATGTCGCGTACCGATAAGGACGGTCCCTGGCATCGGCGGAGCGGCCTTCGGCTTCTTGTGGGAGGCGGAGGGCCGCCGGGCCAGTTCATCAGGGATTACTGGACCAGCCGGGAACGGCAGGTCGTGCGGATCGCGTGCCAGGAGGCTGCCAAGGAGCATCGCGAGAACGGGATCGCCGAGACTCTTCCGAGTGTTCGGCAGCACCGCCACGGCGCGCAGTGGGTCTGGTGGTGATCCGCGGCGGTCGGCGCTATGTCGCGGCGACGGTGCGGAGGTCCTGGTGGGCGGTGGCCAGCAAGGTGGTGAAATCGGTGTCGTCGCCGAGGATCCAGCGAGTGGTGGCCAAGCGGAGGATGGCCGTGCCGATGTCGGTGGCCAGGTGGGCGGTCTGCTCGTCGTGGCCGCGGTCGATCAGGGCGGCGACCAGCTTCTCGGCGAGGGTCACCATTTTGATCAGTTCGCGTTCGCGCAGCGGTGGGGTGGCGGCGATCACCGTGGCGCGTTCGATCAGGAACTCGCGCGGGCGTAGCACCTGCGGTGTGGCGGCGAAGGCTGTGAGCAGGGTCGGCAGCGCGCCGAGGCCCTCCGGTGCGGCCTGGATCGCGGGCAGGTAGCAGGCCTCCAGGTCGTCGCCGCCGAAGAGGACCTCGCGCTTGTCGGCGAACCAGCGGTAGAAGGATCGCTCGGTCAGGCCGGCCCGCTGTGCGATCTGCGCGACCGTGGTGCGGTCGTAGCCCTGTTCGCGGAACAGGTCCAGCGCGGCGCGTTCGAGGCGTCCCCGTGTGTTGCCCTCCCACCGTGCCATGCCCCGATCATAGTGACGACAGTTTCTGTCGTCACGGTGTACCGTGCATGACGACAGAAACTGTCGTCACTTTCAAGGGGACAACCATGCGCGCACTGCGTTTCCACTCGTACGGCGAACCGGCGGACGTGCTCCGCCTCGACGAGACGGCGACGCCGCCCGAGCCCGGCCCGGGCCAGGTCCGGATCGCCGTCGAGGCCTGCGGGCTGACTCCCGCCGACTGGGCCATCTGCGGCGGCCTGCACGCCGGTGAGCTGCCCCGCGGCATCGGGCTGGAGGCCGCCGGCACCGTCGCGGCGCTCGGTCCCGACGTGACCGGCGTCGCGATCGGTGACCCGGTCTTCGGGCCGACGGTGTACACCGGAGCGTCGGCGGGCGCGGCGGACCAGGTCGTGCTGCGAACCTGGTTCCCGCGTCCCGCCGGGCTGGGCGCGGTCGAGGCGGCGGCGCTACCGATGGCGGTCGAGACCGCCTACCGGGGCCTGGCGGCTCTCGGCGACGTCGCCGGGAAGAGGGTGCTGATCAGCGGCGCGGGCACCACGATCGGGTTCGCGGCGGTGCAGATCGCGGTCCGGCTCGGCGCGCGGGTCGTCGCCAGCGCCGGTAAGACGTACGCCGATGCTCTGGAGGGCTTCGGCGCCGAGGTCGTACCGTACGGCAAAGGTCTGGGAAAGAGGGTCGGCTCTGTCGACCTGGTCCTGGACACCGCGCCGGTCGGCGTCATGCCGGAGCTGCTGACCACCGTGACCGACCCGGCGGACATCGTCACGGTGAGCGATTTCGCCGCGCTGAAGGACCTGGGCGTCCGCAGCACCGACATGAACCTGCGCTACGACGTCCTCGGCGAGTACGCCGCCCTGGCCGCCGCGGGTGGGTTCACCGTGCCGATCGCCGGGACCTACCCCCTGGAGAGCTGGCGCGAGCCCCTCGCGATCAGCCGCTCGGGACAGGCCCGCGGCAAGCACGTGCTCATCCCCTGACGGAGGGGGATCACGTCGCGCAGCTGGGCCCGGGTCGCCACGCCCAGTTTCGGGAACGCGTTGTACAGGTGACTGGAGACGGTGTGGGCGGAGAGGAACAGCACCGAGCCGATCTCCCGGTTCGTCATCCCGGCCGCGGCGAGCCGGACGACCTCCCGTTCCTGACCGGTCAGGCTCGCCTGGCGGGAGGGTTTCGCCGCTCTTGGCGGAAATCGATCAGCGTCTTGCTGAGTGGGAGCGCTCCCGCTTAACATCGGCGCAATCGCACACTGACGTCCCGGAAACCCATCCCCCACCGTCTTCACCGCCGTCTTCCCCAACGTCGAAGCGGTTCGACGGGCGTCCGTGTGAATCCCCCGAGAGATCGGATGGACCATGCGCAGACGTACTCTCGCCCTCTCGCTCGCCGCGACCGCGGCCCTCACTGCCGCAGCCGGAGCGGTCACCGCGCTGCCCGCCTCCGCGGCCGCCGGGTGCACCGTCGCCTACACCGTCACCAGCTCGTGGCCGGGCGGCTTCGGGGCCAACGTCACCGTCACCAACCTCGGTGACGCGCTCAGCTCCTGGACGCTGGTCTGGTCGTACACCGGCGGCCAGACCGTGACGCAGGCCTGGAACACCACGCTCACCCAGAGCGGCACGCAGGTCACCGCGAAGAACGCCTCCTACAACGGTACGGTGGCGACCAACGGGACCGTCTCCTTCGGCTTCAACGGTGCGCTCACCGGGACCACCAACCCGGCGCCGACGGCGTTCACCCTGAACGGCACCGCCTGCACCGGCGCCGTCACCAACCCGACCACATCGCCGACCGCCTCGCCGACCAGCTCGACCGGGACCGGCGTACCGTCCGACGCGGTCTGGTCCGACTCCGGTCAGTGGGCGTCCTGGACCAGCGGCAGCTACACGCTCTACAACAACATCTGGGGCTCCGGCGCCGGCACCCAGACCATCTGGGCCAAGTCACCGGCGAACTGGGGCGTGATCGCGAACCACCCGCGGACCAGCGGGGTGAAGTCGTACCCGAACGTCAGTCTGACCCTGAACCGGACGCTCAGCTCACTCTCCACGCTGAGCAGCTCGTTCAACGTGACGGTGCCCAGCGACGGGGACTACACCACGGCGTACGACATCTGGGCGAACAGCCACGCGTACGAGGTCATGATCTGGACCAACCAGGCCGGCGCGGTCGGGCCGATCGCCGAGTCCTACGACTCCAACGGCGCGGTGCCGACCGCGTCCGGCGTGACCGTCGGCGGGCACACCTGGAACGTCTACCGCGGCTCGAACGGGGCCAACGCGGTCTTCTCGTTCGTCCGGACCAACACGAGCTCCGGCACGATCGACGTCCTCGCCGTCCTCAACTGGCTGCGCACCAACGGCTGGTGGGCCGACGTGACGGTGCAGGAGGCCCAGTTCGGCTTCGAGATCACCGGTACGGCGGGGGAGTCCGCGTTCACCGTGAACAACTACTCGCTCAGCTACAGCTGATCCATCGCGGTCACGCCACTCTCTCAGCGGCGTGACCGCGCCGCTTCTCCGCGGCGTGGCCCGCGATCAGCGGGTCAGGCTCTGCGGGCCGAGGACCGAGAGCAGGGCCAGTGCGTCGGCGTCCCGGGAACCGCGCGGGGCGGAGTAGAGCACGACGTACTGGTCCCGGTCCGGCAGCACCAGGGTGTCGCACTCGACGGTGACCGGGCCGACCGCCGGGTGGTGGAACGTCTTGGTGAGCATCGCGGCGGGCTGCACCTCGTGCTGCCCCCACAGCCGGGCGAACTCGGCGCTCTCGGTGAGCAAATCGTCGACGAGCCCGGTGACCAGCGGATCGGACGGATAGCGGGCGAGCGAGGACCGCAGCCGCGCGACCACGCTGTGCCGGAACTCGGTGACGTCCTGGACGCCGTAGAGGGTGGGGCCGGGCCGGAACGCCTTGCGGGCCAGGTTGCGGTCCCCCGGGGCGAAGTCCTCCATCAGCGCGGCCGCGAGCTCGTTCCAGGCGAGCACCTCGAAGATCGCGGACGTCACGAACGCGGCGGTCTGCGGAAGCCGGTCGAGCAGCGCCAGGATGCTCGGGCGTACGTCCCGCCGGTGCAGCCCGGAGCGCAGCGGGGCGGTCCCGGCGAGCAGGTGCAGATGATCGGATTCGGTCTCGGTCAGGCGTAGCGCCCCCGCGATCCCGGCCAGCACCTCGGCGGACGGCCGGGGCGCCCGGCCCTGTTCGAGCCGGACGTAGTACTCCGTGGAGATGTGCGCGAGCACCGCCACCTCCTCGCGGCGCAGCCCCGGGGTCCGGCGCCGCGGCCCCGCCGGAAGACCGGCGTCCTCCGGCCGGAGCCGTTCCCGGCAGTGCCGGAGGAATGCCGCGAGCGCCTGCTTGTCCATGCCCCGAGTGTGCCCGCCGCGCGGCCGCCGATCGTAGTACCGTCTGTGCCTGCCTCCCGCCGGCCATCGCGACCATCGTGGTCGGCATGACAGACACCACCGATATCCGTCCGATCGGCCTGCTCACCGGCAAGGTCGTGGTCATCACCGGCGCCAGCCGGGGCATCGGCGCGGCCGCCGCCCGGCTCTTCGCCCGGGAGGGCGCCGCGGTCGTGCTCGCCTCCCGCGGTGTCGAGGCCCTGGAGAAGATCGTCGCGGAGATCCGCGCCGACGGCGGCACCGCCGACGCGGTCGCCCTGGACCTCGCCGACAGCGCGAGCATCCGGGCCGCGGTCGATCGCGCCGGGGAGTTGCACGGCCGCCTCGACGGCGCGTTCAACAACGGCGCCGCGATCCAGCGGCCCGGCCCGCTCGACACCACCACCGACGAGGACCTCGACGGGCAGTACGCGGTCAACTTCCGCGGTCACTGGACCGCGATGACCGCCGAGGCCGCGCTGATGCGCCGCACCGGCGGCGGCGCGATCGTGAACACCTCCAGCATCGGCAGCCGCCGCGCGAATCCGGCGCTTCCCGCGTACGGCGCGATGAAGCGCGCCCTGAACAGCATCACCGAGACCGCCGCGGTGACCTGGGCGCCGGAGGGCATCCGGGTCAACGGGATCACGCCCGGCGGGACGGCCACCGAGATGATCGACGCGTGGGAGGCGGCCACCCCCGGCGTGCTCGACCGGATCCGGACGTCGATCCCGCTGGGCCGGATGGCCGAGCCCCGCGAGGTCGCCGAGGTGGCCGCCTGGCTGCTCAGCGACCGCGCCGCGATGGTGACCGGCGCGATCATCCCGGTCGACGGCGGCGCGGGCGCCTGAGCGGGTTCTGTTCGGTGACCGATGTCGATAGCGTCGGGGTATGCCTGAGCTGATCGCGCCGACCGTTAGCCTGCACAGCGCCTTCCTGGAGTGCCACGAGGAGTGGGGGCCCGGCCTGCACGAGGACGGGTTCGGGCTACGGGACGGTGACGACGTGCGTACCCCGGAAGGGTTTGCGGTGTGGGTGGGCCGGCGTCTTCGGCTGGACCATCCGAGCAGCGCGCCGTGCCCGGAGGAGCAGCACTGCACCGCGCGGTGGATCGTGGAGGACGGCCGGATCCTCGGCGGGATCGCCCTGCGGCACCGGTACGACGACGACCTCGGCCAGATCGGCTACGGGATCCGCCCGTCCGCGCGCCGCCGCGGCCTGGCGAGCTGGGCGCTGGCCGCGATGCTCGGCGAGGCACGGGCCCGGGACATGGAGCGGGTCCTGGTCCCGTGCCTGGCGAACAACGTCGCGTCGGCCCGCACGATCGAGCGCAACGGCGGCATCCTGGAGTCGATCCGCCACTTCGAGGATTTCGCCGTACGCCGTTACTGGATCACTCTGGACTGGTGAGGCCGGTGGTCCCTACGGCGCGAGCAGATCCCGGTGCTCCCGGGTCCACTCGTATGCTGCCCGCACGGCATCGGCCACGCCCGCATCCCGGAGCCGGACCATTGCGGGCTCGCCCGCCGCGGCGGCCGTCTCGATGCCGGAGCGGCACCGATCCTGCCACCACAGGACCGTGTCGATCAGGGCGGACCGGTCCGCCAGCCCGTAGGCGTCGGCGACGACGCGGACCAGCGACGCCGCCTCCCGGGCGTCCCGGACACCGGGCCCGAGACCGACGAACTGCCAGCAGACGTGCGCGACATCGTTGATCCGCTCGCCGGGCGCGGCGACCACCTCGCTGACGAACCCGCCGTCCAGCGCCCGCTCCGCGGACGAATCCGACACCGCTCACCTCATCCCACGGATCAACCGGAGGCGCTCTACCCTACGGCCAGTGCGTCGAGGCGGGCGACGGCCGCCGGAGGAAGGGCGAGGTCCGCGGCTGCGAGGTTCGCGTCCCGCATCCGGCAGACCGCCGACGAGCGCGCCGAGTTCGAGCGGTCCCTCGTCGCGGACCTGCGGGCGAGCACCGGCCGCTATCCGAACGACCCCGAGCTCGGCGCGCTGGTGACCCGGCTGCTGGGTGTTCCGCGGTTCCGGGAGCTGTGGGATTTGCGCGCGGTCGCCGAGCACGAGACCGCGCGCAAGACCGTCGAGCATCCGCAGGTCGGCGACATCGCCATCGACGCCTACGTGCTGACCACCCAGGGCACCGACCTGCGGATGGTGGTCAGCACCCCGCGACCGGGCACCGACGCGCGCGGCAGGCTCGACCTGGCCGCCACGATCGGCGTTCAGGAGATGCGGGTGAGCAGCCCGGGCCGGTAGGGCAGGAGCCCGTAGTCACCGCCGGAGCCGGGGGCCCGGCCCTGGTAGAGCAGCCGCAGGTTGCACGGGTCGACGGTCATCGTCTGGTCGGCGCCGGTGCGGACCAGCTCACCGTGGCTGATGTCGTCGGTCCAGGTGGCGCCGCTGTTGGCCTTGCCCGCGAACGGGTTGCTCTCGGTGGCGGCCTGCGCGGTCCACGTCCCGCCGAGGCTGGTCGCGGTGAACGACCGGAAGTAGCGGCCGTTGGCCCCGATCGCCTCGACGATCATCAGGTACTGGCTCTGGCCCTGGACCTTGTAGACCTGCGGCGCCTCGAACAGGTTGTTCGTGGTGTCGCTCATGACGATCGTCGAGGTGGTGCCGAAGGTGCCGGGGAAGTTGCCGATCGGCATGCTCGCCCGATAGATCTTGCCGTTGTCCCCGGCGAAGAAGAGGTACATGGTCGTGCCGTCGCCGATGACGGTCTGGTTGATCGGCCCGGTGCCGGAGCCGCTGATCGTTCCGGAGAAGAGCGGCTGCGCGGCCGACCATCCGTTGGCGTTGGCCGGGTCGCTGGAGGTGCGGTAGGAGAACGCGGTGGCGCCCCACTGATAGGTGAGCACCCAGACGCCCTTCGGCGCGAAGTAGAAGAGCGTGGGCGCCACGGTCGCCGAGGTCATGGTGTTCTGGCTGGCCGAGCCCATGTCGGACCAGTTCGTGAAGAGCCCGAAGTTCATCGACCCCCAGGTGGTGCCGGTGTCGTGGGTGGTGGCGTAGACGAGGTTCTGCCCGTTGTAGGGCACCGTGGTGAAGTCCTTGAGCGACACCCAGCCCGACTTGGGGGTGGCCAGCGCGCCGGTCGACGACCAGCGGTAGGTCGAGGGCAGGGCGCAGGCGGCGGCCGCGGGTTCGCTCACCGCGACGGCTCCGCCGCCGGCGAGCAGGATCATCGCGGCGATTCCGGTGCGCCACCATGCGCGGCGCGTCCAGGTGATTGCCATGAGAGCTTCTCCCAACCTTTCTCGGGTACGGGTACGGAACGCCGGTCAGGGCGTGGTCAGGTCGAAACGGTTGACGGTGACCGCGCCACCCAGGGCACTGGTGGCGTAGTCGAAGATGCCGAAGCGGTAGCCCGTGAAGAACCGCCAGTCGTCGGTCAGGGTGAACGGCGGCCCGAGGGTGGTGAAAGCGCCGCCGTCGGTGCTGTAGGAGAAGGTGGCGGTGCGGCCCGCACCCGGGCGGACGTCGGCGCTGACCCGGAGCCGGATCCGGCCGCCGGTCACCGTGGCGCCGGCCTGTTCGGTGCCGGTCCCGGTGGTGCTCCAGTCGGTGGTCGACATGGTCAGCCCGCTGGTCATCGAGACCCGGGTGACGCCGTCGTCCCGGCGCACGCCGATCCAGGCGGACCGGTCCCGGAGCATCGCCAGGCCGGCCCGGTCGCCGTCGGCCATCCGCGAGTAGTCGAGCTCGATCGTCGCGGTGGAGGCGGGTCCCGGAATCCGGTGGGTGAGGGTGTTGCGGGCGTCGTAGAGGTCGCCGGTGACGGTCGCGGTGCTCAGCCGCAGCCCGTCGCCGACGGTGAACCGGCTGGTGTCGGGGTTGTGGTTCCACTCCCACCGGGGTCCGAGCATGGTGCCGGTGAAGGTGTCCGGGCCGCTCATCGGGGCGACGGTCCGGGTGGTGGTGATGGCCGGTTTCGGGTAGGTGGCGCCCCAGGCGCCGTTGACGGTGGTCAGGACCGGCCAGTCGTCGTTCCAGGTGATCGGCGCGAGGGTCGGCACGCGCCCGCCGGGGTAGGCGTCGGTGAACGCCATGTACCACCAGTCGCCCGCCGCGGTCTGCACCAGGCCGCCCTGGTGGGGCACCCCGCCGCCGGAGATCGGGCCGGGCAGGTCGAGCAGGACCTGGCGCTGCTCGTACGGTCCCCAGGGGCTGGTCGAGCGGAGCACGTACTGGCCGTTCGCGGGCCGGGTCAGCCAGATGTAGTAGTACGCGCCGCGCCGGTACATCCGGGAGCCCTCGAGGGTGCCGATGCTCGACGGCGTGGTGTAGACCGCCTGCGTCCGGACCTGCGCGGTCAGATCGGGGGAGAGCTGCGCGACGCTGATCGTCCCGTTGCCGTAGGCGACGTACGGGGTGTCGCCGTCGAAGAGCAGCCCGGCGTCGTAGTAGCAGGTGCCGAGCCGGGCCCGCTTGCTCCAGGCCCCGTCGACCGCCGTGGCGGTGTAGACGTAGGTGCGGTTGAACTCGGTGCACCCCAGCCAGTAATAGGTGCCGTCACTCGGCCGGTAGTTGAACGCCGACGCCCAGATGCCTTTCACGTACGCCCGCCCGCCGGAGAGGTCGTACGCGGCGCTGTCGAAGTCCAGCCGTGGCACCGAGCGGCCGGCGTACTCCCAGTTCACCAGGTCGTAGGAGCGCAGGATCGGCGCGCCCGGCGAGTAGTGCATGGTCGACGCCGAGTAGTAGTAGGCGTCGCCGACCCGGATGACGTCGCCGTCGGCGAAGTCCTGCCACACGACGGGATTGGTGAACGTCCCGGCGTCGAGATTCGTGGCCGATCCATTTTCGGGGACGGTCGACGGAATGGCGAGAACGGCGGCCAGGACGAAGGCAAGACGGTTTCGCATAGTCATCTCCGCACCGTTTTGGGAGCGCTAACATTCGTGAACCGATGTTGCCAGACGATTACGGTGAATTCAAGGACGTCACTGCATTGGCTCGATATAACAGAAACGGGGAAACGATTTTCGCGCGACGCGAGAATATTTTCCGAGGCTTTCTGTTATGCCGGATCGGGCGGGGGAGTCGCCTCAGTCGGCGAGGGGCGGCCGTACCCGAAAGGAACTGTCGGCGCGGAAGGCCGCGCCGGCGACGGCCTGATCGACCCACAGGTCGTCGTTCCGGTGACGCAGGAACCATCCGGGGTAGTTGGCCGATTCGAGGGTCACCGACCCGGTGGCGGCACCCGCGCGGGGGCAGAAGGTGGCGTCGCCGCGGAACAGCGCGGTGCCCTCCTCCTCGGCGACCCGGATCCGCCAGGAGGAGTGGCGCAGGTAGCGGCCGTCGGCGGTGCGGAACGAGAGGCAACCGGGGTCGGCCAGGCCCGCGACGGCCTGGAAGGTCGCCTGCCGCCGGGCGGTCGTGGTGTTGGCCGGGGTGACGGCGGTGAGGACCCCGACGGTGCCGGCCGCGGTGACGTAGCGCCCGGCCGCGTTCACCGACTCCAGCGAGACCGGCCCGGCGCGCAGGAGCGTCGTCCCGCTGGTGGGGGCGCTCGCCGGTGCGGTGCTCCGGCTGGGTGACGTCGTCGCCGGGGCGGCGACGGGCGGCGGCGTGGTCGTCTCCGGCGTGGACACCCGGACCGTGGTGACCGTCGCTCCGACGGCCAGCGCCCCGGCGGCGACGGCGGCGATCACCGGGTGGGCCGCGGCGCCGAGCAGTGCCGCCTTCGTCGCGGTCGTGGCCGTGGCGGCCGCCGTCGCCGCGACGCCGCCGCCGTGCTCGGCCAGGACCGCGCCGGTCAGCGTGGTGGGCGCGGGCAGCAGGATCAGGCTCGGCAGGAGGTGATCGGTGGGCGTCAGCCCGTCGGTGACCCCGGTGCAGGCCGGGCAGGTGCGGATGTGCCGGGCCGCGCGCTTGCGCCACCGTGGTCCGGGTACGGTGTCCCATCCCGTCAGCGCCGCACCCAGCCCGGGGCAGGGCGGCCGGGCCCGCAGGGCGGCCACCACGGTCCGGCTCAGATCGAGCTGCCGGCGCATCCGCTGGATCCGGACGCCGGCGTGCGCCACCGTCACGCCCAGCGCGGACGCCAGCTCGGCGCGGGTCATCCGCCCGGCGACCTCCAGCCACCAGAGCGCCAGCAGCGACCGGTCCGCGGCGTCGAGCCAGCGCCCCGCCTGCCGCACCTGGCGGCGCTGGGCGGAGAGCTCCAGTTCCCTTTCCGGTACGCCGTCGGGCCCGGCCTCGGCCGCCTCGTCCAGCGGGGCCGTCCGCTCGGCGGCCCGCGCCACCCGGTCCCGGTGGGTGCTGATCTGACGCAGCGTGATCGCCGCCAGCCAGGGCCGGAAACTCTCCGGCGTCCGCAGCGCCGGCAGCTTGCGCAGGGCGCGCACCATGACGTCCTGGACGACGTCGTCGACGTCCACATCATCGTCGAGCGCCTGGCCGACCAGCGTGTACACCATCGGCAGACAGTCCGCGACGAGCCCCTCCAGCGCGGCGCGATCCCCGCCTCGCGCGGCCCGAACCCGCTCGGCGCCGTCCGCGCGCATCCGCTGTCACCACCTGTGCTTGTATCGATGACTGCCACTGCGATCCGGTCCTCGACTGTGAACGACGGGATCGATGGCGTCAACGGTCCCGGCAACGCCATGCGCTGCCGGGACCCGTGCCCTGTTCGGTCAGGAGACGTTCGCGTCCGGGTAGGCCCGGACCCGGTCAGGCGGTGACCAGCTGCTGCCAGGCGGTGTAGCCGCCGAGGAGGTCGGTGGTGTCCGGGTGGCCGGTGGCGCGCAGCAGGCTGGCGGCGACCGAGGAGCGGTAGCCGCCAGCGCAGTGCACCACGACCGGGCTGTCGGTGGGGATCTCGGCGGTGCGGCGGGGGAGTTCGGCGAGCGGGATGTGTACCGACCCGGGGATGGCGCCCCGCTCGCGTTCGGCCGCACCGCGCACGTCGAGGATCAGCGGCGGGCGCGCGTCGTCGAGGGCGGCGCGCAGCTCGGTCGCGGTACGCCGCACGGCCGGAGTGAGGTCCGCCGCCATCCGGGGCAGGGTGGCGTCGGGGTCGTCCAGGTAGCCGAGTACCCGGTCGAAGCCGATGCGGGCGAGGCGGGTGACGACCTCCGGCTGGCCGACCACGAGCAGGGTGTCGTCCGGCCGTGCGACGGTTCCGGCGGTCTCGGCGAAACGGCCGTCGGCCGGGATGTTCAGCGCGCCGCGCAGGTGTCCGGCGGCGAACTCGTGCGGGTCGCGGGCGTCGATCACGATGGCCCCGGCGGCGCGTGCGGCGGTGAATGCGTCGACGGGGAGTGCCCGGGGCGGGGTGGTGTGGTCGAACAGGTCGCGGGTGCGGCGGTTGAGGTCGGCGTCGAAGGCGAAATAGCCGGGTGCGGCCGGCTGACCCGCGGTGACCAGGGCGAGGAACCGGTCGACGGGCATCGGGGCGCAGGCGTAGTTGGTGCGGCGCTGCTCGCCGATGGTGGACTGTCGGTCGGGGGAGAGGTTCCGTCCGCAGGCGGAGCCGGCGCCGTGGGCGGGGAAGACCCGCACCTCGTCGGGGAGGCCCATCAGACGGCGCTGCACGCTGTCGTGGAGCATCCGGCCCAGCTCGTCGGCGGTCGTTCCGGTGGAGGCGAGCAGGTCCGGGCGGCCGACGTCGCCGATGAAGAGGGCGTCACCGGTGAGGACGCCGTACGGGACGGTGTCGGCCGCGTGCTCGTGGACCAGCACGCTGATCGACTCCGGGGTGTGGCCGGGTGTCTCCATGATCTGCAGGGTGACGTCGCCGAGGCTGATCCGTGCGCCGTCGGTGAGGCGGCGGATCGGGTACTCGGTCGAAGCGCGGTGGCCGTACCCGATCCAGGCGCCGGTGGCCGCGGCGACCTCCAGGTGGCCGGCGAGGAAGTCGGCGTGGAAGTGGGTGTTGATGACGCCCTCGATGCGCAGGCCGTGGGTCTGGGCATCGGCCAGGTACTCGCCGATGTCGCGGCGCGGGTCGACGAGCACGGCGCGGCCGGTGCCCTCGTCGGCGATCAGGTAGGAGGCCTGGGACAGGCAGTCGAGGTAGTACTGGGTGAAGAGCATGGATCACTCCTTCAGATGTTGGTGATGACGACGAACGCGGCGACGGCGAACACCAGCCAGGCGAAGGCGCGCTGCAGGTGGGTGGTGGGCAGGCGTCCGGCGATCCGTCCGGCGGTCAGGGAACCGGCGACGGCGGCGAGGGCGAACGTTCCGGTGACGCGGTAGTCGAGAGCGGCGTCGCCGGCGTGTGCCACGAAACCGGCCGTGGCGTTGAGCACGATGACGACCAGGGAGGTGGCCACGGCGGCGGGCATGCTCAGGCCGAGGGACAGGACCAGGGCGGGGGTGACGAGGAACCCGCCGCCTACGCCGAACAGGCCGGTGAGGAAGCCGACGGCGAGCCCGGCGGCTACCGAACGGGGCAGGCAGCCGCGCCAGTCGACGCCGCCGCCGGGCAGGGCGCAGGCGCCGCCGGGCTCGTCGCGGGCGCGCAGCATCCGGATCCCGGCGACGACCATCAGGGCGGCGAAGCCGAGGAGGACCAGACGCGGGTCGAGCAGGCGGTTGACGGCGGCCCCGGCGAAGGCCGCGACGGCGCCGGTCCCGCCGATGATCCCGGCGATCCGCCAGCGCACCAGCCCGGCGCGGAGCCGGGGGAGCAGGGCGGTGGCCGAGGAGAGGCCGACGACGAGCAGTGAGGTGGGTACGGCCGCCGCGAGGGTGAGCCCGGCGCCGTAGACGAGCGCGGGGACGGCCAGGATCGAGCCGCCACCGCCGAGTAGGCCGAGCAGTACCCCGATGACCAGGCCGAACCCGAGGGCGGAGATCACGGCTGGTCAGCGACGGTTGTAGGGCAGCGCGGCCAGGAGCGTGCCCAGGGCGCAGGTTCCGGTCAGTGCGGCGACGGCCAGTCCGCCGCCGACCAGGGCGGCGAGCCACTTGGCCGGTTCGACGACGGTGCTGGCGAGGACGGCGGTCACCACGAGGCCGCCGGCGACCAGGCGGACCTGGCGGTCGAGGTCCCAGCGCGGGGCTCCGGTGGTGACCGGAGCGCCGAGGGCCTGCCAGGCGAGGATGCCGCCGGTGAGCACCCGGGAGTGCGGCAGTCCGGCCGCGGCCCGGGTGGCGCGCTGTCCCGAGCGGCAGACGAGCACCACCCGGTCGTCGGGGTCGAGGCGCAGCGCGCCGAGCGGCATGTTGACGGACCCGAGGATGTGCACGGCCGCGAACTCGGCCGGGGTGCGCACGTCGATCATCCGGGGCGCCTGGCCGTTGGTGATCAGGTGGTGCAGGTCGGTGGCATCGATGGTCGCCGGTTTCTTGGTCATCTGTTGACTCCTCTCGGTGCATACCCCGGGGGGTATGTGGAAGGCAGAATGCGGCCGAGGCCGCGGGGTGGTCAGGAGAAAGGGGGCGGGGCGGGTCAGGAGAGGGCGAGGAAGAGCTTCTCCAGCTCCTCGTCGGTCATCGGCGGCTCCTCGCCGCGCGCGTGAGCGGACTGGCACTCGCGCATGCCGGTGGCAATGATCTTGAAGCCGGCCCGGTCGACGGCGCTGGACACCGCGGCGAGCTGGGTGAGGACCCGTTTGCAGTCCTCACCGTTTTCGATCATCGCGATCACCGCGCCGAGCTGCCCCTGCGCTCGCTTCAACCGGGTCAGCGCGTCCTTCAGCAGGACCGGGCTCATCTCCATGACGACCAGCATACCCCAGGGGGTATCAGTCGGCGTTGTGCCGCGTACCCGAAAGAAGAATCAACGAAGCTCGGCGGCCGGCAGACGGCCGCCCTTGCGCTCGAGTTCGGCCACGCGGCTGCGGAGACGGTCCAGCTCGGCGAGCTCGGCCGGGTCGAGGCCGGGCATCGCCGCCGGAGCGGGCACCGACGCGGCGTCGATCTCCATGGCCAGGTCGTAGAGGACGACGTGCTCGTGCTCGTTGCGCTGCCGCTTGATGTGGTACATCGCGACGTCGGCCTGGTGCAGCAGCTCCTGGCCCTCGATCAGCCGGTCCGCCGTCGTGATGCTCACGCCGATGCTGGCGCCGACGCGCACCCGCTCGCCGGCCGCCGTGAACGGGGCCGCGCAGGCCGCCACGATCGACTCGGCGATCTGCAGCGCGGTGGCGGTGTCGTTGACCTCGGGCAGGATGACCACGAAC
The DNA here is from genome assembly GCF_040681165.1 of Actinoplanes sp. NPDC051851. Classification (NCBI taxonomy): domain Bacteria; kingdom Bacillati; phylum Actinomycetota; class Actinomycetes; order Micromonosporales; family Micromonosporaceae; genus Actinoplanes; species Actinoplanes sp. NPDC051851. Next base: position 1,846 of record NZ_JBFAYF010000018.1, on the reverse strand, counting down.
TCGTCGCCGCCGAGCCGCCCCGTGGTGTCGCCGGAGCGGACGCTCGCCCGCAGCACGTCGCCGAAGGCCACCAGCAGCTCGTCGCCGGCGGCGTGCCCGAGACGGTCGTTGACCGGCTTGAACCCGTTCAGGTCGATCAGCAGGACCGCGGTGGGCCGGCCGGTCCGGGTGCTGCGCTCGACCGCCCGGTTGAGGCGGTCGTAGACGGCGACCCGGCTGGCCAGGCCGGTCAGGGCGTCCCGGACCACGAAGTCGTGGTTCTCCCGCAGCGCGATGACCTGCCGTCCGGCGATCGCGCCGGTCAGCACCAGCGCGCCGGCGATCAGGCCGATCCAGAGGCCGGGCTGCGAGGTGAGGGCCGCCGCCATCAGCACGCCGTAGCCGAGTCCGAGGGCCAGGTACGGCAGGATCGTCGGCCGCCGGTGACCGGCCGCCGCGGTGACCTGAACGTCCCGGCCGACGCCGCGCCGGTGCAGCAGGGCGGCGGTGGTCAGCGACAGGATGCCGGCGTGCTGCAGGATGTCGATCGCGGGCATGGAGGGGACGACGTCGTGCCGGGTCAGCACGTATCCGACGGAGATCACGCCGATCCCGAGCGCCACGTTGCCGAAGAGCAGGAAGGTCAGCGGGTGCCGAGGGGTGGTCACCCCGCCGCGCATCATCACCGCGCAGACCACGAAGATGATCACGAGGTTCAGCACCGGCTGGGTGATCGTGATGGTCCGCGGCGAGCCGAGCGTCGAGTGCAGCGCCGGCGCCAGGACCAGGAACCACAGGGCGATGAACCCGCCGCCGCACACCGCCGCCATGTCCAGCCCGAACCGGATCCGCGCCGCCCGGGTCATCGCCCGGACCGGGAACGCCAGCAGGCACGCGAGCATCGGCGCCACCTGCACCGCCCAGGTGATCGCGGCGGCCAGCAGCACGCCCGGCTTCGGCGGATGCCCCGGCCCACCGCTGAACGCGGCGAAGAACAGGACCTGAACGACCAGACCCAGCACCCAGTACGCCCCGAGCAGCAGCCACGGCCGTCGTTCCCGCCGGGTCATCCCGCGCTGGAACGCCGTACGGGCCGTGACCACCAGAGCGAGCACCTGCAACAGCGCGAGGTCGATCGTGTTGATCATCCCGTAGAACGGCAGCCGGCTGATCGAGACCATGAACGCCGCGTTCACCAGCAGCACCGCGACCGGCCACAGCGGCAGCCAACGGGGACCTCGCATCGTCACGTCTTCTCCCCGTCACCGCTCCGGCCCACCCCGACATCCCTCCCGATCGGCCCGGACCGCACCCGATCGAGGGGAACAGCGATTGCCACCTGGTTGCCGACCCGGAGAAACACGGTGCGGAGACGGCGCATCAGCCGCGACGAGCGGTGCGATCAGGTCGGTCTCACACGTGCGCTGTGGGTCAGGCCGCCGCCAACTCGGGCAACAGCCCCTCCCAGGCACGGACCAGAACCTGGGCGGTCAGCATCCGGATCTTCGGCCAGTCCCGGACGAGGAGGTCGCGGTTGATCCATCGGGCCAGGTCGGCGCGCTGGCCGTCACCGATCAGCGTGGTGTACAGGGTCAGGCGCCGGGGTGCGTTCTCGACGTCGAAGGCCGGAACACCGGACCAGAAGATCCGGTTCGGGAGTTCGACGACGCCGGTGCGTGGACCGGTGAACTCATCCCAGGTCGGGATCCGGTCGGTCATGTCCTCGGTCCGGGCCAACCTCTGATTGATACCCACCCGCAAATTCTGGCACCGGGACTGTACAAATAACGGTGTAACTCCTGATCAAGGAGACGCATCTGATGACCATGACAACTGACGCCGTGGATACTGCCGCGGTGGCGAAGAA